>CALAQS010000154.1 GCA_937888435.1 uncultured Acidobacteriota bacterium
ACCCGCTTCATCAAGCGCGCGACCTCGACGGGCGCGCGGCGATGCGTGCCCGAGCCGATGAGATCCACGCCGTCGTGCGCCTCGACCGCGAACGTCACGTCGCGCTCGCCGACCGCGGTGACGACCGCCTTCGACGTCACCGTCGCGCCGACCGGCGTCGCCGCGAGGTGCGTGACGTTCACCTCGATGCCCACCGAGACCCAGCCCTCCGGCAGATACGGCTGGATC
Source organism: uncultured Acidobacteriota bacterium (assembly GCA_937888435.1). Classification (GTDB taxonomy): domain Bacteria; phylum Acidobacteriota; class Thermoanaerobaculia; order UBA5066; family UBA5066; genus Fen-183. The sequence continues at coordinate 229 of CALAQS010000154.1, forward strand.
GCGTCGGCGGCCGCGGTCTCCATGTGGAGGATGAGCATCAGGGTGCCGTAGACCTCCGGCATCCCCGGCACGAAGTGCCCGACCGTCTGCTCTTTCGTGACGACGTCGCGCCGCACGAAGGACGTACCGACTGGAATCGCAAAGTTCATCCCGCCCTCCTTGTCTGATTCTAGGCGTGCGCGGATATGCGTCCGCGCACGAGCCTTCACGCGGGCTGCAGGGCCACCGAGGATCCCACCCACGTGAAGTCCTTGTTGAAATCCACGCCCAGCATCTTGCCGCGCGACAGCCGGCACAGGTTGAGCCCGAGCGTGGGCGCCTCGTCGGCGTCCGGCCGGAAGAACATCATCCTCACCTCGACCTTCACGCCGCCGCCATCCACGGCGAGGACGCACGGGTCGTACGCGATCTTCTCCTGCACGCACCACGAGCCGCGCTCACGTTCGGGAATGCGCGCGAGATCCTCGGGCCTCGGGTCCACGTTCACGCCGCCCCCCGCGAAGGAGAAGAGGGGCTTCAGCACGTACCGCTCCGTGAGGTCCTTCGGAACGGCGCCAAGCTCCGAGAGGTACGTGGACTTCGGCACCGTCTCGTGCGTGAGGAGCGGGAGCGAGTATTTCGACCACGTCCAGTACCAGTTCGGATGGGGGACCCACTTCACCTCGAGGTCGTCGCAAAAGTCGAAGGGCAGCTCGAGATCTTTTTTGATGAGCTCGTCGAAGACGACGCGGTTGTAGATCCGCTTCACGGGGAGGCGGCGTCCATTCTTCACGCGCAAGAGCCGCGCTCCCTCCTTGACGAGGCTTCGCGGGTCCACGGCGTCTATGCCGAGGAGGCTTCTCGTCGCGGAGAAGTCGATCGCCGTCTTCTGCTTCTCCGGGTCGAGGTCGAGAAGGACGACTTCCTCGGGGTCCGTGTCGCCGACGATCGTGCGCCTCAGGAGGGCGAGAAAACCGTCTCGTGAAAGGAAGGAGAAGTACGGGCTCCACGTCGCCTTCGGGAGACCGTCCACTCGTGAGAGAGCCTCGTTCCAGGCGTCCGACTGGAGCACCTCGAACGCCGACAGCGACGGGAAGCCCTGCAGCTCGATGAGACGCGGGACGAGGCGCCCGTCCTTCCCCTTCACGATCGCGAAGTCCACCTGCGCGAGCGAGGGCAGCGCGTCCATCCCGGGCGCCGCCCAGCGGGCCGGGATCGCCTTCTTCATGCGAAGAAGCGCTTCCGGCCTCGAAAGCTGCGCGACGATCGCGCGCGCCCCGTCCGCGAGCGCGGCCGCGAGCTCTTTCGTCAGGAAAACCGGCGTTTCCGCGAGGCGGAAGCCAGGCTCCGAGCCCGCTCGTCGCGCGAGATCCCGCGCATACGCCGACGCGAGCGCGGGCGTGAACGCCGCGTTGAACGCCGCGCGAAACTCCGGATGCATGGGCGCGGAGTTTAGACCTTCTTCTCCTTCCACTTTCCGCGCCGGAAGAGAACCCCGCCGGCGACCGCGAGGGTCGAGAACGCGATCGCGATCGCGAGGAACACGCCGCGCGGGCCGAAGCCGGCGCGCACCGCGAGGAGGTACGCGAGCGGGATCTCCCAGAGCCAGAAGACGAAGAGGTTGATTACGGTGGGCGTCCAGGTGTCGCCCGCGCCGTTGAACGCCTGCACGAGCACCATGCCCCAGGCGTAGAAGAGGAACCCCGCCGCGATGATGCGCAGGCCCTGCGTCGCGATGGGCCGGATGGCGGGGTCCTGCGTGAAGAGACCGACGAGAGCGCCCGGAACCGCCACGAAGACGATCCCGACGACGCCGAGGAACGCCATGTTGTAGAGGCCCGCGAGAAACACCGACCGGGCGGCGCGGTCCGGCTTTTTCGCGCCGAGATTCTGGCCCACGAGCGTGGCCGCCGCGTTCGACATGCCCCAGGACGGCAAGAGCGCGAAGATGACGATGCGGATCGCGATCGTGTAGCCCGCGAGCGCCGCGCTCCCGAAGCTCGCGAGGATGCGCACGAGCCCGATCCAGCTCGCGGTCCCGACGAGAGACTGGACGATCGCGCTGCCCGAGAGGCGGAGGAGCGAGACCATCGTTTTCGGGTCGAGGCGGAGGTGCTCCCGCCTGACCGCGAGGCGCCCGGTCCCGCGGGCGAGCGTCACGAGCTGAAGGACGACCGCGATGCCGCGGCCCGTCGTCGTCGCGACGGCCGCCCCCGTGACGCCGAGCGCCGGGAACGGGCCCCAGCCGAAAATGAGGCACGGGTCGAGCACGAGGTTGATCGCGTTCGCGATCCAGAGGACGCGCATGGCGACCGCCGCGTCGCCGGCGCCCCGGAAGATCGCGTTGATGAGGAAGAGGAGCACGATCACGACGTTGCCGCCGAGCATCACGGCCGTGAAGCGCGAGCCGACGCGGAGGACATCGGGAGTCGCGCCCATGAGCGCGAGGAGGCGCGGGGCGAGGAACGCCCCGAGCGCGCCGAGCGGCAAGGCGACGAAGAGGCCGAGCGCGATCGCCTGCACGGCAGTGCACGCGGCGCGCTCGCGGTCCCGCTCGCCGATCCGGCGAGCGACCATCGCCGTCGCCGCCATCGCGAGGCCGATCGCGAGCGCGTAGATCAGGGCGAGGATCGACTCCGTGAGGCCCACGGCCGCGATCGACGCGGCACCGAGGCGCGACACCCAGAACACGTCCACGACCGCGAAGACCGACTCGAGGGCCATCTCGAGGACCATCGGGACCGCGAGGAGGATGACCGCCCGGCCGATCGGGCCCTCGGTGAAGTCGCCGTGCGAGCCATGCAGGGCTTCGCGAAAAGTCGAAAAGATCGCGCCCGACGGCGTTTCCGCGACCTTTTCCACGGCGATGATCTTATTGAAGTTCGCCCGGAGAGCCCGCGCTAGCATTCCGCCCCATGAGGAAGCCCCCGGCTCTACGCCGCCGAGATGCGCCGACGAGCGGGGAGCGCGCCGAAACCGGCGCCGCGTGGCTGCTTCGCGCGTACGAGGAGTACACGCGTGCCTTCGGCGAGATCACGCGCCGGGCGCCTGCGCGTTTCTCGGAGCGCGATTGGCACGGGACGCGGGCCGACGCCCTGGAGCGCCTCGAGCTCTATCGCCACAGGCTCGACCCCACGATCCGGGATCTCGAGGCGCTTTTCGGCGAGGGAGTCTCGGATGTCGCGCTCTGGGCAGAAATGAAGACTCTTTTCGCGCGACTTGCCGCCGGGCGGCAGGATCTCGAGCTTGCCGAGACCTTCTTCAACTCGGCTTCCCGCCGGATCTTCCACACGGTGGGGGTGGATTCCCGCGCCGAGTTCGTTTCGTCCGAGCCCCCGTCGCTCCCGCTCGACGCGGCGGCCGCGTTCCTCGTTTCGTTCGCCGGGAGCGCCGGGACACGGGTCATCCTCGAGCGGGCGCTCTCGGCGGTCCCGTTCGCCGCGGGCTGGGAGGACCTCGCGCGCGATGCCGCGCTCGGTGCGGAGAAGCTCGACGCGGCGCTCGAAGAGGTCTGGGGGGCGCCTCACTTCGATTCCCTCGAGATGCTCCGGCCCGTTTTCTTCCGGAGCAAGGGGGCCTACCTCATCGGGCGCGTGCACCGCGGAGACCAAACGCTCCCGCTCGTCGTTGCCCTCCTGAACCGCGACGGGCGCGTCACGGTGGACGCCGTCCTTGCCGACGAGGACGAGGCCTCGATCGTGTTCAGCTTCACGCGCTCGTACTTCCACGTGGAGTGCCCGAGACCGGCTGCTCTCGTCGCCTTCCTCAAGGCCCTCATGCCGAAGAAACCCGTCGGCGAGCTCTACACCGCGCTCGGGTTCAACAAGCACGGCAAGACCGAGCTCTACCGCGATCTCCTCCGCCACCTCGCCTCATCGGAAGACCGTTTCGTCGAGGCGCCCGGCGCGGCAGGCATGGTCATGCTCGTCTTCACGCTTCCTTCCTACGACGTCGTCTTCAAGGTCATCCGCGACTCATTCGCCCCGCCGAAGACGACGGGGCGTCAGGACGTGCTCGACAAGTACAGGCTCGTCTTCCACCACACGCGCGCGGGACGCCTCGAGGACGTCCAGGAGTTCGAGCATCTCTCGTTCCCGGCCTCGCGCTTCGACTCACGGCTTCTCGAGCGGCTCCTCGCCGGAGCCGCAGAAACGGTCGAGAGGCGCGGCTCCGAGGTCGTTCTCCATCACCTCTTCACCGAGAGGAGGCTCACGCCTCTCGACATCTTTCTCCGCGACGCCGCGGCCGAAACGGCCCGCAACGCCGCGGTCGACTTCGGGGAGGCCATCCGCGACCTCGCGAAGTCCAACATCTTCCCCGGCGACCTGCTCCCAAAGAACTTCGGTCTGACGCGTCACGGGCGCGTCGTCTTCTACGACTATGACGAGATTTGTTTCCTCACCGACGTGAACTTCCGCGAGCTGCCGCCCGACTTGGAGGAGGTCGGCTGGGTCGGCGAACAGCCGCCGTTCTGGGTGGGCCCGGGCGACGTCTTCCCCGAGGAGTTTCTGACGTTCATGGGCCTGCGCGGCCCCGCTCACGAGGCCTTCCTCGAGCGCCACTCCGACCTCCTCGGGGTGCGCTTCTGGCTCGACATCCAGCGCCGCGAGCGCGCGGGCGAGATCGTGGACGTCTTCCCGTACCCGCGGGAGCGACGGCTCCGGCCGGACCGTTCCTGACGCGGGAAGCGATCCGGGAGCCCGGCGAGGACTCCCGGATCCCCGTTCCGGCTACTCGATGACGTGGATGTTGCGCCTCGCGCACATCTCCTTCAGGACCTTCGGCCACACCGTGACGCTGACCTCGCCGAGGTGCGCCTTTCGGAGGAGGAGCATCAGGACCCGCGACTGACCAATGCCGCCGCCGATCGAGAGCGGGAGCGTGCCATTCACGATCCCCTGGTGATAAGGGAACTTCAGGAAGTGGAGCTGGTGCGTGAGCTCGAGCTGCTTCGTCAGCGTCTCGGCGTTCACGCGGATGCCCATGGACGAGAGCTCGTGCCGCCGCTTCGTGATCGGGTTCCAGACGAGGATGTCGCCGTTCAGGCCGTGCATCACGCGGCCGTCCTGCGTGTGCGTCTGCGTGACCCAGTCGTCGTAGTCCGCCGCGCGCATTTCGTGCGGATAGCCGTCCTTCAGCGTCCAGCCGATGCCGTAGATGAAGACCGCTGGGTGCTCCTTCAGGATCGCGGTCTCGCGCGCCTTGCGCGGCAGGTCGGGGAACCTATCGAGGATCTCCTCGGCGTGCAGGAAGGCGAGCTTCTCGGGCAGGCGCGGAAGCTTCTTCTTCTTCAGGTCCGGACAGGTGTCGAGCGCGAAGTCCTCGGCACCCACAATCACTTTCCAGATGCCCTCGACGGTCTTCGTGAGGAAGTCGAGATTGCGCTCGGCGGGCGTGATGACCTTCTCCCAGTCCCACTGATCGACGTAGGCGCTGTGGTCGTGATCGAGGAAGTAGTCCTTGCGGACCGCGCGCATGTCGGTGACGAGGCCTTCGCCGGGATTCATCCCGAACTGCTTCAGCGCGATCCTCTTCCATTTCGTCGCGGCCTGGACGACCTGCGCCTCGATCGCGTGCCGGTCTTTGTCGTTCGCGATATGGAACGTCACGGGTCCGCGCGAGCCGTCACGGTCGAGGTAGTCGTTCACGCCGCTCTCGGCGTCGACGATGAGGGGGACCTCCACCCGCATGAGGTTAAGCTCGCGGCAGAGGCCGTCTTCGATATATCGCTTGACGGACGTGATCGCCCGCTGCGTCTGTTTCGGGTCGAGAAGCGGCGTGTAGTCGGTCGGGAGATCTTTCTCCAGATCCTCGTAGCTTCCGATGCCCGGGCCGGCGAGGTCGGCCTTCTTATCGAGAACTTCCGTCGTGTGCTTCGCCATGAAACGTCCTTTCTATGGGCCCGCGGGGAAAAACCAGGGCTTATGGAAAACATGGTTCCGGCGGGCCCGGCGGGAGACCGGTGCAGATGCATCAGGGACCGGTCGTTTGGCCGCCGTTCACCTATGATTCGCGCCCACGAAGGAGGTCAGCCATGTCCAGCGCCAAGCCCACGGTTCCCGCAGCGGGAGCGAAGATCACGATCTCGGGCGGGAAGCTCCAGGTCCCCGACCGGCCCATCATTCCTTTCATCGAGGGTGACGGCGTCGGACCGGACATCTGGCGCGCTGCCGTGCGCGTCCTCGACGCCGCCGTCGCGAAGGCCTACGGGGGCAAGAGGCAGATCCAGTGGATGGAGGTCCACGCGGGTCAGAAGGCGTTCGACAAGCTGAAGACGTGGCTCCCGGACGAGACGATCGAGGCGTTCCGCGAGTACCTCGTCGGCATCAAGGGGCCGCTCACGACGCCCATCGGCGGCGGCATCCGCTCGCTGAACGTCGCGCTGCGCCAGCTCCTCGACCTCTACGTCTGCTTGCGCCCCGTGCGCTGGTTCCAGGGCGTGCCCTCGCCCGTCAAGCATCCCGAAAAGGTGAACATGGTCATCTTCCGGGAGAACACCGAGGACATCTACGCGGGCATCGAGTTCGCCGCTGGAACCGACGAGGGCAGGAAGGTCGCCGCGTTCCTGAAGGAGAACTTCCCGGCGCAGTACAAGAAGCTCCGTTTCCCCGAGACGACCAGCTTCGGCGTGAAGCCCATCTCGAAGGGGGGCAGCGAGCGTCTCATTCGCTCCGCGATCCAGTACGCGATCACGCACAAGAGCAAGAGCGTCACGTTCGTCCACAAGGGCAACATCATGAAGTTCACGGAGGGCGCCTTCCGTAACTACGGCTACGCCCTCGCCGAGAGCGAGTTCAAAGCCCAGACTTACACCTGGGACCAGTGGGAGCGGACGAAGAAGGAGAAGGGCGAGGCCGCCGCGAACGCCGAGCAGAAGGAGGCGCTCGCGGGCGGGAAGATCCTCGTCAAGGACGCGATCACCGACATCACGCTCCAGCAGGTGCTCACGCGTCCGGACGAGTTCGACGTCATCGCGACGATGAATCTCAACGGCGACTATCTTTCGGACGCCCTCGCCGCGCAGGTCGGGGGCATCGGGATCGCGCCGGGAGGGAACATCAACTACGTGACCGGCCATGCCATCTTCGAAGCGACGCACGGCACGGCGCCGAAGTACACGAACCTCGACAAGGTCAACCCGGGCTCCGTCGTTCTGTCGGGCGAGATGATGCTGCGGTACATGGGCTGGAACGAAGCTGCCGACCTCATCCTGAAGGGCATGGACGGGGCGATCGCGGCCCGGACGGTCACGTACGACTTCGCGCGCCAGATGGAGGGCGCCACCGAAGTGTCATGCAGCGGCTTCGGAGATGCGATCATCCAGCACATGGGGAAGTGACCATGAAGGTCCTCGTTCTCGGAGGCACGGGCACCGTCGGATCCCAGGTCGTCCGGGAGCTTCTCGGAAAGGGCGCGGACGTCTCCGTCTTGACGCGCGACCCGAAAAAGCCTCTCCCTCCAGGCGTGAGGGCCGTTGCCGGCGACCTGCTCGATCCCGCCACGGTGCGGTCGGCTTTCGCCGGTATGGACGGCGTCTTCCTACTCAACGCCCTCAGCGCGACCGAGTGTCACGAGGGCCTCATGGCCGTGAACGGCGCGCGGATGGCCGGTGTGAAGAAAGTCGTCTACCTCTCCGTCCACCGCGTGGACGAGGCGCCCCACCTCCCGCACTTCGGGGCGAAGCTGCCGGTCGAAGCGGCGCTCAAGGCCTCCGGAATCCCGTTCACGATCCTCCGGCCGAACAACTTCTTCCAGAACGACACCTGGTACAAAGACGCCATGCTCGGGTATGACGTCTACCCGCAGCCCTTCGGCGACGTCGGCCTCTCGCGCGTGGACGTCCGCGACATCGCGGAGGCCGCCGCGATCGCCCTCACGGCGGGCGCGGCGAACGGCGAGACGGTGAACCTCGTCGGTCCGGACGTCCTGACGGCGACGGCGACAGCCGCGACGTGGGGCGGCGTCCTCGGCCGCAAGATCGCGTACGGCGGGAACGACCTCGACGCGTGGGAAAAGCAGTCGCTCGCGTTCCTTCCCGCGTGGATGGTCTTCGACTTCAAGCTCATGTACGGGTTCTTCCAGGAGAAGGGCCTCAAGGCGACGCCGGACGACGTCGCGCGCCTGACCGCCCTCCTCGGACACCCGCCGCGACGCTTCGACGAGTTCGCCGCCGAGACGGCCCGCTTCTGGAGCGCCTGAGCCCTCACGGTAGGATCGCGCCCATGAAAAAGGCCGGCCGCCCGAGCCGCCCTGCCGGCCCTCTCGTGGGTGTCGTCATGGGCTCGACCTCCGACTGGGAGACGATGAAGCACGCCGACGAGCTGCTGACGCGCTTCGGCGTCGCGCACGAGTGCCGCGTCATGTCGGCTCACCGGAGCCCGAAGCTCACCGCCGAGTGGGCCGCGAGCGCCGAGAAGCGCGGTCTCGCCGTGATCATCGCCGCCGCCGGCGGCGCCGCGCATCTCGCGGGCGTCCTCGCCTCGCATACGGTCCTGCCCGTGCTCGGCGTCCCGATGGAAAGCGTTTCCCTGAAAGGCCTCGACTCGCTCCTTTCGACGGTTCAGATGCCGGCCGGCGTCCCCGTCGGAACGCTCGGCATCGGAAAGCCCGGCGCCGTGAACGCCGCCCTGCTCGCCGTCGCCATCCTCGCGGTCGCCGATCCGAACCTCCGCGCAAAGCTGCGTGAGTTCCGCGCCGACCAGGAAAAGGCCGTCCGCTCGCAGACGTTGCCTTGAGCGCGTGCCGAGCCGGCCTCGCGGCACGCTCGGCTCTCGCGCCGTAAGATTCCCCGCGGAGGACCGTCATGCGTCGAATCGCGCCGCGGGCACTCACCCTCGCTTTCGCCACCGTTTTCGTCTTCCTCGCGGCCGCCGCGGGGATTCCCGAGACTCTGAAACCGGAAGAGGCCCTGAACTACCGAAAGGCCGGCGCGGCGCTCGCGACCGCCGGTAAGCCCTCGGTCGAGACGCTCGCGAAGCTGAAGGAGCTGGGCTTTCGCACGGCGATCGATCTCCGGCAGCCCGCCGAGGGAGTCGATGCCGCCCGCAAAGCGGTCGAAGGGCAGGGGCTGACGTTCGTGTCGGTTCCGATATCGCCCGAGGCGTTCCGCGTGGACGACGCGAGGAAGGTCGCCGCGATCCTCGACGATGCGAAGGCCGGTCCCGTCCTCCTCTACTGCTCGAGCTCGAACCGCGTGGGCGGCGTGATCGCGGTCGTCGAGGGGCTCAGGGGAAAGCCGCGTGACGAGGCGCTCGCCGAGGGACGGAAAGCCGGCCTCAAGAGCCCGCCGATGATCGACGCCGTGGAGCGAGTCCTCGCGGGGAAGTGAGGGGCCCAGCACCTCTCATGGGGCCTCCTTCGAGAGCGCGTCGACGACGCGCTCGAGCTTCATCCCGCGGCTCCCCTTCACGAGGACGGTGTCGCCCGGCTGAAGGCGCGGGCGAAGCCAGGCGAGAAGCGGCTCGATTTCCGTGAAGTGCGCCGAGGGAGAAGAAGCGGAAGAAGAGAATTCTTCGAATGAATGAAGAGACCGGGGGCCGAAAAACGCGGCAATGTCCACTCGCTCCCGCGCGCCGCGGCCGAGGCCGCGGTGAGCTTCTTCCTCGAAGGCTCCGAGCTCCAGCATGTCGCCGAGAACCGCGATCGCGCGGCCGGACCCGCGCACGCGCAGCCCTGTGAGCGTCGCGAGCGCGGCCTCCATCGACGCGGGCGAGGCGTTGTAGCAGTCGTCGAGGATCGTGATTCCGGCCGCGCCGGCCACGAGCCGCGATCGATGGGTAAACGGCCGCGCGATGGCAAGGCCGGCAGAGATTTCTTCGAATGAAAAAGAGAGAGCCCGCGCCAACGCCGCCGCCGCCGCCGCGTTCATCGCGTTGTGTTCCCCCACGAAATTCAGCCTGATCGTGAATCTGCTCTGCTGCAGGTCGACGCCACGAACCCCACGCTCCGCGCCGCCCTTCCACTCTTCCCCTTCCAAGCAGATTTCCATCCCCTCCGCCCCGAGAGCCGTCACCCGAGAGAGACGGACGTCCGCCAGAGGACTCCGACCAAAGAAAATCTTCCTCACTCCGCTCGCCACCCGCTCCGCCTGCGCCACACAGCGCGCGTCGTCGGCGTTGACGACGGCGATTGCGCCGGGCAAGAGCCCCCGATAGAGCTCCCCCTCGGCGGCCGCGACGCCGTCGAGGTCTTTCAGGAACTCGAGGTGCTCGGCCGCAATGAGCGTCAGAACAGCCGCGTCCGGGCAGGCGATGGCCGTGATCCGCGCGAGCTCGCCCGGAGTCGACATGCCGAGCTCCACGACCGCGGCGCGGTGCTCTCTCCCGAGCTCGAGAAGCGTGAGCGGGACTCCGATCTCGTTGTTGAAGTTGCCTTCCGTCGCGAGCGCGGGGCCGCGCACCCTCAGGATCGCCGCGACCATTTCCTTCGTCGTCGTCTTGCCGGCCGATCCGCCGACCGAAGCGACGGGGATCGAGAACCGCTTTCGGTGAAAAGCCGCGAGCGCGCCGAGCGCGCGCAACGTGTCCTCGACCTCGAAGAGCGGAATGCCCTGAACCGCCGTTCCCTTTCGGACGACGGCCGCCGTTGCGCCTTTCGCGGCGGCCTCGGCGAGAAACGCGTGCCCGTCGAACAGGTCGCCCTTCAGCGCCACGTAAAGCGCGCCCGGAGCGAGCGTGCGCGTATCGGTGGAAACAGACGAAAACGCGAGAGATCCGCCGGCCGCAGGGGAGGCGCCCGTCGCGCGCGCGACTTCCTCCGCCGTGAAGAATCCCTCAGTCGAGGCCGTAGCGCGTCTCCTCGAGGATGTAGTCCACGACCGCGGGCAGGCTCTGCGTCCGTTCGTAGACCTCGCGCTGGCGGTCCGCGCCCGTCCGGCGCGCGAGGATCGTATGGACGTATTCGATCTCTTTCCGCGAGCCGAGCTCGTCCACGACGTCGTCCACGAACTCGAGGAGCTCGCCGAGGAGCGAGGCGAACGGCACCTCTTCCTTCTTCCCGAAGTCGATGAGCGAGCCGTCGATGCCGAAGCGCGCCGCGCGGGTCTTGTTCTCGCTGATGAGGGCCCGCGAATAGAGCCGAAAGGTGAGGTTCCGGTCGTACAGCTTCCAGAGCTTCACGGTGATCGCCTGGAAAAGCGCGGCGAGGCAGATCGTCTCGTCCACGCGCATCGGGATGTCGCAGATCCGGAACTCGAGCGTCGGGAAGAAGGGGTGCGGGCGCACGTCCCACCAGATCTTCTTCGGGTCGTCGATGCAGTTCGTCTTTACGAGCGTCTCGATGTAGCTCATGTAGTCGGCCCACGAGAAATACTGGTCCGGGATCCCCGTGCGCGGAAAACGGTCGAAGACCTTCGCGCGAAAACTCTTCCAGCCCGTGTCGCGTCCGGACCAGAACGGCGAGTTCGTCGAGAGCGCGAAAACGTGCGGCAGGAAGTACCTCACGGCGTTCTGGAGCGCGATCCGGGTCTCGTCGTGCTCGACCGCAACGTGCACGTGGAGCCCGAAGATCAGGTTTCCCCGAGCGATCGCTCCGAGGTCGTAGAGAATCCTCTCGTAGCGCGGGTTCGGCGTGATCGGCACTTCCGACCAGTGCGTGAAGGGATGCGTTCCGGCCGCGCCGATCGCGAGGCCCGCCGACCCCGTGAGCGCCACGAGCTCCTTCCTCAGGTTCGTGACGTCGGCGCGGGCCTCGGCGATGTCCTTGCAGATTCCCGTTCCCACCTCGATGACGGACTGGTGGAACTCGCGTTTGATCTTGTCCTTGAGGCGCAGCTCGCCGGCCGCGAAGAGCTCCTGGATGTGGGCCTTGAGCGCGCGCGTCGCGGGATCGATGATCTGGAACTCCTCCTCGATCCCGAGGGTGAACGACGGGCGCGGCGCTCCCACGTCTCAGCTCACCTGGTCCGCCTGGCTCATTTCGCGATGCCCAAAAGCCGCGGCCAGGTGCCGAGGCTCTCGAAGGGGCGCGGATGTTTCGCGCGATCGAGGAGGTATTCGGCCATCGTGCGAACGATCCAGTCGAAGTTCTCCTGACCCACCGAGGCGACGTCGGCGTCGGGCGCGCAGTTCATGAAGTCGATCGCGTAGGGTACGCCGTCGCGCACGGCGAACTCCACGGTGTTGAGGTCGTACCCGAGGGCGTCGCACAGCGCGAGCGCCCCCTCCGTCACACGTTCGACCATCGCCGCGGGCACGGCCTTGCCGCGCGCCGCCGCATAGCGGAGAAGGTGCGGCTCGTTCGGGGCATATCCCATGATGCGCACGCGCTTGCGTCCCACGACGTAGCAGCGATAGTAGTCCGTGAACTCGATCGCCTCCTGCGCCATCATCTCGAGGTCCCGTGTCTTGTCGTACGCGGCGAAGAACTCGTCGGCCGTGTCGCACTTGAAGACGTCCTTCCAGCCGCCCCCGTTCGCGGGCTTCAGGAAGATCGGGAAGCCGAGGTAGGAGAACACGCGGTCCCAGTCCACCATTTCCAGGTTGCGGAAGGATTTTTCGGTCGTGTTCGGCGGCCGCTCCTTGTGCGGCAGAAGGATCGTCTTCGGCACGGCGACACCCGCCGCGAGCGCGACGACGTTGTCGAAGAACTTGTCGTCCGCCGACCACCAGATCGGGTTGTTCACGACGTCCACGCCGCGCGCGACGGCGCACTTCAGAAATGTCCTGTAAAAGGGAACCTCGTGACTGATGCGGTCGAGAATGACGGAGTCCTCGAAGGACTGCTCCTGCGTGAGGTGCGAGATCTTGACTGGACCGCATTCGATCGCATCGCCGCTCTTTGTCGCGAGCGTGTTGATCTCGTTCATCAGGGCCCAGGGAAACGTGTCCTCCATACCGAAAAGAATGCCGATTCGTTTGTTCGCCGCCTCCGTCATCAAGTTCCCCCGCGCGGCGCGCGCCGCGGGCGCATCCTAACGGA
>CALAQS010000155.1 GCA_937888435.1 uncultured Acidobacteriota bacterium
CCTTCTCCCTCCCGCGAGGCGAGGCCATCTCGGGTTGGGGCCCGGATTCATCGAGTCTGGTGGTGTGGGATCGGAACAAGGTGCCTGCGGACGTGGATCGCGTGGACTTCGCCACGGGACGGCGGACGCGCGTCTTCACGGTTCTCCCCGCGGACCCCGTCGGGATCCCGGGGATCCAGGGCCTCTACGTCACACCGGACGCCCGGGCCTTCGTCTACAACGTCACTCGCAAGCTCTCCGTGCTCTATCTTGTCGAAGGGCTCAAGTGACGCACGCTGGTCGCGCGTCGCGCCCGTCGCGACACCCGGGGAAAACGTCGGTCGATGGATGCGCGCACGGGGGTATCGCGGCGGGCGCCGCGCTGGTTTGTACGCGCCAAGCCAGCCGGGCCGAAAGATGCGCCACCCAGCGGGCGGGAAAGGGCGTCCGGAGATTCAGGCGGCATGAGAACTGCCGTCGTGGCAGGCCGGCGACACCACCGTCGTCAGCTAAATCTGCGCCGTGCCCATCAAAGCCGAACAAATGCCACGCTGGTTTCAGCGCGCCAGGACGAGCCGCAATTCCCATTGCGCCCCTACAGCCCTCAGGTTTACGGCTGTAGATGATTGCGTGCGCGCCGACGACTATTAGGATCTCCGGTTTCGTGATCGAGACGCCGGACGTACGGCGTTGAGCTCGTCGTCTACTTCTTCCGGGCGATCCGAGCGTGGACATGGTTCACGAAGTTCTCGCCAGGTGCTGCAAGGTCGAAGGCAAGTGTGATCGTGTCCGGCCCTTCGATTCGATAGGTAAGTCGCTGGCGGGGCGCCGGGCTCGCCGCCTCCTCACTCAAGAATGTGACTACCGGTCCCACGACGGAAACAGCGTAGCGGATAGAGTGCCCTTCGTTATCCAGGTAGAGCGCCCTCATGGACTGGCTCTCCACGTAGATGAGCATGAGGTCTTCGTGGTGCAGGGCGGGTTGATTGTCATGTGCCGGAAAGTCCGTGAAGCTGCGACGAACCAGGACTCTGCCGCTTAGTTCGAGGCGGAAAGAGAGTTCACCGGCGCTGACATTGCCTGGTTCGCCGCCGCCCTCCACGTTCGTCCACTCACCGACAAGGGGACGAAGCGGAGCGAAGGGGTCGGACTGCGGAGTCGTGGCGGCAAGCGCCGACGTGAGGGCGAGAACGGTAATGAGCATTCGATGGGCTCCTTCGCCGGAAAGTGGGGGGGAAGGCCGAGCCGCCTGACGATAGCAGCTGTAAGGGCGCAATCGGATTGCCGGAGGGCTGCGGCGCGTAGAGGCCAGCGTCCGGACGCCGGTTTAGGTTCGAGTAGTCGACCCTCTGCCTGAAGGAATCTCCGGGTGGATGGCTCAGAGCGCGGTGGTTCGGGATTAGCGGGCAGCTGGAGGTAGGCCGACGGCGGCGAATCGTGTCGCCCTAACCGTCTCCGCTGCTGCTGGTGCTGGTTTGAAAAGAGCAGCCTGAAGGGCGGTCTCGAAGATCGGCGAGGGGCGCTGGAGTGGACCGACGTGCGCGACTCAGCCAAGGATAGATAGAACGATAAAAGGGACCAGATTGAACAGAACAATTCCTATCTTGAGGATGCTCATCCCGGCGTAATGAAGGGCGTCGAACTGATCACGGGACAGGTGAAACCACTTGCCATGGATGCGAAACATCCAATCGTGAGCGAACACGAAAGCCAGAAACCACACCAGTAATACTCCGTAGTTGATGACCGTACACCAGAGAAGAAAGTCGCGGGTCACTGCGATGGTCATCTTCCCCTCCCTTTGGCATCTGACGATACCGCGCTCTGTAGGCGTGCAATGGGATTTTCCCGGGAGTCTGTGGCGCGTAGAGACCAGGGTCACGCCCCTCGGTCTCCTTTCTCGAGGCCCCTCCGTAGACGGGCATTCTGGCCGGACCGCGGTTTAGGTTCGAGAAACCGGCCCTTTTCCTGAAGGATCCCCGGGCTGATGTCTCAGAGCGCGGTGGTTAGAGACTACCGGGCCCTCGAGGTCGGAAGACGACGGGCGAACCGTCTCGTTCTAACCGTCGCGGAGTAAGAGCCTTATCACCTGCGGGGCACGCGAACGATGGGGGCGCTGTCTGTGCGCGCCAGCGGGCATCGCAATTCCCATTGCGCCCCTGCAACCCGGGCGATAATCAGCCCCAGCTCGACCGCAAAATGCCCTCAGGGACCTGGCTCGTCTGCT
>CALAQS010000156.1 GCA_937888435.1 uncultured Acidobacteriota bacterium
CGATCCGCCGGATCGGCATAGCGGTGCGCGAAGACGAGCGGGTCCGAGTCGAGCCGGCGCGAGCGCCACTCGCGCCTCAGGGCCTCGAGACGCTCGCCGAGGAGGGCGAGGTTCGGGGGGCCGGCCGCGCGTCTCATGCCTCCTACGCTAGCATCCCTTCGGTGAGCCCGCGACGTCCCGGGAAGGAAACTCCTCCTCCACCCGAAGAAAAGCCCGATTCCCGTCGCACGATCCTCGTGGGTGTTTACGGGCGCGAAATCCCGAGGGAGATGGCCGAGGACCAGCTCGACGAGCTGGAGCGCCTCGTCGAGACGGCGGGCGGCCAGGTCGTCGCGCGCGCGCTCCAGGAGCGCCGCGGGCCCGACCCCGCGACGTATGTCGGCTCGGGGAAGGTGGAGGAGCTCGCCGAAGCGGCGCGCGCACAGCACGTCGGCTGGACGGTGTTCGACGACGAGCTCACGCCCACGCAGGCGCGGAATCTCGACAAGAAGCTTCCGACGCAGGTGCTCGACCGCGCGGGCGTCATCCTTCGCATCTTCGCCTCCCGCGCGCGTTCGCGGGAAGCCATGACGCAGGTCGAGCTCGCGAGGTTGCAGTACGAGCTTCCACGCCTCGCGGGCCCCACCCAGGGCCTGGCCCAGCAGCGCGGCGGCGGCGCGTTCCGGGGCGGCGCGGGCGAGCGGAAGATCGAACTGGACCGTCGTCGCGTGCGCACGCGCATCGCGAAGCTCAAGGAAGAGCTCTCACGCATCGAGACGCAGCGCGACGTGAGGCGAAAAGGGCTCAAGCGGGTCGCGACGGTCTCGCTCGTCGGCTATACGAACGCGGGGAAGACGACGCTCTTCAACCGGCTGACGTCCTCGAAGGAATTCGCCGAGGACCGCCTCTTCGCCACGCTCGACCCGCGGCACGCGCGCCTCCACGGCGTGGGCGGGCGCGCGATCGTGCTCGCCGACACGGTCGGTTTCCTGCGCAAGCTCCCGCACACGCTCGTGGCGTCGTTCAAGTCCACGCTCGCCGAGGTGAAGGACGCGGACCTGCTCGTCCACGTCGTGGATGCGTCGTCCGCGCAGGCAGCCGAGCAGCGCGCCGTCGCCGAGGAGGTGATCGCGGGCTTCGGTGTGGAGAAGCGGCGCATCCTCCTCGCGTACAACAAGACCGACCGCCCGCACCCGGACGTGCTCGCGGCCGACGGGATCCGGATCTCGGCGGCGACCGGAGACGGGGTTCCCGAGCTTCGGGAGGCGATCGTGGAGCGGCTGACCGCTCTCGGCGCGCGGATGCCTTTCTATGGTCCCCCGTCGTAATACGATCTGTCACGTCCGGGAGGCAATGCCATGAGCACACCCATCGAATATCGCCGCCGCGGCCAGGCCGTGTGGCTGGACAGCATCTCCTCGAAGATGATCCATTCCGGGCGGCTGTCGTCGCTGATCGAAGCCGGCTCGATCTACGGGGTGACGTCGAACCCGACGATCTTCGGCCAGGCCATCCTGAAAAACGAAGGCGACTACAACGCGCACCTCGAACGCCTCGCCCGCGACGGAAAAGACGCTTTTGCGATTTACGATGCGCTCACCAGAAAGGACATCGCCGAGGGCGCGGACGCATTTCGTGCGCTGCACGACCGAAATCCCGTGGATGGGTGGATCTCGCTCGAAGTCCTGCCCTCGCTCGCGGCCGACACCCAGAAGACCGTGGCCGAGGCGAAGCGGCTCTCTTCGGCGCTCTCTCGCCCGAACGTCTTCATCAAGGTGCCCGCGACGCCCGCCGGCGTTCCCGCGATCCGCCGCCTGATCAGCGAGGGGATCTCGATCAACATCACGCTCATGTTCAATCGCAAGCACTACCGCGAGGTCGCGAGCGCTTACCTCGACGGCCTTTTGGACTTCGCGGCGAAGGGGGGGGACCCCTCGCGCGTCCACTCGGTCGCGTCGTTCTTCGTCTCGCGCGTCGACACGCTCGTCGACAAGCTCCTCGGCGAGAAGATCCAGAAGGCCGCAGGAAAGGAGACGACCCACCTCGAAAGTCTCCTCGGCAAGGCGGGTCTCGCGAACTCGAAGGTCGTCTACGAGGACTTCCTCTCGATTTTCGACGCCGCGCCGTTTGCCGCCCTCCGCGCGAAAGGCGCGCGCGTCCAACGGCCCCTCTGGGCGTCCACGGGCACGAAAAACCCCGCCTACTCGGATCTTCTCTACGTCGAGAACCTCCTCGGCCCCGACACCGTGAACACGATGCCCGAAAAGACGCTCGAGGCGTTGCTCGATCACGGCAAGACGCAGGGAGACACGGTGCGCGAAGGCGTGGCCGACGCGAAAAAGACGCTCGATGACCTTCGTGCGATCGGGATCGACGTCGAGGCGGTGGGCGAGCAGCTCCAAAAGGACGGTGTCGTCCTCTTCGCGAAGTCCTACGAGGATCTTCTCGCGGCGATCGAGTCGCGCCGCGCCGAGGCCGTGAAGGCGTCCGCGGGAGTGAAGGCGTGATCCTCGGCAGCTTCGACGGCGCCGAGCTCGCGGATGCGCAGGTCACGCGTCTTGCCGCTCTCGGGACCGCCGCGCGCGGCGACATCCTGAAGATGACGACGCTCGCCGCCTCGGGGCACCCCGGCGGCTCGATGTCGTCCCTCGACTTTCTGCTCGTCCTGTGGGGCTTCGGGAACTGCGATCCGAAGAATCCTTTCAAGGAGGGTCGCGACCGTGTCGTGATCAGCCACGGGCACATTTCTCCCGGCTCGTACGCGGCGCTCGCGCGGCTCGGGTATTTCGACCCCTCCCTGCCTCTCCTGGGTTTTCGCCGCGGCGGCTCGCCGTTCGAGGGGCACGTCGAAAGGGACGTGCCGGGCATCGACTGGGGCACGGGCAATCTCGGACAGGGCTTCTCGGCTGCCGTGGGCTTCGCGCTGGCGGCGAGAATCAAGGGGAATGGCGCGCGCGTGTTCTGTGGAATGGGAGACGGCGAGCAGCAAAAGGGCCAGCCCTCGGAGGCGCGACGCTTCGCCGCGCGCTACGGCCTGACGAATCTCGTGGCCGTCCTCGATTGGAACCACCAGCAGCTCTCCGGAAGCAACGCGGACATCATGCCGCAGCACATCGTCGCCGACTGGGAGGCGGATGGTTGGGGGGTCATCGAGATCGACGGCCACGACGTCAGAGCCGTGTACCGCGCGGTGCGCGCGGCACTCCACGCACCCGTTCCCACGCTCGTGGCCTGTCGCACGGTCATGTCGAAAGGCGTCCCATTCATGGAGAAGGAGGGCTTCAAGTGGCACGGGGCGGCGCTGCCCGGCGACAAGTGCCGCGAGGCGCTCGCCATCCTGGGCGTGGCCGACGATCTCGACCACTGGATCGCCGAGAGGAGGAAGCCCGCGCCCGACTGGCGCCGCGTCCTTCCGCATCGCCCGGACGAGGCGGTCGTCCTTCCCGAGGGCGGCGCGCCGCGGATCTACGCACCCGACATGAAAACCGACAACCGGAGCTCTTTCGGCACCGCGCTCGCCGATCTCGGAGCTCTCTCGGCGGCGGCGCACGCGTCCTCCGGCGTCCCGATGGCCGTTCTGGACTGCGATCTTTCGGTCTCGACGAAGACGGACAAGTTCCTGGAGACGTTTCCGAAGAGCTTCTTCCAGGGTGGAATCGCCGAGCACAACGCGGCCGTCGTCACGGGCGCGCTGTCGCTCGCCGGCGTCGCCGCGTGGTGGGGCGAGTTCGCGATGTTCGGCGTGGCCGAGTCCTACAACCAGCAGCGTCTGAACGACATCAACGAGGCGAACGTGAAGCTCGCCGTGACGCACGCGGGGATCGACGTGGGCGAGGACGGCAAGACGCACCATTCCATCGACTACTTCGCTCTTCTGAACTCCACGTTCGGCTGGAAGGTTTTCACGCCGGCCGATCCGAACCAGACCGACCGCGCCACGCGGTGGATGGCGACGCATCGCGGGAACCACGCGCTCGTCATGGGGCGCTCGAAGATCCCGATCGCGCTGAAGGAGGACGGGACGCCGTTTTTCGCGGGCGACTACGTCTTCGATCCGACGCGCGCCGATAGGATCCGCGAGGGCGACGGCGTTTCCCTCGTTTGCGCCGGCAACATGCTGCCGTACGCGCTGGACGCTTGGAACGCGCTCGCGAAGGAGGGGACGCGCGTCGACCTCGTGTCCGTGGCCGCGTGGAGCGACCTCTCGGACTCCGACCTCGAACACGTCGCGCGGCACGGCAACGTCGTCACCGTCGAGGACCACAACCCGAAAACGGGCCTCGGGACGTGGATACAGGCCCGCCTCAACGACCTCGGCATTTCCGCGCGCGTGAGGAAGATGGGCGTCACGTTCTACTCGTCGTCGGGACCCGCGAAAGAGCTGTATGCGCTCATGGGCCTCGACGGGCCGGCCATCGCGAGAACCGTCCGCGAGGCTCTGTCCGCGAAGCGCTGACGCCGGAGAGGACAAGATGTCTAGCGCGATTTCGACCGACCCCGCGACGATGGTCATCTTCGGAGGCTCTGGCGACCTCAGCAAGCGCAAGCTCGTCCCCGCGCTTTTCGAGCTGCATCGGGAAAAGCAGCTTCCTCCCACGACGGCCATCGTCGGCTATGCGCGGACAGGCGAGTCCGACGAAACCTACCGCGCCGAGATGAAGGCCGCGCTCGCCGAGTTTGCGCGAAAGAAGCCCGTCGAGGAAGCGGAATGGACCTCGTTTGCCTCCCGACTCTTTTTCTTCCGGGGCGACCTGACGATTCCGAAGAACTTCACCGACCTCAAGGCACGCCTCGGGGCGATCGAAAAGGAGCGGGGCCTTCCGGGTAACCGGCTCTTTTATCTCGCGATCCCGCCCTCCTCGATCGGCGTCGTGGTGAAAAACCTCGGCCAGGCGGGCTTCGTCTACCGGGTCGACGGCCCCTGGTCGCGCGTCATCGTGGAAAAGCCGTTCGGGCGCGATCTCCAGACGGCCCGCGCGCTGAACGAGGAGCTGTCCCAGGTCTTCGCCGAGCGGCAGATCTTCCGTATCGACCACTACCTCGGCAAGGAGACGACGCAGAACATCCTCGTCCTGAGGCTCGGAAACGGCATTTTCGAGCCGCTATGGAACCGCCGCTACGTCGACCACGTGCAGATCACCGTGGCCGAGTCCATCGGCGTCGAGAACAGAGGGAAGTTCTACGAGGAGGCCGGCGTCCTCCG
The DNA here is from genome assembly GCA_937888435.1 of uncultured Acidobacteriota bacterium. Lineage (GTDB taxonomy): Bacteria > Acidobacteriota > Thermoanaerobaculia > UBA5066 > UBA5066 > Fen-183. The sequence goes on from CALAQS010000156.1 coordinate 5,183, forward strand.
TGACATCATCCAGAATCACGTTCTCCAGCTCCTGTGTCTCGTCGCGATGGAGCCGCCCGTCGCCTTCGACCCGGACGCAGTGCGCGACGAGAAGGTGAAGGTGCTGAGGTCCATCCAGCCGCAGTCGGGCGAGGAGATCCTGCGCGACAGCGTGCGCGGACAGTACGGACCGGGCGCGGTGGACGGGAAGACGGTCGTGGGCTATCGCGCGGAGAAGGACGTCAACCCGATGTCCCTCCGCGAGACGTACGCGGCGTGGAAGGTGCAGATCGAGAACTGGCGCTGGGCGGGCGTGCCGTTCTACCTCCGGGCTGGCAAGCGGCTCCAGAAACGCGTCACGGAGATCGCGATCCAGTTCAAGACGCCGCCGATCGCTCTTTTCCGCCAGGTCGGCGTCCTTCGGCAGGAGCCGAACGCCCTCGTCCTGCGCATCCAGCCCGACGAGGGCATCGCGCTGAAGTTCGGGGCGAAGGTGCCCGGGCCCGTCACGAAGATCGACCCCGTGACGATGGACTTCCGCTACAGCGAGTTCTTCGGCGCGTCGCAGCCCGAGGCCTACGAGAGGCTCCTCATGGACGCGATCCACGGCGACTCCACGCTCTTCGCGCGGCGCGACGAGGTCGAAGCCGCCTGGGAGCACGTGACGCCACTGCTCGACGTGTGGCGCGACAACCCGCCTCTCGACCATCCGAACTACGAAGCGGGCACCTGGGGGCCCGATGCGTCCGTGGCGCTGCTCGCGAGGGACGGGAGACGTTGGCGGAGGCCGTGAGGGAAGTTCTCGCGTTCGGCACGGCGGACGATGTCGCCGATGCGGCGGCTTTTCTCTTCGTGAACCTCGCGGCCCAGGCCGTCGCCGAAAGAGGAAGATTCTTCGTCTCCCTCGCAGGGGGGACGACACCCCTCGCGTGTTACCGGCTCCTGACGGCACCGCTGATCGCCAGGAAGGTGAATTGGGAAGCCACGCACGTCTTTTTCGGCGACGAGCGGCGCGTGCCCGAGGGCCATCCGGATCGCAACGACGAAGCGGCTTTCGACGCGCTGCTGCGCCACGTTCCGATCCCTTCGAAGAACGTCCACCGTGTCCCCGTGGACGAACCGGACGCCGCAGAGCGCTATGAATCCGAGGTGCGCGGGGCGTTCTCCATCTTCTCCCCGTCTTCCTCGAAGGGAATTCCCCGTTTCGATCTCGTGTTCCTGGGGCTTGGCCTGGACGGTCACACGGCTTCTCTGTTTCCCGGGGATTCTTCCCTCGACGAGACGCAGCGGCTCGTTCTGCGTGTCGACGACTCGCCGAAGCCGCCTCCGTCGCGCGTCACGTTCACGCTGCCCCTTCTGAACGCCGCGCGCCACGTGGCGCTTCTCGTCACGGGGAAGGACAAGGCCCCGGCCCTCGCCCGCGTCCTCGCGGACGACGAGGCGCTGCCGGCCGCGCGCCTCAACCCCGACGGGACACTCGTGATCCTCGCGGACTCCGCCGCTCTTTCCCTTTCGAAGAATCTTCCGCGGCCGAAGGCATCGGCCCCTGCCGATCGATGATCCTCGCGGGCGACATCGGCGGCACGAACGTGCGTCTCGCGCTCTTCGAGATCGAGTCGGGAAGGCTCGTGCGGAAGGACGAGCAGAAGTTTCGGAGCCGCGAACTCCCGGGACTCGAGGGGCCCGTCGAGACGTTTCTCGCGGGCCGGCGCGTTCTCGCCGCCGGCTTCGGCGTCGCCGGCCCCGTGCACGACGGGCGCTGTGAGGCCACGAACCTGCCCTGGGTCGTGGATGCGGCCCTTCTCGC
>CALAQS010000157.1 GCA_937888435.1 uncultured Acidobacteriota bacterium
CATGCCTCCGGCTCTGACTTATTCATAGAAATCTCCCTCTTCTCCTGGGGCGCTGAACATTTCCTCAAGACCGGAGAAACGATTCCCGCTGGTGCGTTCGAAATGCTCGGGCGCGACTTCGACGCCGTCCTCGCCGGAGCGTTCGGCGATCCGCGGGTTCCGGACGGGCGGCACGCCGACGAGATCCTGCTCGGCATGCGCCGCCGCCTCGACCTTTTCGCGAACATACGTCCCGTGCGCGCGCTCGACGACTCCGTCGTCCCGATTCGAAAGGCGCGCGCCTCCGACGTGGACTTCGTCCTCTTCCGCGAGAACACCGAAGGGGCCTACTCGGGCCGCGGACGTGTCGCGGGAGCAGGCACTTCCGACGAGGAAGCGGTCGAGGAGGACGTGACGACCCGACGCGGCGTCGAGCGGATCTGCCGCGCGGCTTTCGCATTCGCGGCGGGGTTCGAGAAACCCCGCCGCCTTGGGCGCCGCCCCCGCGTCCTCATGGCGGACAAGCACAACGTCCAGAAGCGCGGCGGCGGGCTATGGCACTGCGTCTTTCTCGAGGTGGCGGCGGAATTTCCCTCTTGCGAGCCCCGGCACATGTTCGCGGACGCCCTCGCGCACGAGATGGTGGTCAGTCCGGCCTCGCTGGACGTCGTCGTCACGAGCAACCTCTTCGGCGACGTCCTTTCCGATCTCGGCGCCGCCCTGCAGGGGGGCCTCGGCCTCGCGCCGTCCGGGAACGTACACCCTGGCAGGACGTCCGTCTTCGAGCCCGTCCACGGCTCGGCGCCGGACCTCGCGGGCAAGGGAATCGCGAACCCTTTCGGGTCGATCCGGAGCCTCGGGATGCTGCTCGCTCACGTCGGCCGCGCGGATCTCGCGGAGCGCGTCGAAAGCGCCGTGGCGGCGTGCGTCGCGGCGGGGGAGACGACGCGCGACCTCGGGGGAAAGCTCTCGACGGCCGAGGCGGGCGACGCGGTCGTCGCGCGGCTCGCCGGCGGAAAGACTAGAGGACCCGGACGCGCACCTCGCGCATCGGCTCGGGCTCGTCGAGCTCCAGCTTCTCCTCGACGACGACGCGCTGAATGAGGCCGCGCTCGCCCTCGACGATCAAGGTAATGCCCGGCTCGATCTCCTCGAACGTCGCCTCGGCGACGGAGTCGTCGGAGTTCTTCACGATGACCGACTCCACGACCGAAGGCTCGCCCGCGCGCCCGGCTACGACGAGCCGGAACGTCGATGTCTCCTTGGCGTGCTTGTTCTTCTCTTTACGAGCGAGCTCGCGAGCCCGCTTCTGCGCTCTTTTCTGACGGATTTCCCAGGCCCTCATGCGGCTCCTTTCCGGGCGCGAGAGCGCCGGAACCTTGCATTATGACCGACGCGGCTATCGGCTAATCTCGGCCGAGCGGAGGCATCGATGAAAGCAGTCTTCTTCACCGCGCACGGCGGCAACGACGTTCTGACGTTCGGCGAGCGGCCCGACCCCGTGCCGGGCGCCGGCGAGGTGCTCGTGAGGATCGAGGCGGCCGCGCTCAACCGGCTCGACCTCTTCGTCAGGGACGGCATCCCCGGCGTGCCCGTCGCTTTTCCGCACGTGCCGGGCGCCGACGGGACGGGAGTCGTCGAAGCGCTCGGCACCGGCGTGAAGGGCCCCGCGCCCGGGTCCCGCGTCGTCCTCCAACCCGGCCTCTCGTGCGGGACATGCGAATTCTGCGTTGCCGGTGAGCGCAGCCTTTGCGTGAGCTTCCGGATCCTCGGCGAGCACGTCCCCGGCACGTTCGCCGAGAAGATCGCCGTGCCGCACGCGAACGTCTACCCGGCGCCGCGCCGCCTCTCTCCCGAGAAAGCCGCGGCGTTTCCGCTCGTGGGGCTCACGGCGTGGCGCATGCTCGTGACGCGCGCCGCGCTCCGGCCGGGAGAGACCGTGCTCGTGCACGGCGTCGGCAGCGGCGTCTCGACCTTTGCCGTGCAGATCGCGAAGCTGTGCGGAGCCTCGCGCGTCTTCGTCACGTCGTCCTCGGAGGAGAAGCGCGCCCGCGCGCGGGAGCTCGGAGCGGACGAGGCGATCGACTACACGACGGCGGACGTCGGCAAGGCGATCCGCGAGCTGACGGGCAAACGTGGTGTGGACGTCGTCGTGGACTCGGTCGGCGCGGCCACGTGGCGGCACTCGCTCACGGCGGCCGCGAAGAAGGGGCGCATCGTCACCTGTGGGGCGACTTCCGGTCCGAATCCCGAAGAGGAGATCCGCATCATCTTCTGGAAGCAGCTCACGATCCTCGGGTCCACGATGGGCACGGACTCCGAGTTCGCGGCGATGCTGGCGGCCGTCGACGCGGGCCGCCTCGAGCCCGTCGTCGACACCGTGTTTCCGCTCGCGGACGCCCGCAAGGCTTACGAGCGGATGGCCTCGGGGGCGGGCTTCGGGAAGATCGTGCTGAAGATGAACGGCTGAGTGATTGTCTGGGACGTCCGGCGTCCTACGCCGGAATCCAGAGCGTGAACGTGGAGCCGGGGCCGTCGTCGTTGTTCGCGACGTCCAACCGGCCCCGGTGGGCCTGCAGAACCTTCTGGACGACCGTGAGGCCGAGCCCGGTGCCGGGCACTTTTTCACTGCCCTGGAACCTCAGATAAGGCGTCGCGATCCGCGATCTCTCGGCGGCGGGAAAGCCCGGCCCCTGATCCGTCACGGTAACGCGCAGGAAGGGCCGGCCCTCGTCCGGGACGATTTCGCATTTCACGCGTACCACGCCCCCCGGCGGGCTGAACTTCACGGCGTTACCGAGGAGGTTCGCCGTGGCGCGCCGGAACATCGCGGGATCGAGCGGCACTTTCGGAAGATCCTTCGACACGTCGGCTTCGACGGTTACGTGCCGCGCGACCGCGAGCCAGCGCGCCTCCTCGAGCGGCAGCGCGAGCGCGTCGGCGGGGGAGGTCGGGCGCTTCTCGGTCTCCGGGGCGTCCGCCGCGCGGTAGACCAGGAGCGCGTCCTCGATGAGCCCCTGCAGGCCGCGCGCCGAGGCCAGCGAGCCGTCGAGCATCTTCGCGAGACGCTCATCGCCTGTCCGCCGCTCCTTGTCGCGCGTGAGCTCGAGCGCGGCCGAGAGCGCCGAGAGCGGGTTCTTCATGTCGTGCACGAGCATCGCGGTCAGCCGGCTCCGGTCTCGGTCGGCGAGCTCGCGGCGCCGCTGCTCGAGCGCGAGAGCCTCGAGCTGGCTCTGCAGGTTCCCGTAGAGACGCGCCGCGCGGATCGCGAGCGCGAGCTGGTCGGCGACGCGCCCGAAAAAGACGAGCTCGTCGGGCGGGAAGGCGCGCGGCTCGACCCACGACATGCCGAGGACGCCCATGAGCTCGCCCTCGCGGTGAATCGGAATGCCCACGAGGCTCGTCGCGCCGAGCGCCTCGAGCGCGGCGAACGCGAGCGACGAGGGATCGAGCTCGTTCCGGTCGGAGACGACGTACGGCTCGCGCGAGGCCACGAGCGCGCGAAAAGGCTCGCTGTCGGGGAGCGGCCGCTCGTATCCGACGAGGGACGAGCCGGCGTCGCCCTGGCGCCAGTCCATGAAAACCGTGCATGAGGTGGCGTCCTCGTTCAGGAACCAGATCTCGACCGAGTTCGCCGTGAATCGCGTACCGAGAAGCGACGTTGCGGCGCGGAGCACCTCCTCGAGGTTGAGCGAATCCCTCGAGGCGAGCGCGATGGACGCGAGAATGTCGTTGCGCTTGGCCTCCGTGCGGAGGCGCTCCTTGAACGCGTCTTCGTGCTCCTGCGAGCGGCGGCGTTGGAGAAGGAGAAGCCGTTCGAGCCGCATCGCCAGGAGCGGCCCTTCGTCGCGTTCGCGCACGAGCTCGAAGGACTCGAGCGGAATGCGCCGCACGAGCTGATCCGTGATCTCGGCGCCGGGCGGCACCACGACGAGGCAGGGTGGCGGCTGGGGTGCGATGTCGAGGATCGCCGGCCGCACCCGGACGAAGCCGCTCCCGAAGGCCTCGGGTCTCGTCACCCATACGAGGGGCCAGTGCGAGAAGAAGTCCGGTTCGGTGATCTCCTTCTCGTCGTGCCGCTCGACGAGGAGGCCCCCGGCCGACAGTGTCCGGGCCACCCAGGCCATCGCTTCCGGCTCGCCCACGAGCTTGACCCTTCTCAGGATTCCGTCGCGCTCGCTGCGCGCGGTGACTCCGCTGATCGGCTCCATGGCGGACATTCTCGCCGCCTCAGGAAGCCCCGTCCACCACGCCGGGCGTGAGATCATCCCCCGAGATGCCGGCCGGCCTCGCCCTTCTCGCCGTGGCTCTCGCGGCGCCCTCCGCGGAAGTCCCGCCGAATGCCGCGCTCCCTCCGCTCGTGACGTACGAGCTCCTCGAATCCACGCGGAGCGTCACGCCCGCCGGCGAAAGAACCGTCTCGGCCGGCGGAACGGTCGCGGTGCGGGGCTCTCGCGCGCGCTGGGATCTCACGCACGGCACGTTCCCGCGCTCCTCCGCGTCGTCCGTCGTCGCGGGCGCGGATGGCGTCACGCTGCTCGACCGTCAGGAAAAGCTCGCGGCCTCTGCTTCGGCCGCGGATTTCGTCGCGCTCTTTTCGGGGCGGCCCTCGGATCCCGGCGCGGCGGCGCCCGCCGTGCGCGACGTGACGGTCGCCCTGCGGCCGGCCGGAGAAGGGCGTGCTTTCCAGGACCTTCCCACGTCGCGCTTTCGGCTCGAAGCCGTGTGGACGATCGTCCTCTCGGCGCCCGGGCGCATCACGCGCGTGAAGACCGAGGCGGCCGGAGTCATCGAGACGGCGGACCTGCCCGAGGCCCTGTCTTCGCTCGACTCCCTCGCGCGTTTTCTGCCCGCGCGGGGAGAGGCGCGCGAGGCTTTCGGGAAGGAGCTCGAAAAGGTGACCGGCCTGCCGGTGTTCGCCGAGATCACGGTCACGTCGACGTCGAGCACCGAGGTGCCGGGAATCCCGTCGGGCACCGAGCCGCCGCCGAAGCCCGCGACCACACGCTCGACAGCGACGCGCCGCGTCCGGAATCTCGCCGTGCGGCCCGGAAAGAGAGGCGACGAGGCGCTCGTGTCGGTGCCAGAGGATTTCAGGACGCGCGGCCTCGACCGCCTTGTTCGAGAGCGTGAGATGCCGTGAGCGAGCCGCTCCTCACGCCGCTCCTCGACCTTCTGCCCGAGCTCCTGTCCGGGCGCCCGCTCGCCGTGCTGACCGGAGCGGGCATCTCGAAAGAGAGCGGCCTCCCGACCTTCCGGGGGCCGGGCGGCCTGTGGGAGGGGAATCGCCCGGAGGATCTCGCGACGCCCGAGGCCTTCGCGCGCGATCCCGAAAAGGTGTGGCGGTTCTACGCGTGGCGCCTCGAGAAGCTGCGTTGCGCGCGGCCGAACGAGGGGCACCTCGCGCTCGCGCGCATGGAGCGCATCCTGCCGCGCATGACGCTCGTGACCCAGAACGTGGACGGCCTGCACGCGGCGGCGGGGAGCCGGAATCTGCTCGAGCTGCACGGCTCGCTTCTCCACGCGCGGTGCACGGAATGCGAGCGCCGCTCGGGGGCGCC
>CALAQS010000158.1 GCA_937888435.1 uncultured Acidobacteriota bacterium
GCTCCTCGGTAAACCGCTTCCCTTTCATCGAGCTCTCCTTCCCTAAGTCTATGGAAAACTCCAAACCCAGGTCGGCCAGTTTTCGGGGGCAAGGTCAACTCTTAATCGCCGGTGGAAACCTCTCGAAGATTCTCTTCGCCGGCGGTGTCCGAAAGGGACGGAGCGTGGACCTTCGCGTCGCGCTCAGCGTCTCTGACGCCTCCCCGATTGCGTCACGCGAGGTGAGAAATAGCTTCGAGCATTTCGACGAGCGGTTGGAAGCCTGGGCCGCGTCCTCGAAGCGAAGGAACATCGTCGACTCGAATGTGATTCCGCCTGGCGCGATAGTTGGGATCGATCCCGAGGACTATCTCCGGAACCTTGACCCGGTGACGCTCGCGGTAACTTTCAGGGGAGAGCGCGTCGAAATCGTTCCTCTTGTTGAGGAGGCCGCGCGCATCCACAACAGCGCGGAGCGCGCCCTCGCGGTACTCATGATGCCTCCGGGCCTCTCGGTCAGAGAGACGGCGCCTCGCGGAGGAGAGGTCCAGTGAAGCGCCTCCCCGGCTTCCGCTTCGAAGCGAAGGCGCAGCTCGCGCACTTCGAGGTCATCGATAAAGCCCACCGCGCCTCTTGAGATCGCCGGCCGCGGCTGCCTCGTCCGGATGGGCGAAGACGAGTGCCGTTGCGCGACTGTGAGGGCGGTCCGCTAGCCGCGACTCGAACGCGGGGGTTACGAGCCCTCGCGTTCTTTTCCTTCGGGAGCCTTCGGCACAGGGTGCACGGACAGAAAGCGGGACAGAATCGAAGCGTTCACAGCCAGGCCCTTGGCATTGCGGTACGTGCGGATGCCCCCGGCATCCTCCCCTACAGTCGGCGAAATGGTTATCCGACCTCGCGAAACTTACCGGAAATGAGTGTGGAAACGAAATCCTGATGGCGATGCCGAAATAGATGCTAAGTTAAAAGGCTGCAAGTGTTTAGTCTGGCAACAGATATTCTCACTTGCGGAAATGAAATGGATTACGATGCGGAAACGATGGCGGTCAAATACGAGATACCTAGGGACTGGATTTCTTATGACGGGCCGGCCATCCTCGAAGCTCTAGCCGGCGCCAAAGCTGCCCTCATAGCGCTGACTCAGCTTCCTTATCAGCGAAGTTGGGCCGAAAACCTTCAGAAGATTCAGCTCAAACGTGAGGTTGCGGGGACATCTCGTATCGAGGGAGCCGAGTTCACGGAGAAGGAACTCGATGCAGCGATGAAGGAATCGCCCGAACAGCTGGAGACCCGCTCGCAGAAGCAGGCCGCCGCCGCCGTAAGCACGTACCGGTGGATCGCGTCGCTTCCGGCCGACAGGCCCATCGACGAACAACTGATCCTCGAGCTTCACAGGCGCCTGGTCACCGGTTGTGACGACGACCACTGTGCTCCGGGAAAGACGCGTGAACGGGACGACAACGTTACCTTCGGGACACCTCGGCATCGAGGTGCCGAAGGCGGCGAGGAGTGCCGGAGAGCTTTCTCGGAGTTCGCTGAGGCCGTGCGCACTCGATTTCTTGGGCACGATCAACTCGTACAGGCCTTGGCCCTCCATTACCACTTTGCGGCAATGCATCCGTTTCTCGACGGTAACGGCCGGGCCGCCAGAGCGCTCGAGGCCATCATGCTCGGGCGTTCGGGCCTGCGAGACACTCTTTTTATTGCGATGTCGAACTACTACTACGAAAACAAGTCTGATTACCTGAACGCTCTGAATTCAGCGCGCGCCGGGGGCCACGATCTGACACCATTTCTCAAGTTCGCATTGAAGGGAATCGAAACGCAGTGTCGGGCGCTATTTGCAGAAATTAGACTCCGAATCATCAAGAGTCTGTTCAGGAACACGGCCACAGACCTGTTCGGCCGATTACGATCGCCGCGTAAGCGCGTAATATCGGACCGTCATATCCAGCTCTTGAATCTTCTTCTTGATGAGGAGGAGATGACGCTTGCAACCCTGGCAACGCGGACGCGGCACATCTACGTTCTGAAGAACCCCCAAAAGGCTCTCATCAGAGACCTAAGTTACCTTAGGGGGGTGAAGGCGATTACGATCAAGCGCCTGCCCGGCGACGAGGGCTTTCAGATCGGTATCAACCTCGACTGGCCGATGGAAATCACGGAAACCGAGTTCTTCCGTAAGGCAAAGGGTCTGCCGAAGGCGAAGGTCCATGACTTTCTTTCACAGTGAGGAACTGGTCCGTGAGCTGTCGCCGAGAGGTTCGGGCTCGACGCACGTCTGAGATGGTGCCGCGCCGGCCGAGCTGATCCCGTCGGTCGAATGCGGGCTCCTCTCGACGGAACCGGCAGAATCATAAGGCGCACCTCGGCGTCATCCTCGGGCGGACCAACCCGAAGAAGAAGAGGCCGATTTGGGCCGGGATTGCGGAGGCGAAACGAAAGACGATGGAGAACGCGCGTCTGGGAAAGGAAAACTTGTCCCGCGAAAAAGGCTCGACGAATGAGACCTCTTCGGTCTCTCCTGTCAAACGCCGAGAAAGAACGTCGGGAAGGAAACCCGGACCATGAAGAAACCAATCTCAACCGAGGACCGGGCCCGTGAGAAAAGCAAGATAGGCGAGGAAACTTCTGCTGCGCATGCGCTGGAGGCCGAAGTCCCGGCTAGAGCCGCGAGACGCGCCCGGGCGTGGGAGGCCGATGTTCTCGGAAGGGCCGCGGATCTCGCCGCGCTCGATGTAGACGTGTCCCGGTTTCTAGGGCTCGCGGCAGGCGCGGAGTGGCGCGTCCAAGAGTGGCTGCGCCTGAACGGTCTGATGAAGCACGACCTCCTCTATCACGTACACGAAGCTCTTGCCGACCTGTCCACCCTAAGAGCACCGAGCGTGCAGGAGGCGTTGATCGACCTCGGCGGGTGGCGCGAGGACGGCTGTGCTCCCGACGCGCTCGACGACGTCACGCGGACGATCAACCCGCCGCGACCGGTGACGCGAGGCGTGAAACCGGGCTCGTTCACCGAGCGAAAGCAGGACGAGGACGACCGCGATTCCCTCGCATATGCCCTGACGTGTCTTCGGCCCGTGGCCCGTCTACCGCTGAGAGTGCGATCGGCCGAGGACATTCGCGGCGCGATGCGTTGGGGCGATATGCACCCGTACCTCGTAAAGCTTTCGGAGGATCTTGCCCGGCACCTAGGCGACATGCGGCACCTCGGCCGCCGGATGGAGTCTCAGGCCCTCGTCCTCTGGGCCGAGTGGACGGGGCGACATTCGCGCGACCCGCTCCGGCTCCGGCGGGAGGCAGAGGCCATGAAGGATCGCCTAAAGCGGAGAACGCCGAGGAATTAGCCGGTAATACGCCCGGCTCTTCCTAGCTCTTCCTCTTCCGCTCGCGCCCATTCCGTGGCTCCATACATAGGGGCCAGGAGGACCTTATGCGCGAAACCGAACGGCTTCTCTCGACGACGGAAGACACGGCGAACCGCGTCCTCGAGGAGCCCGAGCCGTGAGCACGGCTCCGCTCTTCGACGTCACCGTGACC
>CALAQS010000159.1 GCA_937888435.1 uncultured Acidobacteriota bacterium
AGATCGAAGCAGATCCGAGCCGCGGCTACGCGTACCTGTACGCGTGCCAGCTCGCGATGCCGAAGGTGCCGACGGACCCCGCGAAGTTCCTTGGATTCGCGAAGGCTGTTGCGGAATTGACGAAATGCCTTCCGTTTCTCAGGGACAAGGGCCCTGCCCAGCCGGTGTGCCGCGAGCAGGTCCTTGGAGAGTCTGCGCTCGTGGAATCGAGCGCACTGAACTTCCTCGGACGAGCCGAGGAGGCCCAGTCAGCCGCGTCGGCCGCCCGGAGCCATTTCCTTGCTGCCGGAGAGGACAGCTTTGCCCTGGCGCTCGTCGACTTCTTCGAAGGATCGGCGGCAACCTTCGCGGGCCAGTTCTCCGTCGCATGGAAGCTTTTGAAAGGCGCACGCTCGGAGTTCCAGCTCTACGGCCAGGAGAACTGGCAGGGAAGAACCGAAGCAGCCTTGGGTGTTCTCCTCGTCGGCAAGGAGAGGTACCAGTCTGCCCTGCATTTCTATGACGGGGCGGTCAGACTGCTCCATCCCGAGCTTGATGGGGCCGCGTACACCACAACCCTGGTTAATCGAGGCTTCTGCCTCGTCAGGGTCGGTCGCCTTGAGGCGGCCAAGGCCGCATATGCGCGCTGCATCAGCTACGCACGCCGTCTCGGAATGTCGGCTCACCTCCTGATGATTAGAAACGGGCTCGCGACCATTGAGCTCCTCAAAGGGAATACGACACGAGCCCTGCGGTCCTTCGAACGAATCTCAGCAGACGCGACAGAGCAGGGACTCGAGCAATTCGTTCTTTGCGCCCAGCTCCGAATCGCGGAGTGTTTGTCCCGGCTCGGGCGCTCGGACGAGGTCGCGCAACGGGTGTCTGCCATCCGGAACTCCGTTTTCTCGGAGGCGATTTTGTCTGATCCCGCCTACCGAGAACTGTGCGAGAGCATCGGCAATCAAGCCGCCGCCCCGGATTTGATCGCGCACATCGCGGACTATTTCGAGGGCAGGAACCGGGGCGCTCGGACCTCCTACAAACCGTTGCGTCTCGTGGCGAACGGTTCCTGAACACTCTAGCGAATAAGTACACCGGTCAGGAGGGCGGGTGCCATGAAGCGGGTACCCCAAATTAATTCTTCGGCAAAGGGGGTCAAAGGTGTGCCCCCGTCTGTCCGTGTATATAGCCCACAGCTGGAAGACCCCAGCACTAACCAATTGTTGGTGACCCGCTAACCCGGGTGCGCCAAGGAGGACGTATGCATCACATGGAATTCGCTTTCGGCTTCTTCTCGTATCTCGTTGACTGGTTTGGATTTAGTGGTGACCAGGTGAGGTCGACTGGGTCCACGTACAACGTCAACTACGGGCCTATCGCGGGTTGACAACTAGTTCCCAATAACTGACTAATTGACTGGTAGGCGCCCGCCTTGTGCGAGGTGTGTTTCGCGCGTGCAAAACGCGCGATTTGGCATTTCTTTGGCGTGTTGCTGGTATGAGTTGGGTCCTTAGAAAAATCTCTTTGAGCGGGGTCAAAGGCGCGCTCTAGCCTGTCTGTAGTAATAGCCTACGATTAGGCGAACCCTTCTCGACCAACTCCTGGCCGCCCATTCAAGCAAACAACCTCTGGCCCAATTTGACCGTCCACGCCGGCCCTGATGTGGGTGTGTTCGCGCGGGCTGAAGTTGAGTCGGTCACATGCCGAGCGGCAGGGTAAACGCGATTACTTCGCTGATCGGGAGCGTTCTGGTTATCGCTAGGTCGAGCCGGCCGTCACCTTGAGAGTCGGCTTCCGAACGATGGGAATTTTCATTCGGACTGCCGTTCGCCACTCAGGCACCTCGACGGCTGTCGGCGAATCCGTCGTCCAGAACTTCGACGTCAGCTCGAGCGTGCCCTGTCCGGCAGGCGCATCGAACCATATCGCGTAGAAATGCGTGAAGCGCGCGGTCACGACATCGGGCGCGATCTTCTTTTCCCCGATTCGGAGCGCGACCGCGGCGTCCCAGGGCGCTTCGAGGCCCGGGTAAACGAGGCCGACAAAAAACTGACCGCGCCCCTTGGCAGGCTGCGGGAATCCCGGCAGGCTCATGGTCTCGCCGGGCTTTGCCATGACGCGCCGGCAGCCTATCGGCCTGCCATCCGCCTCGAAGCCGCATAAGATGACCGGTCTTCCCGGGACTCGCATGAGCGCAACTGGGCCGTCCACTTTTCGGGAATGCAGCTCCCCGGTCTTCTCATCGACGGCGGTAAGGGTTGCGCGTTCATATTCGCACTCCTGACCTATCGGGCTGTCAAACGGATCGAGGTGCGCCTCAATCCGCCTTCGTGATGGTCGTCCGCGCTGTCTGGACCCCCTGCAACCGGTTCCGTCCCCGCGACGAGCGGTTTTTGAATGGTCGCGTAAGATTCGGGGATGAGCACCGGGCGAGTCGCGCCTCCGCTCTCGGTCGAAGAGTTGTTACGCGTCAGCGCGAAGCTGGACGTGCGCTTTCACGTCCTGAGGGGGGACGCCGTGGTCACGAGCAAGGAACGCGCGTTCCGCGAGCTCTTCCGCATCCTCGAAGAGAGCGGAACGAGGTATGCGCTCATCGGAGGTCTCGCTGTCCAGCTCTGGGGCGAGGAAGCGCGGACGACGCTCGACATCGACGTGGCGGTCGGGGGATACGACGAAATTCCAGGGCCCGCTCTCGAAGCCGCGGGCTTTCGCCGGCTCCAGCGGCATGAACACTCCGAAAATTGGATGGGCCCCGACGACACGCCTGTTCAGTTCAGCCAGGACCCGGCGTTCGCCTCTTTGATTGAACACGCAGTGCCGAGAGATCTCGAGGGCGGTCGCGTCCGCGTCGCGCCCGCGATCGAGCTCGTTCACAGCAAGCTCCGCGCCGCCCGCGATCCCGCTCGAAGGCCCTCGAAGAGATTGCGGGACCTTGCCGACGTGCAGGCTCTCATCGAGCGGGAGCCGGATCTCGAACGGCAATTGTCCCAGGCGGAAAAAGCTCTTCTTCACCTTCCGATCTGACGTCACTGGCGGTCGTCGCGGGCAGGAACGTCCTTCGTCCCTCGCCTGCGTGATGCCATTTCCGAACGACCAGTTCTCCTTGGGGATCTCGATGAGGTTCACGAGGATGTGCTCCCTCACAAGCCGGGATTGGCGCTTGCCGGGATCGACTCGCTGCTATTCTTCGAGGGTGGAGAGAGCTTCGCAGGCCCCGTCCGAGACGCGGATCCTCAAGGTGCCGGCGGACGCGTCGTCGGAGGAGCAGGAGTGATCGGCGCGACGGCCTTCCCCGTGTATGGGTACGCGCGCGCGACGCTCGACGTGGATCTATTCATCGATGCTGAGCGCGGCAACGCCGAGCGCACGCGCACCGCGCTGGCTGAGTTCGGTTACGACGTGACGGACGCGACGGTCGACGACCTGCTTACGAAGAAGATATCGACAGCTCGTCGGCAGTCCGTGTGACCGACGTGAAGGCCGCGCCGGCCCAGGCGGGAAGGGGAGCCTTCGCGGGCAGGCGGCAGATCGCATAAGCGCCGGGAATCACGGAGAAAGTCTGTCCCGTCTTCATCTCGGGAAGATCTTAGGGCCTCGGCGTCGAGCGCGAATCGCCGAAGCAGTCGTCGGCCGTCATCCGCCGGTCGCGGGCTCGGTTGGGCGGGGGCCCATGTTGTGCTTGATCATCTCGCCCTCGGCGATGTAGATGGCCTCCTCGCCGATGTTCGTGGCGAGGTCGCCGACGCGCTCGAGGTTCTTCGAGACGCTCATGATCTCGATACTCGCGCTGATGAGCGCCGGATTCTCGGCCATGTAGGTCAGGAGCTCGCGGATGATGGACTTGTTCTTCTCGTCGAGGAGGTCGTCGCGCTTGCAGACGTCGAGGGCAAGCGCGCTGTCTTTTCGGATGAAGGCGTCCAGCGACTCCTTCAGCATGCCCCGCGCGATCTCGGCCATGTGGGGGATGTCGATCCACGGCTTGAACGGGCGGAAGCGCGACAGCCGCTCGGCGCCTTCGGCGATGTTCACGGCGTGGTCGCCGATCCGTTCGAGGTCGGCGTTGATCTTGAGCGACGACACGAGCAGGCGCAGGTCGCTCGCGACGGGCTGTTGCGTGGCGAGGAGGTCGATCGCGTCCTCGTCGTTCCTGATCTCCATCTGGTCGATCACCTTGTCGTGTTCGATGACCTTCCTCGCCTTCGTGGCGTCGGCCTCGACGAGCGCCTCGACGGCGAGGCGGATCTGGTTCTCGACCTCCGCGCCCATGCCGATGAGCTGCCGGCGCAGGCTTTCGAGCTTCTCGGAAAAATGTTCTTTCATGAGGTCTCCTTGGTGCGTTCCAGGGCGACGTCGCGCGGCACCGCCGCCGGCAGCGTGACGGTGAAGCGGCTGCCCTTGCCGGATTCGGAGTTCACGCGGATCGTGCCTCCGTGAAGGATGAGGAGGTGCTTGACGATGGCGAGCCCGAGGCCCGTGCCCGGGACCGACTTCGCGCGCGACGGGTCGACGCGGTAGAAGCGCTGGAAGATGCGGCCTTGCTCCGAGCGCGGGATGCCGATGCCGCGATCCACGACGTGGACGACCACGGGGGACGCGCCATCCGGGCCGATCGGCATTCCCCCCTCGGCGAGGACGTCCACCCGCTGGCCGGCCGGGGAGAATTTGACGGCGTTGTCCACGAGGTTGCGGAAGACCTGCGAGAGGCGGCGGCCGTCCCCGACGATCTCGAGATTCTCGCCCGCCTCGACGGTGACCGTCACGCCCCGCGCCTCGGAAGCCGGCGCGAGGTCACGCACGACGGAAAGCAGGAGCGGCAGCAGCGGAATGCGCTCGATCGCAAGCTTCACGGCGCCGGACTCGATCTGGGAGAGGTCGGTGAGATCCGACACGAGCGCTTCCATCTCCGACGACTGCCGCTCGAGAATGCTCATGAGCCGCGCGAGGTCCGGTGGCAGGTCGCTTTCGCCGGCGAGCGTCTCGACGGCGGCCCGGATCGCCGCGATCGGGGTCCTGAGCTCGTGAGACACGTCCGAAACGAAGCGCCGCCGCATCGTCTCGGTGCGCTCGCGTTCGGTCACGTCCCTCACGACTCCCACGGCGGCGGGCTCGCCTGCCGCCGCGCCGTGCGGAACGGCACGGACGTTGACCTCGAGCACCTGCTCGGGCGAGATCTCCCCGCCGAGGCGCAGGACGACCGTCTCGTCAGACGAGCTCTCGCCCCGGATGCCGGCCGTAAAGAGCCGGAGCGTCTCCGGGTCGCGCACGAGATCCACGAGGGCGTGCCGCGGCGCGCCCGCGGGCGCGTGAAGAAGAGCGAGCGCCGCCGGGTTCGCGTCGAGGAGCGCGAGAGTCCGGTCCACGACGAGGAGGCCGACAGGGACCTGCTCGAAGACGGTGCGCGCGAGAAGGCGCGCCTTCTCGCTGCCCTCGCGCTCCGCCGCGACGAGGCGCGCGAAGCGTGCGAGCGCGAGGAAGACCTCCTGCGTCTCCTCGGAATCGCCCGCGGGCGGCGCGGGATGGCGGCCAGCCGCGGCTTCGGCCACGCCCGCGCGCACGCGCTCGAGGTCGTTCGCGTGACGCTGACGGATGACGATGACGAGCAGCCCGACCAGGAGGCCGGCGGCGAGTGACACCTGATACAGCGTGTCGCGGAACGGAGCCTCGAGGAGGTCGAGCTCGTTCTGGCTGATCGCGAGGCGGAGATAGCCGTACGGGGCCGTCTCCGGTCCGACACGGCGTGCGACGTAGACGAAGGGCTCGAGGACCGTGGTAGACGTGCGCGCGCCGAAGCCCACCAGGTCGCGCCGCGCCGCGAGGACCTCCGGGCGCGACGCGTGATTCTCGACTTGCTCGAGGCGCTCGGGCGCGACCTGACTGTCTCCGAGAACGGTACCGTCGGCGGCGATGAGCGTCACGCGCGCGCCGGCCTGCCGAGCCGCCTGTCGGATGCGCTCGACGGGATGAGCCAGCGTCCTCAAGTCTTCCTCGAACTCGGGAGAAAGGCGCTCGAGCTTTTCAACGAGCTCGCGGCGGCTGCGCCCTTTCTCCGCGGAGTCCAGCACGCGTGAGAGGGCGAACGCGAAGACGCCTCCGAGGACGACCCCGAGGAGGACCGGCACGAGCGAGCGGCGCAGGATTCGACTCATCGGGCGAACTTGTAACCCACGCCGACGACGGTCTCGATCACGTCCTCGCCGACCTTCTTGCGCAGCGAGCGGATGTGGACGTCCACCGTGCGCGTCTCGATGTCGGCCGCGTAGTCCCAGAGGCGGGACAGGATGGTCTCGCGCGACACGACGCGCCCTCCGCTTCGGATGAGGAGCCAGAGAAGGTCGAACTCCTTCTTCGTGAGGTGCACAGCGCTCCCTTCGCGCTCCACGGTGTGGCGCGCGCGGTCGATGCGCAGGTGGCCGTCGTCGTAGACGTCGTCCGGCGACTGCGGCAGCGCGGTGCGGCGGACCTGGGCGGTGATGCGGGCGAGAAGCTCCTTCATCGAGAAAGGCTTCGTGACGTAGTCGTCCGCGCCGAGCTCGAAGCCGAGCAGCTTGTCGCGCTCCTCCACTCGGGCCGTGAGCATGATGATCGGGACTCGGCGCGTCTCCTCGTGTTTTTTCAGCTCGCGGCATATCGTGAGTCCGTCCACGTCAGGCAGGTTCAGGTCGAGGACGATCAGGTCCGGAGGGCGCACGAGGAGCTCGTCGAGAGCCACGAGACCGCCGGCGAAGCGCTCGATCTCGTAGCGCCCGTCCTTCTTCAGGTTGTACACGAGCGTGAACGCGAGATCCTCGTCGTCCTCGACGACGGCGATCCGCAGTCGCGCGGAGAGAGGGGCGCCCGCAGACGTCGCCTCGCCCCTCATCCAAACCTCCCCGTTATGTAATCTTCCGTCGTTTTCTGCCGGGGTTTCGTGAAGATGACCTCGGTCTTGTCGAACTCGATGAGCTTGCCGAGCATGAAGAAACCCGTCTCGTTCGACACGCGGGCGGCCTGCTGCATGTTGTGCGTCACGACGACGATCGTATAGCGTTCCTTGAGCTCGAAGATGAGCTCCTCGACCTTGCTCGTCGCGATCGGGTCGAGGGCCGAGCAGGGCTCGTCCATCAGGAGGATCTCCGGTTCGACCGCGAGCGCACGCGCGATGCAGAGGCGCTGCTGCTGACCGCCCGAGAGGCCCAGGGCCGACGTCTTGAGGCGATCCTTGACCTCGTCCCAGAGGGCGGCGCGCACGAGCGCCGACTCGACGCGCTCGGTGAGCTCCGAGCCGCTGAGGGCGCTGTTGATCTTCAGTCCATAGGCCACGTTGTCGTAGATCGACTTGGGGAAGGGATTCGACTTCTGGAAGACCATTCCGACGCGCCGTCTCAGGTCGACGATGTCGACGTCGGACACGTAGATGTCGCGCCCGTCGAGGAGGACGTCCCCGTCGACCCGCGTGTCCGGGATGATGTCGTTCATCCGGTTCAGGCACCTCAGAAACGTCGACTTGCCGCAGCCAGAGGGCCCGATGAACGCCGTCACGGACTTCTCGCGGATCAGGATCGAGATGTCGTGCAGCGCCTGGCTCGCCCCGTAGAAGAAGTTCAGGTGCCGCGCCTCCATCCGGACGGGGAGAAAGGCCGCGCCCATCGCCGGGTCGGTGGTGGCCGCGGACTTATTCGCGAGGGTTTCGGCGGCTCTTTCGTTCACGGTGGTCTCCATCATGTGCGGTGCATCCTCTCGAGGCGCTTCGTGACGACGCGGGCGAGGACGGAGAAAAGGAAGACGACCGAGACGAGAACGAGCGCGCCGGCCCACGCCTGCCGGTGCCAGTCTTCGTAGGGAGAGATCGCGTACGTGTAGATCTGTACGGTCAGGGACGCGATCGGCTGCGAGAGCGTCGTCGACCAGAAGCGGTTCGAAAAGGACGTGAAGAGAAGGGGCGCCGTCTCGCCCGAGATGCGCGCGAGTGAGACGAGGATCCCGGTCATGATGCCTGGCAGCGCGGCCGGGAGCATGACCGTGAAGGCGGCGCGCGAGCGGGTCGCGCCGAGGGCGAGGGCGCCTTCGCGGAGAGTCGGGGGGACGAGGTTGAGGAGCTCCTCGGTCGTCCGCGTGATGATCGGAATCATCATGAACCCGAGGGCGACGCCGCCCGCGAGAGCGCTGAAGTGCTTGACGGGGAGGACGACGAGCGCATACGCGAAGATCCCGATCACGATGGAGGGAATCCCGTTCAGGACGTCCGCCGTGAACCGAACCGCCGTCGCAAGCCGGGACTTCCGGTACTCCGACAGGTAGATGCCCGAAATGAGCCCGACGGGGATCGCGACGAGCGACGCGAGCCCGATGAGGATCAGCGTGCCGACGATCGCGTTTGCCATGCCGCCGCCCGCCTCACCGACGGGCTTCGGCATCTTCGTGAAAAAGTCCCAGCTCAAGGAGGAGAGGCCCTGCTTCACGACATAGAAGAAGACGAAGAAGAGCGGGACGAGCGCGAGCGCGACAGACGCACCGCAGAGCGCGACGACGGCGTTGGAGACGAACTTGCGCCGGAAACTACGGCTCATGCGACCTCAGGTGCGGGCGCCGGAACGGCGGCAGCCTTCGGGGCCTGGGCCTTGACCTCTCGGTTGACGCTCCAGATCAGGAAGCGCGAGAGCGCGTTGATGAAGAGGGTGATGACGAACAGGACGAGCCCGATCTCGATGAGGGCGGACAGATAGAGGTCGTCCGCGGCTTCCGTGAACTCGTTTGCGACGACCGCGGCCATGGTGTACTGCGGCGCGAAAAGGGACCAGACGACCTGCGGGCTGTTGCCGATCACCATCGTAACGGCCATCGTCTCTCCGATCGCGCGGCCGAGGCCGAGGATGACGGCTCCGATGACGCCGGTTCGCCCGTATCGCAACGCGACCTGGATCGCCTCCCAGCGCGTCGCCCCGAGCGCGTACGCGGCCTCACGCTGCGTCGCGGGCACGGCCTTGAGCACTTCGCGCGCGACCGAGGACGTGAACGGAATGATCATGACCGCGAGGATCAGGGCGGCGGAAAGCATCCCGACGCCCAGCGGCGGCCCGGAGAAGAGCGGAAGGCTCCGCGCCCAGGCGGGGGTGAGCACTTCGAGCTTCCGGACGAGCGGGACGAGGACGAAGACGCCCCAGAGACCGTAGACGATGGAGGGGATGGCGGCGAGGAGCTCGGTCAGGAAGGCGAGAGGCGTCCTCAGGAATCGCGGCGAGAGCTCCGAGAGGAAGATCGCGATCCCGAGCGCGACGGGCGTCGAGATCAGAAGGGCGAGGAACGAGGAATAGAGCGTGCCCCAGATGAAAGGGAGGGCACCGAACTCGCCGGAGACGGGGTCCCAGGTCTTCGTCCGCCAGAAATTGAAACCGGACTTCGCGATCGAGAGGCGCGACTCCCGCCAGAGGACGAAGGCGATCCCGGCGACGAGGAGGACGACGAGCGCCGCGAAGAAGCCCGTCCCCGTACGGAAACCGAGATCCTCGCCTTTCCGTCGCAGGGCCGGGCTCTTCGGCATCGTGTGCTCTCCGGGTCCCGGGCCTACAGCTTGATCTTCTCGAGGGCCTTCAGCTCGAGGGCGACGACCTCCTTCGGAAGCGGGGCGTACCCGAGCTCGGAGCAGTACTTCTGGCCGTCTCTGAGAGCCCACTTGAAGAAGTCGGCCATGATCTTCGCGCGTGCCTTGTCCTGCGGGTTCTGGAAGAAGAGCATCCACGTGAAGGACGAGATCGGGTAGGCGTTCGCGCCCGGCGCATTCGTGATCGAGACGCGGAAGTCGGGCGGCATCGCCGTCGTGGCGCCGGCGGCGGCTTCCGTGACGGACTCGAGGGAGGCGCGGACGAACTTGCCGTCGTGGTTCTGGACGTCTCCGAAGCTGATGTCGTTCTGGATCGCGTAGATGAGCTCGACGTAGCCGATGGCGCCCGGGGTCTGTTTCACGAGGCCGGCGACGCCTTCGTTTCCCTTCCCGCCGACGCCCGCGGGCCAGTTCACGGACGTCGCGACGCCGACCTTCTGCTTGAATTCGGGATAGATCTTCGAGAGGTAGTCCACCCAGATGTACGTCGTTCCCGAGCCGTCCGAGCGGTGCACGACGGCGATGTCCGTGGCGGGAAGCTTCACCCCTGGGTTCAGCTTCGCGATTCCCGGGTCGTTCCACTTCGTGATCTTCCCGAGGTAGATCTCGGCGAGAACGGCACCCGTGAACTTCAGGTTCGCCGTGACGCCCGGAATGTTGTAGGAGGGGACGACGCCGCCGAGGACAGTCGGGAAGTGGAGCACGGCGCCCGGAGCCGACGCGAGCTGCTCGTTCGTCATCGGCCCGTCGGAGGCGCCGAAGAAGACGGTCTCGTTCGTGAGCTGCCGGATACCCCCGCCCGAGCCGATCGACGCATAGTTGATCTCAATGTTCGGATGCTGCTTGTGGTACTCGTCGAACCATTTCGAGTAGATGGGGAAGGGAAACGTGGCTCCCGCGCCGTTGATCTGGACCGTTTGGGCCTGGGCCGGCGCTCCGAGGAGGAGTCCGGCCGAGAGCCCGAGGAGGGCGGCCTTGAGGCGGATGTTCAAGTTCATGTGATCTCCTTTGTCTCGCGTTGAAGTGCACCGCGCACACGATGTGTGACTCAAGTTAAGGTCGTGTGAAGCGATCTGCCCAAGTCGTTGTGGTTTCAGAAGTTAAAAAGCGTGTGAAGCGCGTAGAACTTGTTGTCGGCTTTGGCCGGCGTGAAGTTGTCGAACTTCTCCTGGGTGTAGTCCGCCATGAGCGCCGAGACGATGCCGTGGCCGAAGTTGAACCAATAGGCGATGCCCACGATCGTGCGCTTCTGCTTCTGGTCGAGGTCCTTGTTGGGCTTGAGCTCGTCGTAGCGGATCAGGGCCTCGAGACCGAACGGCGTGCGGGGAGTGACCCAGATCGAGAAGTCCCGCGGCTTTACCTCCGATGCGCCGGGCGAGGCCTGGTTCGTCGCCTCGACGTAGGTGAAGCCGAGATTCACGTAGGGGTGCTCAAATGTCGTGTCGACGAGCCAGCGGTCTCTCTTTTGTTCCTTCGCGACGTTGTCCGAGTTCCAGAAGCCCGTGATTCGCCAGCCCTTCGCGATCGCAACGCTCGCGAGCGGACGCAGAGAGGCGCGGACCTGGAAGCCCTTCTGGTCGTTCGCCTCGGCCTTGCTGTACCCCTCGCCGTTGTAAATGCCGACGTGGACGTCGCCGTAGTTGTCCGGGAAGTTGACGTGGCTTGAGAGCCCGAGGTCGGAAGAC
Source organism: uncultured Acidobacteriota bacterium (assembly GCA_937888435.1). Lineage (GTDB taxonomy): Bacteria > Acidobacteriota > Thermoanaerobaculia > UBA5066 > UBA5066 > Fen-183. The sequence continues at coordinate 11,242 of CALAQS010000159.1, forward strand.
GTCAGAAAGCCGTCGCGGTCGACCATGATCGCGCTCTGGAATCGGTAGCGGTAGATGCCCTCGGCGGAGTCGATGTAAGGGGTCTGCTGGAGGCCGAGGCGAGCCCAGGAGCCCTTCGGGAGCCAGTCGTCCATGTTGAACTGGCCGAAACCGTACTTGAGGCGGAACGTGTAGCTCCCGTTCAACGAGCTGCCGGTGCCGGTCTCGCGCGTGATGTCCGGCGTGATTCGGAACGAGAGCAGGTGGTGAAGCTGGCCGGTGATGTTGATGTACGCGCGCGAGACGTTGAACGCGTTCGGGTTGTAGTCGCTCCCGTCGGTGTTCTTCGCCGTCGGCGAGTCCGTGTACGTGTAGTCCGCGAAGAGCGTGAATCCGACCTTGATCGCGGGCGTGTCGTCGGGTGGCACGTAGCCCTCGGCCGATGTGACCTGGGCCAGAGCGGCGGGCGAGAGCGCGAGTCCGACGGCACAGATCGCGACCGCGAGGCTCGAGCGTCGGACGAGGGTCGTCTGCTTCTGCATAGGAATTTCCTCCTTTTTGCGTCGCAGACTCTCGCGGAATGAGATCAAGGTACCGGGAGAACGAGGTGAACGTTTGATGAAGGGTTCTCGCCGCACGCCGCCCGTCCAATCGAACGCGGCTGTGCACCGCGCGCCGCCTCCTCCGCAGCCGCCAGCGACCCGGGGGCTCTTTTTTTCAGAAGTGATCAGCTCGATAACAGAATCTCTCGCGATGCCGGTTGAGGCGCCGATCTTCACACCGTTTGAATTACGTCGCGCTGCGAATCATGGCCGACCGCCTCCGTCGGATGGACGCGCAAATCTAGGTCGTCAGGAAATTCGTCCTGCGGAAGCTCTCGATCCGCCGCTTTCTCTGGCGCGCCGGAAGCTCGGGGTCCCGCTCGGGGATCCGGATTTCCTGTCTGTGCTTGCAGGTCGTGCAGATGCGCACGACCGTGTCGGGAGGCGGGTTCAGGAGGCTCACGACGATCTGGTTGGAAACTCCGCATGCCTCGCAGTTCCAAAGCTGAAGCATTGGTTTTCGACCTCCGCGCAGGCCTCTATCACACGGGCATGCAGGTTCACGTGAAGTCTCGGCGCTGAGCAAGATCAGGGCCAGGAATGCGATGCCGGTTCTCAAGGGGTGTGCGGCACGAAGCCTGCGCAAATCGCCTGTTCGTCGCCTCACGCAAACTACATGGCACCTGCGGTCTAATCGCGTTCATGAACAAGGAATCGAAAAAGACGATTGGCCTCGTCGCCCACGACAACCGCAAGCGCGACCTCATCGAGTGGGTCGACTGGAACTCCCCGATCTTGCTCCAGCACCGGCTCGTCTGCACGGGTACGACGGGGAGGCTCGTCGAGGAGGGCCTCAAGGCCCGTCTCGCGCGCACGCAGGATCTAACTCCGGTTCCCGAGATCACGCGGCTCAAGTCCGGGCCGCTCGGGGGCGATCAGCAGCTCGGCGCGATGATCGCCGAGGGCCGGATCGACGTCATGATCTTCTTCTGGGATCCGATGGAGCCTCACCCGCACGACGTCGACGTCAAGGCCCTTCTCCGGATCGCGGTCGTCTACAACATACCGATCGCCTGCAACCGTTCGACTGCGGATTTCATCATCTCTTCTCCGCTCCTCTCGCAGCCGTACTCGCCGATCGTCAAGGACTACTCGGCGCACGTCGAGCGAAAAGTGAAAATCGAATGATTGGGAATGGTCACATTTTTTTTGCCGGTAGTTCGCTCAGTCGAGGAATGGGCTCAGGATCAGTCCTCCGTCCACTTGATTCGCGTTGAGACCGCGCTCGAGCTGGAAAGCAGAGCCTTTGCCGAGATTGCGCTCGAAGATGTCGCCGTAATGGCCCACGGCCGCGAGGACCCGGCGCTGCCACTGCTTGTCGAGACCCGCCTCGGGAGCGGCGATCGGCATCGCGCCCGCGCCGCCCGCGTACCAGTTCGTTTCCGGCCTCTCGCCGCTGATCAGCGTCCCGATCGTCCATGCGACGACGAGAGCCCACTTCCCGTCGTTCGTGCCGGTCGCAGCAATCAGCGGGA
>CALAQS010000160.1 GCA_937888435.1 uncultured Acidobacteriota bacterium
AAGAGAGGGAGGAGGATCGATCCGAGCGTCAGCAACGAGCGCGTTTTCTTGCGGAGAAGGTTCTTGAAGACGAACGGGAAGAACTTCATCAGGCCACCTGCCTCAGAACCAGGATGAGGTCGGGAAGAGCCGCCACGATCGCTCGCAGTCTCAGCTCGCTCTCGCGGAGAGCCTCCTCGGAGCGCTTCCTCTCGATGGCCTGCGCAATCTGGGAAGAGACGAAGACGAGGAGGTCGCGGTCGTCCTCGGTGTAGCGGACCTTGCCCGAATAGCTCTGGACCACCAGGACGCCGATGGTCCGGTCGCGGCCGCGCAACGGCACGCCGAGCCAGTCGACCGAGTCGCTCCCGATCTGCTCGACCTGACCGGAGGCGACGAGCTCCTTGAAGATAGCAGGAGAGGCGAGAAGGGGCCGGCCCGTCCGGAGAACGTACTCCGTCAGACCCTTGCCGAGAGGCTTCGGCGGAAACGGCTCGTCCACCAAGTCGACGAAGTACGGGAAGCTCAGGACGTCCCGGTCCGGGCCGTGTAGAGCGATGTAGAAGTTGGCGGCCTCCATCAGCCCACCCACGATGGAGTGGATCCTCGAGAACAGCTCCTGGAGGCTCTCGGTCGCAGTGACGGCCTCAGCGATCCTGAAGGCCGCCGCCTGAACCAGTTCTCCCCGCTCCCGGATGTATTTCCTGACGTCCGGGCCGCCTGACCCCGATTCCATATTCCCGCACAGGATGATATGCGCCGTGCGAACCCTCAAAAGCGATTCGGTTACGCTTCGCGAAAGATGGGTCGAGGCGAGATAAGGCAGATCGCGCTTTTCTCCCGCGCCCCCCAAAAGACCATCGTTTCGTGGATCACCTCGCCGCGGGCGAACCGTTCGAGAGACGGCGCGCCGACAGTTGTAGGGCGGCAATGGGAATTACGGGGCGCTGTGGCACGTAGAGACCAGCGTCACGCCCTCGTTGCGATCGATCGTCCCCTGGCGCGTGCCGGTCTGGACCGTGGTGGCCGCCTGCCTCCTGCCGCCAGCCGCCGCTGTCGTGGCGTTTCTCGTTGCGGCGCGGATCCGGGGCGTTCTCGAGTGGCCTAAGTTGCCGGGGCCAAGCCTCCTGATCGCCGCGACAATCGAGATCTTTCTCGTCGGGGGACCGCTCGGGGAAGAGCCGGGCTGGCGTGGATTTCTCTTGCCCTGGTTGCGCCGGCGAGCGGGGGCACTGCGCGCCACGTTAGTCGTCTGGATCGTCTGGCTTGCATGGCACGTTCCACTATTCTGGGTGCCGGGAGCAGGGCAGCAGGAGATTCCGCCGCTCGAATTTGCGGTGGCTCTCTTGCCTTATGCGGTGATGGCCACCTGGCTCTACGAATCTTCCCACCACAGCATTCTCATCGCGGCATTGCTCCATACCTCTATCAACGTGACGTTCCTTCTTGCCGCGATGGGCATCCTCGACAAAGATCAGGGCCGACTCTTTTGGCCGATTTACCTTGGTGCGCTGACAGTGATCGCAACCGCGGTCGCCGTCTGTTCGCGCGTTTTCCGACGCCAACTCGTCTAGGTTCCGGAGGCGAGCCAGCTCTCTCTTGGTCCCCGCTTGCGGGCGCAGGCATTAGACTCGAGTCTGCGCTCACGGGAAGACCATCAAAACCATGACGTGGAGGCCGCCCCGGCTCGCCAGCTTCTTCCTTCAGCTCGTCGCGACCGTGTGCGTCCTCGCCGCCCGGGCGAGCTGCCAGGCACAGAACGAACCGGCCCCGGAGCCGACGGCCGCTGTCGATTCTGCCGCCGCTGCGCTGGCGGGCTTCGACGAAACGACGGGTCTCTGGTTCCCGCCGGATGCGCCGCGTGAGGTCTACCTTGAGCGCTCGGATCCGAACCACAACCTGATTCGCGACATACAGAAGGCGTTCGCGGCCAATCCCGCCCTCCGCAAGGCCGCTTGCGCGCTCGCGACCGACCCAAAGCGGGAGGTCAGAGCCTCGGGTCTCGACATGTCCGTGAGGCAGAGGATAGCGGCGTTCCACATGCTCTGCGCGGGCGCGGAGGCGGGTGAGCAGAACAAGCAGAGAAGCGAGGACGTCTGGCAGGAAAACGAAGCCCGCTTCGAGAAAGCGCGGAACGCCGCTTCCGCCCGCGCGCTCACGGATGAAGAGAGGCGGGCTCGATTCCTGGACATCGACGCAGAGTTCACGCAGCCCGCCGAGTTCTTCGTGCGCCTCGACCGCGCCTTCGAGATGCTCGGCCTGATGCCCCAGGCGGAGACCGCCGTCTACCGCCTCCTGGCTGCGTTCACCTTCCAAAGTAAGCCGGGGGCCGCGCGGTTTCACGACTATCTGCAGCGTCTTTTCGATCGGGAGTCCGCCGAGGGGATGCCCGAAGCCACGCGCTACCGGATGGCGATGCGGAACTATCTCTACTTAACCAATCGTCTGCCCGAGGCCCGGGCGGCCACGCGACGCGTCCTTGAGGAGGAATCGCTTTCGCGCTGGAAGACAAACAACCTCGCCTTCCTCGGCCTCCTCGACCGGCTCGCCGGCGACGTCTCGGCGCTCAGGCGCGTGGCGTCGCGTTGCAGCCCGCCCGAAGCCGACGCGACGAGCTACGGCGACAGGCCCGAGGGGGCGTACTGCTTCGATCTGTACTTCGGCCTCGCGTTCCACAACATCGAGTTGAACGGTAAGGCGGCTCCAGCCGTGTTGGTCGGAGTGCTCGAGGAGGTCGTCTCCGCCGAGCCCGCGAACTGGCCTCGCCGGGCAACCGCGATTGGGTACGTCGTCCGTCTGGACCCGGCGCGCGGACGCGAACTCGCCGAAGAGCTTCTCCAAGTCCCGGCGACGATCACCCCGCTTGGTGCCCGGCTGGACGCCTTGGACGATCTGGCGACCGCGTCGAGAAAGCTGCACGATTTTTCACGCGCACTGGCCGCCCTCGATCGCTACCTCGACCTTCTGCGTTACCGGCCCTCGCCCGTTTCCTCCGGTCTCTGGGACGTACTGACGGCGGTGCCCGAGGAAGAGAAGGGGCCGCCTTCTCCGATCGAGCGCATCGGGTGGCTCAACTTCTCGTGGGCGCTCGGGGAGAAGGCTGCGACGTCGACGGAGGCGGGGGACTTCTCCGGCGCGCGGCGCGCCGTGGAGGCATTCCTTGCAAACGCAGTGAGGCTCGCTCACGAGATTGAGAAGGAGAGCGTGAAGGAGCACATTGCGCAGCTCATAGACCTCGAAGGACTTCAGCCGCGTGAGCGCGAAGCTCTCGGAGCACTGCTCGAGCAGGAAAGCGAGGCTGTGCGACGCGCCGCGCGCGATCAGGCGCGCACGACGAGGAGTTACCTCCGCAGCTACGGTGCGGCGCTGGTCACGGCGGGGCGGCACGCGGAAGCGAAGCGCGTCGCGGCATACCTGATCTCGCAACCCGGGGGCGAACGAAATCTTCCAACCGCGCTCTATTCGGTCGTGTACGAAGGCCGCGCCCCAGGCGAGCCTCTTTCCACGGCACGGAGCCCCTGGGAGGCCGCGCTCGATGACGGCGTCGCGACACCGCCGCGCCACCGCTGAAGGGCTCGGCGCGCCGTCCCTCGCCGAGACCGAATAGCTGCACTAGAAGCTGTAGGGGAAGGTCCCGGTTCCCCGGACTACTTAAGCCCCTCGACGACGAAGAGGTCCGA
>CALAQS010000161.1 GCA_937888435.1 uncultured Acidobacteriota bacterium
CGCCCCCGGCCGCGTTCGTGAGGGACGTGCGTGCGGCGCTGCAGCACGAGCTGAAGAAGTGCGGGGACACTGCGTCGCCGCCGGAGGCTGGGATCGACTCCGGAATGACGCGCGCGACAAGAGTCACTCTGCGCGGCGTTCTGAAGCGCTTCGAAGACGCATTCGGGACGGGGCGAAAGGGGAGCGGCGGAGGCTGATCCCTCACTAGACTGACCGGGACGGAGGACGCGGCGAGCGGACGGCCGCCCACGGCATGGCCAGGACTGTCGCCTCGCGGTGGCCGAGAAGTGCGCATGAAGGGCCCCCGTCCGGCCAGAATGCCCGTCTACGGGCCGGGATCAAAGTGCCTCGGCCGAGGCGAGAAAGAGGCGGAATGGCTCCGGTTTCACGCGCCACAGCCCCCGGCAATTCCCATTGCATCCCCGCGCATCCACTCGGGGGATCCTTCAGAGAAAAGGTCGATTTCTCGAACCTGAATCGCCGTCCCGAAGGGGAGCGTGACCCTAGTCTCTGAGCGCCACAGTCCCCCGGCAATTCCCATTGCGCCCCTACAGTTGAACGGAATTACGTTCTCGAGCGCTTGACGCGGCGGACAAATCCGGCCGCGGTCTCGCCCGGCCGCGTGAACCCGTAGGCCTCGCCGAAACGGAAAAAGGCGTCGCGACAGAGCGTCGCGAGTCGGCAGCCGCCGTCAGAGTTTCGATAGTCCAGCACGGCATTCGCCACGAATGGGAGCATCTCGCGTTCGAGCTTTATCTCTGCGGGGAAGATGTTCCGCGCCGTGAGCGCTGCGGCGTAGGGACGGCACCACAGCCTTTTGGTAAGCGCTCGCGGGCTGGCTGCCTGTTCTTTGGGGAGGTCGTCTTCGAGCCAGGCGGCGATCAGGTGACAGCGGACGTACAGCGCCCGCACCCACTCCTGCCAGTCGTCCGCGTCCACCTCTGGGCGCGTACGTCGGCCCTTTCGTCGAGCGGGAGCAAGCGCCCGCGCCAGTCCATCAGCGACGCGCTCAAAGTAGGGACGCCGCCCCATCTCGACGCCGCGCCGTAGGACTCGCAGGAGGCGGCGCACGGCGGGCGAGTCGAGGAGTTCGACGCCGTTGTCTGACCGCTGGCGAGCGACTGCGAGAAGGCCCTCGCCCCAGCGCTCCCGCTCGAATGCTTGCAGCTCGCCGGGCGGAACCGACGAGTCCCAAAGCGTGCGGGGGTCGCCCACCCTCTGCCCGAACCCAATGTCTGGCGGCCAGCGAAGCGAGAGGCGCCCGAAAATGCGACGCGCGGCCGACTCGGCGGCGAGTGCTTCGGCGAGCTGCTGGTCGACTTCGCGCGCGGAGGAGACGAGCCGCTCCTTCCGCGCACGCCTGACGAGCGCCACGAGCCTGCTCTCGAAGTTGTGCTCCTCGATGTCGTCCCGAGCCGCCACGTTCCTCGCCTCCTCCTCGCTTATATTGGAAGAAGCGCTTGATACATCCTCTCCTACCCCGCCTGCTCGAAAAACACCGGTTTCTTCAACGGCCTGCTAGACGAAGAACATCCAGGGCATGCCAACCAGCAAGAGGACGCCGAGGAAGATGGCGCCGAAGATCAGGCCGAGGCGCCAGAAGTCCTTGGCTGGGATATAGCCGGCCCCGTAGTAGATCGGGCCGGGGCCGGTCGCGTACGGCGAGATGATTCCCATGATCCCGAGCGATCCGGCGAGGAGGAGGGCGAACTTCGCCACCGGGACCCCCGCGATTCCCATGCCCGCGGCCAGGAAGACCGGGAAAACCGCCGTCGTGTGCGCCGTGATGCTGGCGAACATGTAGTGGATCACGAAGAAGACCGCGACGAGGACGCAGACCGCGACCGTCGGGGAGACCCCCTTGAGCGACCCGGCGACGTTCTTGGCGACCCAGCCGACGACCCCGACCTTGGTCATGGCTCCGGCGAGGGAGACCATCGTGGCGAGGAGGATCAGCACGTTCCAGGCGGTTTTGTTCCCGATCAGGTCGTTCCATGTGACGACCTTCAGGACGAGCATCAGCACGGTGACCAGGATTCCCACCGTGGCGGGCTCGATCCACTCGCTGAAGAAGACCCAGAGGACGAGCGCCAGGCTGACCAGGAGCCCTAGGACGATCTCGTTCCGTTTGGTCCGCCCCATCGCCGAGAGCTCCTTGGCGGCCCAGGCCGGGACCTCGGCTGCCTCCTTAACCTCCGGCCGGTAGAGCCAGTACGTCAAGGCGGGGACGGCGAGGATCAGGATGACGCCGACCGGAAGGAGACCCATGAACCACTGGCCCCAGGTGATGTCGACCTTCGCGATCTTCCTCGTCAGCTCGACCGCGAGGACGTTCGGGGCAAGCGCCGTCAGGAAGAGCGTGCTCGTCACGCACGTGGCGGCGAGGGCAACCCACATGATGAATCCCCCGATGCGTCGGGACGAGGGATCGAAGGGCTTCGAGTCGTACAGAGGCGGGATGTTCTGGATGATCGGGAAGATCGTGGCCCCGCTCCGGGCCGAGTTCGACGCCGTGAACGGCGCGAGGATCAGGTCGGCGAACGCGATGGCGTAGCCGAGCGTCAGCGTTCGCCGGCCCATCGCGCGGACCAGGAGGAGCGCGATCCGGCGGCCCAGCCCGGTCTTCTCGTATCCCACCGCGAACATGAACGCGCTGAAGACCAGCCACACGGTGCTGTTGCCGAAGCCGGTCAGCGCCCAGTTGATCGCGGCCGACGTCACCTTGAAGTCGGGTTTCGCGAGCTCGGCCGGGCTGAAGAGGACCCACCGGGCGAGCGTGGCGACCACCGCGATCCCGACGAACCCCATCGCCCCCGAGGGAAGCGGCTCGAGGACCAGGCCCATGATCACGCCCGCGAAAATCGCGAAGCAGTACCACGCATACGTCTCCAGGCCCGCAGGGGCGGGGCAGAGCGCGATCAGGATGGTGAGCGCGATCGGAACGATCGCGCGCCAGACGGAAGGTTTCATCGACTCCTCCTCAGCCCACGGTTTTCGGTCACGCGAAGTCATGAAAACCGCGCTCTATCACTCAACTGGCAAGTTGCAAGAGCCCTGGTTCCACCACTGATTCGGGTGATGAGACTCTATTCGCGACACGTTACCCGTCTAGTAGGACATCTGGAGCGCGAGAGTGAACTCGTTGGTGGAGTTGCCGACGTTCGGGGAGAGGCGCTGGTAGGCCGCCTTCAGGTTGAGGTTGTTCCCGTAGACGTAGTAGGTGAGGCCGGCCCAGTACCTCTTCTCGTCCTTGGTGTCGCCGACCTTGTACTGGCGCCGCTCCCAGCGGCCCCATGCCGACGTCTTCAGGGCTTCGAAGTACCAGCCCGCTTCCGCCGTGAATGTGTTCTGCTTCGGCAGGGCCGTCACCCACGTGCCGCCGTCGATCGACTGGAACCAGATCGTGGTCTCGAAGCGGCCCGTCTGGAACGGGATGCTCGCGAAGATGTCGCCCGAATAGAGCTTGTAGCTCTTCTGAGTGTCGTACGAGGTGCCGATTGCGAGGATCTTGCGCGTCGTGCCGTTGTAGGAGCTGGTGATCGAGGTGAAGCTGGGCGTATACATCTCCTTGTCGAAGAAGTTGTACGAGAGGCGGCCGACATAGCGGTACGCGTTGTTCGAGCTGGAGTCACGGATCCCCTGCAAGGCGATCAGGCGGTACTCGAGATGCTCGTCTAGCACGAAGCCGCGCACCGCAAGGCCGGTGTCCCGGTTCGAGTTGCCCTGCAGCTGGGCCGTCGCGAGGGTGGCGTACGCGGAAGTGTCGAGCAGAGACTGCGTCGCGCTCGACTTGATCGCCTCCCGCGATGTCGGGACGTAGATCAGGCCCGCCTGGACGTTGAAGGCCGTGTCGAGACGCCACTCGAGGACCGCATCCAGGGTCTGGAACCCGGTCCCGAGACTCTTCGGGCTCTTCCCGTCGTTCGAGTTGTCCGTCTGCCAATAGAAGTAGAGGCCGTTGGCGACTTTGCCGGCCACGTTGAAACGGGCGCGCCGGAGGTAAAGGTTCTGAGCGTACCCCTCGGTCACCGGGTCCTGGTTCCAGTCCGCCCAGACCTGAAGGTTTCCGCCGACCTTGAGCCACGCGGTGTCGCCGATCCTCAGGGTCATGCCCTTCGGGGGAGGGAGCTCGGTGTCCGCGAGCTTGGGAGCCTCGGCCGCGGGGTTCGCCGCCTCGGCGACGGGCTTTGCGGCCGCCTTCTTTTCCAGCTCGGCGATCCGGGCGCGTTGGGCGGCGAGTTCGGCCTGCACGTCCACGTCCTGGGCCTGGGCCTGGGCCTGGATGCATCCGGCCACGAGGAACACAGCGGAGAGGCTGGCGGATCTCGAGGGTTTCATGGCACTCCTTCCTCATAGAAGAACGGGCAAATGGCGAAAGCCATGGGCCCAGGGGGAAAGGGACAGATGGGTCGCATGTGATATTCCGGAATTTAGGGATCGAAGCTTTCAGTTTCCTTTCAGTACGCCGTTTAATGCCTTCCGCCTCGCGACGAGCCCAGTGCAAGCTCGATTCGGCCATCCCTGAAGAAGGCCGGCCACCCGTTGACCAGGGGCTAATAATCCCTTTGACGGGGGTTCCCATGAAGCGCGCACTCAAGCACTCAATACTCGCCCTGAGCCTGCTGGCCGCTTCTTCCCATCCGGCTCCGGCATCCGAGCGGATCACGCTGATGGTGGGCGGCATCGACAAGATCATCTATCTGCCGGTCAAGCTGGCCGAGCAACTCGGCTACTTCTCGGACGAGGGCGTCGACGTCGAGCTGCGCAGCGAGTGGTCCGGCATCTTCGGCGTGGATGTGCTCCTGGTGGGCACCGTCCAGGGCGTGGTGGGTTTCTACGACCACACCGTCTACATGCAGGCCCAGGGCAAGGCCGTGGTGTCGGTCATCCAGTTCGCCCAGGCGCCGGGAGAGGTCGAGCTCGTCTCCACACGGATGCCGGGGACCATTCGGTCCATGGCCGACCTGAAGGATGGTGAGCTCGGGGTCACGGGCCTCGGTTCCTCCACCCAGTTCCTGTCGCGATACCTGGTGCTCTCCGCTGGCCTGAAGCTTAATCAGTTCACCTTCGTGCCCGTGGGCACCGGGGATACCTTCATTGATGCGATGAACCGCGGAACCATCAGTGCCGGGATGACGACGGAGCCCACTGCCTCCCGGATGCTCAAGAGCGGGCAGGCCCGCGTGCTGGTGGACCTGCGTACGCCGGAGGACACGGAGCGGGCCCTGGGCGGGCCCTATCCGGCCTCCTGCCTCTACATGCAGACCGCCTGGGTGAACCGCCACAAGCCCGAGGTCCAGAAGCTCGTCAACGCCCTGGTGAAGACCCTGCGCTATATCCAGGCCCACACGGCTTCCGAGATCGCGGCTCAGCTTCCTCCGGAGTTCTACGCGGGCGACAAGGCCACCTATGTCAAGGCGCTCGCCCGCAGCAAACCCATCTTCATCCCCGATGGCCATATGCCCGCGAACGGGCCCGCCAATGTCCTGAGGGTACTTACCCGTACGGAGAAGTCGCTCCAGGGCAAGGCCATCGACCTTGGGAGCACCTATACCCTGGAATTCGTCAGCGCGGCCAAGTGACCCGCCGCCAGGAGTCCGCAGTCCATGAAGATCCTGCTCGTCGAGGACAACCGCGCGCTTTCGGAATGGCTGGCGCGCACGCTCCAGGCCGATAAGTACATTGTGGAACGCGTCTACGACGGCATCGACGCGGACCTACTGCTGCGCACCGAGACCTACGACCTGGTCATCCTGGACCTCGCCCTCCCGGGACTGGACGGACGTGAGGTCCTGAAGAGGCTGCGGAGCCGCCACAATTCCGTGCCCGTGCTCATCCTCACGGCTTTTGGCGGCACTCGGGATCGCGTGGAGGGGCTGGATTTCGGGGCGGACGACTACGTGGCGAAGCCATTCGAAGTGCGTGAGCTGGAGGCCCGGATAAGGGCCCTGCTCCGGCGCGCCAACCAGCAGGAGAACCCCATCCTCACCTGCGGATCGCTCGTCTACGACAGCAATTCCCAAGTGTTCTCCCTCGGGGGCGCGCCCCTCGCCCTGACGCCGCGGGAACATGCTGTGCTCGAGGCGCTGATGATGAAATCGGGCAAGACCGTGAGCAAGAAGGCGCTCGCCGACAGCCTCTTCTCCCTCGACGAGGATGTGAACCCCGAGGCGATCGAGATCTACATCCACCGGGTTCGGAAGAAGCTGGAGTCCGGCGACGCCGTAATCGTGACCCTGCGCGGTCTCGGTTACCTCTTGAAGCCGCGCTATGAACACTAGGATCTTTTCTAGCCTCCGGGCCCGCCTGCTGCTCTGGCTGCTTGTCCCCCTAGGGGTCGCGGCCATCCTGAACATCTCGTTCGCGAACTGGGAAGCCCGGAAAACGGCCACCATGGTGCAGGACCGCATGCTGCTGGGCTCGGCCCGGATCATCGCGCAGCAGATCCGGTACGACGAAGGGCTGCTGGAGGTGGCGATCCCTCCTGCAGCCCTCGAGCTCTTCCAGTCGGCGGACCAGGATCGGGTGTACTACCGCATCGCCTCGGGCCGGGGAGTGTTGTTGTCGGGCTACGCGGAGCTCCCGCCCCCGCCCAGCAAACTCCGGCCCGAAGAATCCCTCTATTTCAGCACCATCGTCCGGGACCAGCCAGTGCGCGTGGTGGCCTATGCCCAGCCGGTGTTCGCCGCGCCGGAAGAGGGTCCCGTGGTGATCGAGGTCGCCCAGACTTACGAGGGCCACCAACGGATGATCCAGCAGATCCTGGCCACCAGCCTGCACCAGGACTTCTGGATGCTGGCCCTGGTGGCCGTCCTCGTCTGGATCGCCCTGCGCGGGGGCCTGAAGGGCATCCTGCGGTTGCGGGACGAGGTCCGGGATCGCACCCCGGGCTCCCTGGAGCCTCTCGATCTTGGCCCCGTCCCCAAGGAGATCCTTCCCCTGGTGGAGGCCATCAACAGCTATGTCCAGCGGCTGGACCACCAGATGGCCCTGCGGAGCCGCTTCATCACCAACGCCTCGCACCAGCTCCGGACGCCGTTCACCATCCTCCAGACCCAGGTGAACTTCGGCCTGAATAGCCATGATCTTCTTCAGAAGGACGAGGCCCTGAGGGCCATCTTCAAGGAGGTGCGCCATGGGTCCCGCCTGGTGAACCAGCTCCTGAGCCTGTCCAGCGCCGAGGCCGGCGTGCAGCATCCGCGCCCTCCGGTGCCCGTGAACCTGGTGGACCTGGTCCAGCGGGTCCTCGAGGAACAGGCAGCCCTGGCCCACTCTAAGGATATCGACCTGGGGCTCGATCTCCAGACGGACCGGGTGGAACTGATGGCTTCGTCCCCCATGCTTCACGAACTGGTGGCGAACCTGGTGGACAACGCCCTCCGCTACACCCCTCCCAAAGGGATGGTCACGGTATCCGTCCGGCGGATGGACGAGCTTGTGGTCCTCCGCGTGGAGGACAATGGGCCGGGTATCCCCCCCGAAGACCGGACGCGGGTCTTTGAACGATTCTGCCGCCTCCATGAGAACGGCACGCCGGGCTGCGGACTGGGCTTGTCCATCGTTCAGGAGGTCGCCCTCGCCCTCGGGGCAGAGATTCAGCTGTCGGATCCGGCGGTGGGTACCGGGCTGGTGGTCACCCTGACGTTCCCGGCCGCCCGTCCAGGCGGAGGCTGAGCAGGATCGCCGGCAGCACCAAGATGGCGCCCATCCCCCAGTCCGGCGGTACCCGGACGCCTTCTCCACCAGCGCCGCCGTCGGCTGCTTCAAGAGCCCTTCAGGCCCAGCAAATCCTCCGGCTTCTTGTAGCCTTCCAGGAGTTCTTTCAGAACTCGTCTCGAGTCGCCACCCTCTTCCTCGCGGCGATTCTCATCCGGATCTCCGATGCGGCCGTCATCCAGCGCGAGGGGGGGTGTCAGGCGCGCTTGACCGTGAACGGGGAGATCCAGTGGGCGCTGGAGCAGTCGGAAGGCCGGGTGACGGCGGCAGCCGACGTCCTGGACCTGCCGCGCAGCATGCTCCGGAGCAAGATCGACACGTACGGCCTCGCCTCGGCGGAATCATGAGAAGCGACGCCGACACGACCGCGACCCGCGCGGGAGTCTCGCTCGGCCGCCTTGCCAGGACGTTCCTCCTGGTGGGGGCGACGAGCTTCGGCGGAGGACTGACCGGGTACCTGCGCCGGACGCTCGTCGATGAGCGGCGGTGGCTGACGGAGGAGGAGTTCCTGCGTGGCCTGTCTGTCGCCCAAGCGGTCCCCGGACCGAACTCCGTCAACCTCGCGATCTTAGTCGGCCACCGGTTCCACGGACTTCTCGGCTCCTGCGTCGCCGTCTCGGCGGTCCTTCTCGTGCCTCTCATCGCCCTCTCGGTACTCGCGGTCGCCTGGTCGACCTGGGGAGGGGTGCCCGGCGTGCAGGGAGCCCTGAAGACCCTCGGGGCCTTCGGCGCGGGCTTCATGGCGGCCACGGGGCTCTCGATGTTCCGGGCCGCCCGGCTGCGAGGGAATGACCTCGCGACCGGCGCGGTGGCCTTCGCGGCCGTCGCGATCCTCCGCTGGCCGGTGCCGGCGGTTCTCGCCTCGCTGATCCCGGTCTCCGTCTGGCTACATCGCCGCGACGCCGAAATGGAAGAGGAGAATGCGTGACGGCCGATCTCTGGACGATGGCCCTCGTTTTCGGGTACCTCTCACTCACCTCATTCGGCGGCGGAAACGTCGCGATCCCGGAGATCCACCGGCAGGTGTAGGGGCGCA
>CALAQS010000162.1 GCA_937888435.1 uncultured Acidobacteriota bacterium
CCGCTCATCACCATCGAGCCCGTTCAAACGCGGCAAGCACCCCGACGACCGAGAGTTTGTGTTCTCTTAAAAGGAGAAGATTAGAGACCGCCCGTGCTTGACGGAGGGGAGGAGTCCAGATACGAGGGGTTAGGCGGTCCGCCGGTCGTTGGGCCTATAGGTTCCCGGCGACCACGATGTCAGCCTGAGTGTTTGTGGCGCTGAAGCCGATTCGCTGATAGCCGCAGAGCTTGAAGAACATCGCGAAGGTATGGCTGGAATTTAGAGTAGGACTACGCTGCCATTCAAGCAGGAGAGCCTCAAGGTCCTCGAAGAATCCCGGTGGGCTGACCCGCTTTAGCCGCGACTCGTAACGCCACCGTTGTGATGGTGGTGGACTGAGCAGCATTCCTATCGGCATTGCAAGGGCCAATGGATCAATAGGAAGATCAGCGATGAAGCGTCGTTCCAGTTCCGATGCGTTGTGATCGAGCCTTTCACAGACTTCGGAAGGGTCGGAATCTGCGAGGAATTGGTCGCCTGTGTAGCCGAGCGCGAGAAACTCCGGATAGACCTTAAAGTGGTCGAGGATGTTAAAGAGCCAGCCCACGATCTCCTTGATGTCCGCGATGTTCTCGTTATCGACGTAACCTGGACACGTGAGGCCGCGCAGCCGGAGACTGATATGCAGCAGTTCGTGCGCGAAGCACGCGCCCGGCCAGGACGCGTCGGCGGTATGGATCTCCGCTGTGCCGTTCTTAAGGTGGGCCGTCCAAAGGTCATTGCCGGAGTCGAGTAAAACCACCGGCAACTGGGACGCGACTCCCTCGTAAAGGGTGCGATTACGTTCGTCCAGGAGACTCTGCAGGTCGTAGAGCATGTGATTCTCCAGGGAGCATTGAGGACGCGCCGATCGGCGCGCCCACGAACGAGCGGCAGTTGAGGCGGGAGTCGAGTTCGAAGGCGCCTACTCAATAACCTGACATGAGGTCGAGAATCTCTGTGGGACTCGAAGCGAACCGACTGCCGAAGGTGCTGTCCAGTTGTAGTCGCACACTGCCTATGTGTCGGGTGTGTCCGTCCAACGCGGCCACGTCTGTATAAGGGGCAGCCGTGATGAGGTTCTCCATGTCATACGCGTCGGAGCGAAGGAAGCGTTTCGGGTGCTCAAGGTAGGCTGCGTGCACGTGAGCTGCGGTGAAGAGTGTAGGGCAACCGGCCATGTACGCTGCACGCTTCCCCTCGTCGGTGGGAAAGGCCGCAGTGAAGCGCGCCAGTAGTTCATCTCCCACTTCGCGGCGCAGTGCCTTGAAGGAAGTCGGCCCTGCCGCCAACTGTGCAGCCGCCTCGTCGCGAACCTGGACCTCAAACGAACGACGCGGGAGGCTTGCATTGCGAGCCCGAAGGTCATTCATGGAGGACTCGTATTTCGCGTCAATTTCGCGAAGCCAACCCGGATAGCCTCCCATGTGCGGTTCGGTTAGGCGAATACCGTCCCTAGCCATCGCCTCGAACACCTCGGGGGCGATCGCTTCTGCGATCTCACGCCCGCGCCCAGAGGGATGGCTCTCCAAGAATACTGGCCCCGACAAGGCTGGCCAGATGGAAAGTGCATGTTGCCGTCGGCGAGCCGCGAAGCCCGGGGGTGCGCGATGATTGCGAATGAAAAAAGCCATCTCGCGGGCTAAACGGACGCGGCTGTCGACGAGCACGACTGAACGTGACAGGTCGTTCATGAGAGTCGCGATGTCCTGAAGTTGACCGGCGTCAGTTAGCTTTGACAGCTCGACTAAATTTGAAGTCGTCACGGGCACAAGAAGCTGGCCGCCCGAGACGAGGTCTTGCAGCCGCTTTCGTAGCGTTTGCCACGCGGGAGTTCCGTCAGCGATCAGACCGCGCCAATAGTTCTGATCCAGAAACAGCAGCTTTCGCGAGTAAGCGTGCAGGGATTCAAGGACGGGAACTGGATCGAAGGGGATAGAAACGATTTCTTCGGACACGTGCTGTCAGACTTCTCTATGGCCCCACGTCCAGGGCGCATTCATGCGGCAACTCTACTCCGGGCGCCGAATCTCGCTCATGAACTTCGAAAACGGCTTCAGATCAAGAATGTCGGTGACGGCGAGCTCCATAGTCCCCGCCTCGGAGAGCGAGTATGGGAACGCTTCGGGCAAGGGGTGGGAACCGACGACGTAATTCCAGCACGCTCCCCCGAACACCATCCAGTACACGCGCGGTCCGGAGTTGAGCCGGGTGACGATGGCCTGCGTGATCACTCCGTCGCAGAGTAGTCGCTCACTGGTTCGGACCAGAACACTGCCGAAGATCTGAAATTGCCGCGCTGGCCCCGGTGTGCGAGACCGGAGCATGCCGCGGACAACCTCTTCGTAGGGGCCAAGCTGAACGTGGCGGAAGAGTTCGTGCCTGGCCACACTGGCTCGCCAGAGGATGGATAGGTGGAATAGCTTGAACGTGGCGTAGTCGAGACCGGATAGAAGGAATCGCTCGGACGTGACCACCGACGGAATTAGAGGAGGGTCATAGAGTAACCGGTGAACCGGCTGTTCGAATTGCGTGTTCAGTGCGGCCTCGCACTCACTGCAGAGCAGCGGTTCACGAATGCCCTTCTTGATATGACCTGCTTCTCCGACGTCGCGGCGGATCTTCAGAAGCCGGTGGCGCTCATCATATCCGGGGCGAAACAAGAACTCAGGCACGATGTGCGACTCGCACAGCGCGCGCGGTTCGAGACAAAGGCGGCAGTTCATAACGGGGGCGGCACACACTACCGAGTTCAGCGGCGAGAAGAAAGGAGCGCCCGGTGACTGACGCGGAGTCCGCTGCGTGGGTGTTTGGTGCCCCGCCAGCGGCACTCTAGAGTGTGACGAGATGAACCCCGTTTCTTTCTCCGACGACGCGCCGGGCTTGTCGTTCGGGCGACGCCACGCCTTACGTGTTCAGGCAGATGTTGCACCGGCGCCGGACCTCTCTTGGGTGCAGGGATTTCGGTCGCGCCTGCTCCTGAAGCCCGAGCAGGAGTTGAAGAGTCAGGCCGTCATTGCCGCGCTCCCGACCCTGCCAGAGCACGAACGACGAATGTTCTTTGCATCAATTCAGTCTTTCAGAGTTCACGTGACGGACCCGCAGCCCTATGAGCTGGAGGCGCAGGACATTCTGTTAGGCGCCATACCGAAGAAAACACTCTCGGTGATCGGGCAAATGGCGAATCAGCAGCCTGGGACGCCGGAGACGGCGCGGCTCCGACTCCTCCTTCGGATTGCAGACGGGCATGTGAGACGTCGCGTCATCAGGAACACCGCATCGCGCAACTTGGCGTCGCGGCTACGGTTCTTCTCGCGCGTCCTCTCCGTCTCGCCGCTCGGCCCCGACCTTCAGGACGACGTGGCAGACGACTGGCCTGAGGACCATATGGTTGATACATCGAGCGGCCACAGAGCGGGCGTGGCAAAGGCCGTCAAGGCCGCGTCAAAGATCGCGACTGTGTTCTCCAGGGCCGATGACGAGGTAGAGCGTACGTTAGACGCCGCGCCGGATCTGCTCCTGGGGCTGCGAATAGCAGCCCGCCGATCCGTTGCAAAGATCGGCGACGAGTTCGCGTTTGACGAAGGCGACTCCGAATCAACGCAACGAACTCGCGAGGAGCGAGACAACTACGAGGCGGCTCTATGGAGCGGCTTTGGTGACGTACGAAGTCACGCGCCTCGCGGCGAGTTGATAGAGCTGAGGTCCGACCGATTTGTTGAACTTCAGGCGGCAGACGTGGCGGTTGGATGGGCGCGGAAGGTTCTTTCCGAAAACGGTCTCGGTTCCCTCCGCTCGTATTTCGACTACATCACGTTCAACGGGGAACGTTTGACCGGCGAGAATCTCCAAGACGTTCAGGGTCGTGCCGGATACATAATTCTCCCCTGAGCGTAGAGGGCCTCAGCACCCTCGCGCACTCGCCGAAGCCGGTCGGGCGGCGACAGCCGGGAGTCGGGCACTCGCGAAAGCCGGGAGATCCCTTCCGGACGTGGACGATGTGCCGGCAGTCTCTGCAGAAGTAGTTGTCATAGTCCGGAAGGTTCGAGCCGATCGGGGCGAAGGACTCGCGCGAGGAGCCGGCGTTCACGGGAGCCAGCTCCTCAGAATACGAAGTCCGCGTGGGCCTTTAGTTCTCGCCTGACGGAGTGGCCCATCGCCTCGAGATAGACCTTTAGACCCTCTTTCCGCGCGAATTTCATTGCCGGGACTAAATCGGAGTCGCCAGTTACGAGGACGAGCACGCTCGCGAGTTGCTTTAGCGAGATCCAAGCGATGTCGAGCCCTATCTTGATGTCGACCCCTTTCTGCTTGAAATCGGGGACGACGTCGTCTTTCACGAGAGGACGTGGACTCGTCGGAAGCTTCTTAAGCGCCTGCTTTCCGAGCTTCCATCCTTGAAGGAGCAGCTCTCCTCGCCGCACGGCGAAATCTGGTTGAAGTTCGAGGGCGTCTATCAGGCCCCGGTTCTGTTTGGCGGTGACCGTTCCGGAGTAATTGACCTTTCCGCCGCCGAACGGATTAGAGGCGCTTCCTTCAAACGGTGGAGCATCGTAATAGAAGATCCTGAAGAGTCGGCTGTCCTTCAACCTAGGCTGCTGCATTACGCTTGAGCAGAAGGTCACCACGTCCGAGGCGTTAGGGAAGCGACCCAACTTCTTCTGAAGCTTGATCTTGACGAAGCCACCGTCCAAGAAGATCGCGACGTTTTCCACTTCAGCGGTCGGCGTTCAGAAAAAGAAAAGGCCCCCGGGTCACGCGAGACTTTCGTCTACTTTGATCAGGTGGCGTAACGAGGGGGCGGTTCGTTATGTGGGTCAAGATGGGGTCAAATGGGCCCGATGTCAACCCGAGAATGACCACTGCACGTCCCGTACCGCCATAAGCCTCTGTGTTCCAATCGCCTAGCCTAACTCGCGTGCGACGACGCGAGGCACTGCTACGTTCCGCTGGTTGGGCCAGCCTCAGGCGGCGGCACGACAGTCGATCGGGTTGGCCCCAGGGTAGGACGGGCCATCACGCCGCGGGCGTTACCGTCCGCCCGGATAGGCCTTGATCGCGGCGCGCGCCGTAGACTGACCTTCGCCTGGGCGGCGGCCGAGCTGATCCCCCGGGCCGAAGAGCACGGCTCGCGCTCCGCTTTCGCCGCCGGTCTTCTTTCCCCACAAGGAGCGCGAGAGGAGCGCGAGCGATGGAACGAGAAGACTGGCACGCGGAGGTCCTCAGCCTCGCGGAGGAAATGAAATGCAATGGAGTCGATCCCGCTGCGCTCCTCCGGGAAGGGCTCGCGCTCGCGAAGATCCTCGCCGCCGTTCGAGAGAAAGATACGCCACCCCCACCCGATACACACCCACTCCTTCGCCGCGTATACGTCCCCGCAGTGGCTCCAGAGGATACCGACCCCGTGCTCCTCCTCGCGCAGGCGAGAGACATGGTGCAGAAGGACGAGCGCCCACTCTTCGCGCTCAAGCTCGTGCATTCGGGATACCTCTCCTACGTGCGGTACGACTTTAGTTCGATGGAGAAGGACGGGCCAAGGCCGTGCGGCGTAGAGGCTTCGGTTGCCGCAAATCCGGGGGCTCTCTTCTACCCTGAGATCATGGCGTTGTTACTTCGACTGGAGGAGCTTGCCTGCCGCCCCCTGATCTCGTTCGTGAACGTGCAAGGAACATCCACCCCGGTCATCGATTCGCACTTGCGACCGCTTCCTGAGGAGTGGCGAGAACACGTGGACCAACTTGCCGATCGGTTTCTGGAGGATACGGAGGACCCGGTAGGAAAGCACTGGGACCTTCTCCGAAACCTTCGCCAGCCGTCTGGCCCAGATCCAGACGACGTGCCTCTCGGTGCCCCGCTTGTGACTAGCGAGACCCAGCCGTCCACTCCCGACGAAGAGAGAGGGCTGGAAGAGATGGCCGTTCTGCTCTGCAAGCATGCGGCGCTCGTCGCGCTTCGCCGGCTTGGGGCCGCTCTCCAGCGCTGGTCCCCTTCCCGCGAGATCATGTCGCTCGAATTCGAAATGACGGCCACGACGCTGCCGCCAACGATGAAACGGTCAGTTCGGAACCGAATCCTCGCCCAGGCCTTCGGGGTTAGCGAACGCATGCTGCGGCGGAAGCTTGAAAAAGACTCGGGTCAGTCTGACGTCCGCGGGGGATCCGAGGAGCGAACGCAGAAGGATCCGCCTAAGTAGGCGCTCCTGGGCACTTGTTGGACACCGACCATGCACTCGGTGTCCGGAAATCCGGCCCTACCTTTAACGCATCGAAGCGTAAGAGGTAGGCGAGATGACCAAAACACAACAGCCACGGAAACGCACGCCGGATGTGAGGCTCGGGCAGCGCCTCGAGCCCCTCGCCGTCCGAAGGAAGGACGCGGCGCGTCTCCTCGGTGTGAGCGAGGGCACGCTCCGAAACTGGGAGGCGGAGCGCAAGGGGCCGCCGTTCCTTCGCGCATCAGGTCGCGCGGTGCTTTACGAAGTGGCTCGGTTGCACGCCTGGCTGGCTGCCCATGCGACGGACCCCGAGG
>CALAQS010000163.1 GCA_937888435.1 uncultured Acidobacteriota bacterium
ATCGAGATGGTCGACATCGAGAAGACGTATGCGGTGGGCGAGGAGAAGGTCCGCGCGCTCCGAGGCGTCACGTTCTCGATCGACCGCGGCGAGTACGTGGCGATCATGGGTCCGTCGGGCTCTGGCAAGTCGACGCTCATGAACCTGATCGGGTGCCTCGACACGCCCACGGGCGGCGTCTACAAGCTGAACGGAGCGCCGGTGCAGGAGATGACCGACGATGGGCTCGCGCGGATCCGCAACCGTGAGATCGGTTTCGTTTTCCAGACGTTCAACCTCCTGGCCCGCACGAGCGCGCTCGCCCAGGTGGAGCTGCCGCTCGTTTACTCAGGGGTCTCGAAGAAAGAGCGCCGCGAGCGCGCGGAGAAGGCGCTCGCCCACGTGGGTCTTTCCGACCGCGCGCACCACAAGCCGAACGAGCTTTCGGGCGGCCAAAGGCAGCGTGTCGCGATCGCGCGCGCCCTCGTGACGGGCCCGTCGCTCCTCCTCGGTGACGAGCCGACCGGCAACCTCGACTCGGAGACGGGAGAGGAGATCATGCGGCTCTTCCGGGAGCTGAACGACCAGGGAAACGCGATCATCGTCGTGACGCACGAGGAGGACATCGCGGCCCACGCGCGGCGCATCATCCGCATCCGCGACGGCCGGATCTCGGACGACCGTCCGAACGACTCGAGCCGCGCCGAGCTCGTGGCGAAAGCGAAGAGGCAGGCGCTCGAAGGCGCCGTCCAGACTCCGGCGCCCGCCGCCAGCCCCGTCTGACGATTCACCTGAGCCGCTACACTGCGCGCGTGGTCGCCGACGTCCTCGCGCTGGTGCTGCTGCAGCTCGCAGCGGGACTGGCGGCGTGCACGCTTCTTTCGTCCTCGAAGGATCTCTCTGGCGGATTTTTCGCGTTGCACGGCGGAATCGCCTCCACGTGCCTTTCATTGGCATGGCTCGTTTCGGGGAACGGTGGGTTTCTTCTTAGAAGGGGGAGTGAGGCTGGCGCGGCTGCCGCGGGTGGGGCGGCTGGAGGCGTTCGTGCTCTTTCGTTGGCGCTGGCGCCTCGATCCCTGCTCATGGCGGCCATCCTGACCGCGGCCGCGGCAACGCTTTGCGCGCGCCTGCGCTCCGCCCGCTCTCTTGCCCTTTCTAAGAATCTTCTTTTCGTCTCGGTCTTCATGTCTTTCGTTCTCCTCGTCTCGCGCACCGGCGTCGAGCCCTTCGTCTCCCTCCCCGGCATCGGACGCATCTGGCTCGCCGCCGGGCTTCTCCTCGGCGCGCTGCTCTTCGGCGCGGTCGTATGGGCGATGAACCTCGGGCACTGGTATCTCGTCTCGTCGTCGCTGCCGTCGGGCCTCCTCGTGCGCGCGACGGAGGTTTTCGCATTTCTCGTGCTTCTGCGCGCGGCCTTCGCCGCCGTCGCGCTGGGCCTCGTGGCACGAGGCTCGGTGGGCGAAGGGGGAGAGGCGCTGGCAGGGCTTCTCGATCCGATGCGCGACGGTTTCTTTTTCTGGTCGCGCGTGACCTGGGGCCTCTTCGCGCCGCTCGTCCTCGCGCCGTTCGTCGTGAAGACCGCGCGCATGAAGTCGAATCAGGCGGCGACGGGGCTCCTCTACGTGGGGCTCGTGTTCGTGCTCGTCGGCGAGCTCCTCGCCGCCTACCTCACGCGGCGTTCGGGACTTCCCGTCTGAGCGCGGGCCGCGGCCCCGGAAGCGTGAGCGAGAGCGCCGCGGCGAGGAGAGGCAGTGCCGCGAGGACCGGAAAGACCGACGCGACGCCCTGGCGATCGGCGAGGGCGCCGAGAAGAGGAACTCCCGCGCCTCCGACGCCGATTGCGAGCCCCATCGTGACGCCCCCGGCGATGCCCTCGCGTCCCGGCAGGTACTCCTGGCCCATCACGACCGCCACGCTGTACGTCGCCACGGTGCCCCCGCCGATGAGGACGAGGCTCGCGAGGCCGGCGATCCCCGGCGCGTGGAGAAAGAAGGCGAGAAGCGGAGCCAACGGGAGGAGCGAGCCCACGAGGACCGCGCGGCGGCCGAAGCGGTCCGCGAGCCGGCCGCCGGCCAGCGTGGCGACCGCGCCGGCGAGAAGCATCGCGGTCACGGCGAGAGCGGCCTCTTGCTTCGGAACCCCGCGAACCTTCACGAGATAGAGAGGCACGAACGAGACGAGCCCGAAGGCGAAGAGCGAGCGGACCACGATGACGGCGGAGAGCCGCGCGAACGCTCCCCATCGCGGCGGGACTGTGTCTCTGTGGGCGCGCGAGCTCGAGGCTTCGGGCCGAAGGACGCGCAGGCGCGGCAGCTCGCGCGCGAGGAGGACCGCCATGAGGCACGCCGGCAGGGCCATCCAGACGATGCGCGCGACGCCTCCAGACCCCGCGAGGAACGAGATCGCGACCGGTCCGAGCGCGATTCCGAGATTGCCGCCCACGGAAAACACGCTCATTCCGGTCGCTCGGCGCTCGCCGGACGCGTAGTTCGCGTAGCGTGCGCTCTCGGGGTGGAAGGCGGCGACGCCCGCGCCCGAAAGAAGGACCGCGGCGATCGTCGCGCCGTAGCTCGTCACGACGCCCGCGAGCGCGAGGCCGCAGCCCGCGGCGAGGACCGCGAGGGGGATGAGGAAGGGGAGGGGCCGGCGGTCGGAGAGATGGCCGAGGGCCGGTTGGACGAGCGACGAGAGCAGCGTCGCGGCGAGGACGACGCCTCCCGCCGCCGCGTACGTGAGGCCGCGCTCGGCGATGAGAAACGGCAGCAGCGCCGGCACGGCGCCCTGGTTCATGTCGTTGACGACGTGGCCGGCGGCGAGCCAGCCGAGGGCGCGGCGGTCTGTCGGGCGGCTCGCCATGAGTTTCGCAATGGTACACACGTATCCTCTGCGCGTGCGCGTCTCCGTCTACTGCTCCGAATGCCTCGCCCGCATCGAGCTCCCGCCCCCGCAGGAAACGATCAGCGGTTCCGTCTCTTGCCCTTCTAAGCATTCTTCGATCTCTTTCTGCCATTCCGAGACCATCAAAGCCGGCTCGCGTGTCGATGTCTGCTCTCGCTGTTCTTCCACTGCGCTCTTCACGCAGAAGGATTTCGACCAGCGCCTCGGCTGCGCGATCCTCGCCGCCGGCGCGGCGGTCGCCCTCGGGGTGTCGTGGCGTTTCGGAGGGATCTGGTTCGTGCCGGTGCTCCTTCTCGTCGCGGCCGCGGATCTCGTTCTCGCGCGTCGCGTCGCGGCCGTCGTCATCTGCTATCAATGCGACACGGAGTACCGCGGGGTCGCCGATGCCTCCGCGACGCGCTCTTACGACCCGCACGTCGCGGAGCGGTTCGCCGACGTGAAGACCGTGCGGCGCATGAACCCCTGACGAGATCGGCTATCCTCGCCCCTTCCCATGCGACCGCTCGGCACCTATCGCCTCGCTCCGGCGCTTCCTGACCGGCTCGCTCCGCTTGCGGCGCTCGCGCGTGACCTGCGGTCCACGTGGCGGGAGGACGTGCGCTCCCTATTCCGGGATCTCGATCCCGAGGAGTGGGAGCGAAACGGGAACCCCGTCGTCCTCCTCAGGACCACCGACCCGGCGCGTCTCCTCGCTCTGGCCTCCGACGAGCCATACGTGGAGCGCGTCCTTGCGGTCGCGCGGGCGCTCGACGTCGAGGATGCGGCACCTCCGCGGCATGCGGCCGCCGCCGCCCTCGCGGCTTCCGGCGATCGCATCGCGTATTTCTGCGCGGAGTTCGGTCTCACGGAGATCCTGCCGATCTATTCGGGCGGGCTCGGCGTCCTCGCGGGCGACCAGCTCAAGTCCGCGAGCGATCTCGGGGTCCCGCTCGTGGGGGTCGGCCTCTTCTACCGCGAGGGGTTCTTCCGCCAGACGCTGACGGCGGATGCGCGGCAGAAGGAGTCCTACCCGATCGCCGATCCGCACGACCTGCCAGTCGACGTCCTTCCGACGCCTGCGGGCGTCGCGCCGATCGTGAGTGTGCGCGTCGGCGAGCGGGACGTTCATCTCCTCGTCCGCCGCGTTCGGGTCGGCCGCACGACGCTTCTCCTTCTCGATTCGCACCTCCCGGTGAATCGGCCGAGCGATCGCGAGATCACGAACCGCCTCTACGGGGGCGACAAGGAGATGCGGATCCGCCAGGAGCTGGCGCTCGGTATCGGCGGCATGCGCGCGCTCGATCTCGCGGGCCTCAGGCCCACAGTGCGCCACGCGAACGAGGGACACGCCGCGTTTCTCGGGCTCGAGCGGATCCGCCAGCTCCGCGCCGAAAGAGGCCTGTCGTTCTCCGAGGCGCGCGAGATCGCGATGGCGGGAAGCGTCTTCACGACGCACACGCCCGTCGCGGCGGGGATCGACCTCTTCCCGTCCGAGTTGATGAAGAAGTACTTCGCCGGCAAGGTCGACGCTTACGGCATCTCGTTCGACGAGCTCCTCGGGCTTGGACGGCAGGTTCCCGAGGACCCACACGAGTTCTTCTCGATGGCCGTGCTCGGGCTGCGCCTCTCGGCGCACGTCAACGGCGTCTCGAAGCTGCATGCGCACGTGTCGCGCCGCCTGTGGCGCGGCGTTTTTCCGGAGGCGCCGCTCTCGGAGATCCCGATCGCCGCCGTGACGAACGGAGTCCATCCGGACACGTGGACCGCGCCGGCGATCGCCGCCCTCGGGCCGCGGCGCGAGGAGGGCGCGGACCGCGGGGAGCTCTGGCGCCGGCACGAGGGCCTCCGGGCGGCGCTCGTCCATGCCGTGCGCTCGCGAACCGCCGTCGCGCGCCAGCGCCGCGGCGCTCCGGACGTCGAGATCGAGGCCGCGTGGCAGCTCCTCGACCCGTCGGCCCTCACGATCGGATTCGCCCGCCGCTTCGCGACCTACAAGCGCGCCACGCTGATCTTTCACGATCCGGAGCGCATCGCGCGGCTCCTGGAGGACGCGCACCGGCCGGTTCAGCTCCTCTTCGCGGGGAAAGCGCACCCGAAGGACGAGCCCGGCAAGGAGTTCCTGAGGCGGGTCGGGGAGCTCGCGACGCTCCCGGAGTTCCGGAGCCGCGTCGTCCTCCTCGACGACTACGACATGCGCCTCGCCCGTCTTCTCGTCTCGGGCTCGGACGTCTGGCTGAACAATCCAATCCGGCCAAACGAGGCCTCGGGCACGTCGGGCATGAAGGCCGCGATGAACGGAGTCCTCAATCTGTCCGTCCTCGACGGCTGGTGGGACGAGGCTCCGCGCGACGGGACGGGTTTCACGATGGGTGACGACACGGACGGGCGGACGGATGACGATGTCGCGAGCGCGCTGTACGACCAGCTCGAAAGCGAGGTCATCCCGCTCTTCTACGACCGGCCCGGCGGCGACCGCTCGCAGATGCCCGCGGCCTGGGTCGAGTGCATGGCCGCCGCCGCCTCCAGGCTCGGGCGGATCTTTTCGTCGGATCGCATGCTCGGCGATTACCTCGAGATTTCGTACGCACCCGCGGCGGCGCGGGTGCGCCGCCTCTCCGAGGACGGTGAGAAAGGCGCGCGCGAGCTGGCCGCCTGGAAAGCGAAGACGCGCGTCGCCTGGGATGCCGTGGAGTTCGCGTCGGTCACGCTCGACCCGGCGGATCCTGCCCGTATCGCGCCGGGCCGCAAGTTTCGCGTCCAGGTCCATCTCCGTCTGGGGGAGCTCGGGCCCGAGGACCTCGCGGTCGACTGGTTCGAAGGTGAGATGGACCGCAGCGGAGGCGTCGACGCCGGCTACTCGACGCCCCTTGCCTTCGTCGAGCGCCGCGATGGCACGGCGGCATGGGCCGGTACGGTCCAGCGACCAGAGGACGACCGCCGGGGCTACTCGGTGCGCGTGCGCCCCCGGCACCCGCTCCTGTCGCATCCGAACGAGACCGGCCTCGTTCTCTGGGCGGAGTAGCGCGTCAGGCTTTCGCGATCGCGAGCTGGAACGACAGGTTCTCGAGGAAGAACGTCAGGTCGAGGTTCTTCACGAGGACGCCGGGAAGCGCGGGCACCGTCACGGGCGCGAAATTCAGGATCGCGCGGACGCCGGCCCCGGCCATCCGCTGCGCGAGCGGAACTGCGCCCGCCTCTGGAATCGCGAGGATTCCGATGTCGATCCCCAGCTTTTTCACGAGGCCGTCGAGCGCCTGAACGTCGCGAATGGGCACGCCGGTACGCGAGCACCCGCCGACCTTCCGGCCGTCCACGTCGAAGAGCGCGGCCACCCGGAAGCCCTCCGCGTTGAAGTTCGGCGAGTCGGCGAGGGCCTGGCCGAGCTTGCCCGCTCCGGCGATGCCGATGGCATGCGTGACGCCGAGGCCCATGAGGTCTTTGAGGTGGGCCTTGAGATCGGCGACGCGGTACCCGACGCCACGCACGCCGAACTCGCCGAACTGGGCGAGGTCCTTCCGGATCTGGGCGGAGTTGAGAGAGAACCGTGCGGCGATCTCGTAGGAGGAGGCCGTGCGGACGCCAGCCGCCTCGAGGCTGCGCAACGAGCGCAGGAGAAGCGACAGGCGGTGGCTCGTCGCTTCGGGAACAGGCTCGGTCCGCGGCTCAGGCCTCTTCACGTCTCATCGCCCCGTGAACGCGGCCGCGGCCCCGCGGGCGAGCTCGAGGAGGGCGCGTGGGAAGACGCCCCAGGCCAGCATGAGCGCGGACGTCAGGAGGAAGGCGGCGCCGGACAGGAGATCCTCGGGCACGAGGGAGACCTCGCGGACCGGCTCCTTCATCCAGAGCATGTAGACGACGCGGAGGTAGTACCCGACGGAGATCAGGCTGCCGAGCACGCCGATCAGCGCCAACCCCACGAGGCCGGCATCGACGGCCGCGCGAAAGACGAGGAACTTGCCGATGAATCCCACGGTGGGCGGAAGGCCCGCGAGCGAGAGCATCGAAAGCGTCAGGGCAGAGGCCGCGACGGGATGCCGCCTGCCGAGGCCCGCGAGATCGCCGAGGGCGTGGGGCTCCTTCTCGCCGGCCGAAAGCGCGGCAACGGCGAGGAAAGCGGCGGCGTTCGTGACGACGTAGCCCGCGAGGAAAACGAGGACGCCTTCGAACGCCTCCCGCGTCAACGTCGCGACGGCGATCGCCGCGTAGCCCATCTGAGCGATGCCGGAGTAGGCGAGCATCCGCTTGAGGTCCCGCTGGGAAAGAGCCACGACGTTGCCGAACAGGATCGAGAGCACGGCGATGATCGCGAAGAGCGGACGCCACGGCTCGGGCAGAGAGGATGGGAACAGGGCATGCAGGATGCGAAAGAGGACGAGAAGCGCGCCCACCTTCGGGGCCGTCGAGAGGAACGTCACGGCGGGCGTCGTCATGCCCTGGTAGACGTCGGGCGCCCACCCGTGAAAAGGCACGAGGGCGATCTTGAACGAGAGCGCCGCGACGATCGCAAGGAGACCCGCCGCCAGAAGCACGTCGAAGGGCACGAGCGAATGGCCCGAGGCGAGCCCCTGCAGCCTCGTGAGACGCGTCGTGCCCAGGCGGCCGTAGACCGTGGCAACGCCGTAGAGCAGGAACGCGGAGGCGAGCGCGCCCATGAGGAAATACTTCAGCGCTGCCTCCGTCGCGGCCGGCACGTCCCGGTACCACGCGGCGAGAACGTAAAGTGCGAGCGACATCAGCTCGAGGCCGAGAAAGACGACGAGGAGGTCGACGCCGCGCACCATCAGGATCAGGCCGGCCGCCGAGAAGAGAAGGAGGGCGTAAAACTCTCCCTGGTTGCGCCCGTCGCGCTCGAGCGCGGCCGCACCGCCGAGCACCGCGAGCGCCACGGCCCCGAGGGCGACGAGCTCGATGTAGCGCGAGAGGCCGGAGGATTCCACCGCTCCGGCGAAGAACGTCCCCGTCGAGTCCCGCCCAGCGAGGTTCGCGAGCGCGAGCGAAAGAAGCGCCACGTAGGGGAAGAACGTCCGGAGCGGCCGCGCGAACGCGTCGAGGAGGAGGATCAGCGACGCGAATAGAGCGAGAACGATCTCCGGCGCCACGCAAGCGAGGTCCGCGCCGGTGACCTGAAAAAAGCCGGTCATCGGGCGATTTCCTCTCGCGGCGCCGGCAGCTCGTGCACCTCGAGGCGCTCGAAGGCATCCTTGCCCGCGGGACGGGCGATGACCGCCGCGGCTCTCGGCGCGCTCACGCGCTGAAGGGTCTTCACGCTGCCGTCCACGAGGTTGAGAAGCGGCCTCGGAAAGACGCCGAGGAGGACGATGAGGACGACGAGAGGAAACGCGCCCGCCAGCTCCCAGGCGTTGATGTCCGTGAGGGAGCGGTTCGCGGGGACGGTCTCGGGACCCCAGAACACTTTCTGGATGAGCGTCAGGAGGTAGATCGCGCCGAGGATCATGCCGGTGGCGGCGATCGCCGCCCAGGCGACGTTCACCTGAAACACTCCTCCGAGGATCAGGAACTCGCCGATGAATCCGTTCAGGCCGGGCAGCCCGATCGAGCCGAGCGCCGCGACGACGAAGAGAGTGGTCGTCACGGGAACACGTGCCGCGATGCCGCCGAAGTCTGCCATCTCGCGCGTGTGCCGGCGGGAGTACAGGACGCCCACGAGGAGGAACAGAAGGCCGGTCGTGAGCCCGTGGCCCACCATCTGAAAGACCGCGCCCGAGAGCGCGGCGCCCGTGCCCGCGACGATGCCGAGCACGACGAGCGCGAGGTGACTCACGGACGAGTACGCGACGAGCTTCTTCATGTCCTTTTGCGCGGCGGCGACCCAGGCCCCGTAGACGATGCCCACGAGCGCGAGGACGGCGAGAAGCGGGCCGTACCGGGCCGCGGCACGCGGAAACAACGGGAACGCGAAGCGCAGGAGGCCGTACGTCCCGAGCTTCAGGAGGACGCCCGCGAGGATGATCGAGCCGCCCGTCGGGGCCTCGACGTGGGCGTCCGGAAGCCACGTGTGGAGCGGCCAGAGCGGCACCTTCACGAGGAAAGCGAGCGTGAACGCGCCGAAGAGAAGCGCCTCGGCGCCCGGCGTCAGGTTCCAGGCGCCGGAGGACGCCGCCCGCGTCCAGTCGACGAGCGAGAACGACTGAAAGCCGGTCGCCTTGAGGTGGACGTTCGCCGCGTAGAGGATCGCGACGAACATGAGGAGCGAGCCCGCCATCGTGAAGAGGAAGAACTTCATCGTGGCGTAGATGCGGCGCTTGCCGCCCCAGATGCCGATGATGAAGTACATCGGCACGAGCATCACTTCCCAGAAGACGTAGAAGAGGAGCGTGTCGAGGGCGACGAGGCTTCCCAGCATCCCCGTCTCGAGGAGGAGGAAGGCGGCGACGTAACCCCTGAGCTTTTCGATCTCCTGCCCGCACGAGACGAGGAGGACCGAGACCGTGAGCACCGTCGTGAGGAGCACGAGCGCGAGGGAAAGGCCGTCGACCCCGAGCTGGTAACGGATCCCGAAGCGCGGGATCCATGCGCGGTCTATCGCGAAGGCGCTCGGCGTCGCGGTCGCCGGGTCGAAGCCGAGGGTGATCTTGGCGCTCACGGCGAACGTGAGGAACGACGTCAGGAGGCCGACCGCCTTCGCCCCGGCCTTCGAGGAGGCCGGGAAGAACGCGAGCACGAGGGCGCCCACCGTGGGGAGGAAGACGAGCGTCGTGAGGAGGTCCGCGCCGAAGGGGTGGAAGGTCGCGAAGCTCATCGGCCTATCTCACCCACACGTAGACGAGGAACACGGCGACCCCGAGCGTGAACGCGAGTGCGTAGTTGCGCACATGCCCCGTCGTGAAGAAACGCAGGAGGTCGCCCGCCAGCTCCACGAGGAACGCCGAGGCGTTCGCGATGCCGTCGATGAAGAGCGCGTCGAATCCCCGCCAAAGGAACGTCCCGATCTTCCAGAACGGCGAGAGGACGAGCACCTCGATGCCCTCGTCCACGTTCCACTTGTTCGCCACGAGGCGTCCGAGGGCGCCGGCCTTCTCGTAGAAGGCGTGCGCCTGCGGCGAAACGGCCTCCGCCGGCCCGTCTGCTTTGCCATACCAGCGCCACGCCCAGAGGAGGCCCGTCACGGCGACGCCGAGGGAGAGGAGCATGAGGCCGATCTCGAGCCCGTGCGACATCTCGTGGATCTCCGGGTGCGCGACGGAAGCTCCGAGGAAACGCCCGATCCGGTCCGAGCCGCCGAGGGCCGCGGGGACGCCGACGAGGCCAGCGACGACGGAGAGGGCCGCAAGTATCCAGAGCGGGACCGTCATCGTCGCGGGGCTTTCGTGGGCGTGCTCTCCGTGACCATGGTCGCCGCCGCGCGCCTTTCCGAAGAACGTCATCGAGACGAGACGGAACATGTAGAACGCCGTCAGGCCCGCCGTGAACAGGCCAACTGCGTAAAGGGCCCAGTGGCCCGAGGCCGCCGCCGACCCGAGGATCATGTCCTTCGAGAAGAAGCCGGCGAGCGGGAAGATGCCGGCGATCGCGAGGGTCGCGACGAGCATCGTCCGGAACGTGTGCGGGATCCGCGCGGCGAGGCCGCCCATCCGCCGCATGTCCTGCTCGTGATGCATGGACATGATGACGGAGCCGGAGCCGAGGAAGAGGCAGGCTTTGAAGAAGGCGTGCGTGAAGACGTGGAAGATGCCCGCCGAGAAGGCGCCGACGCCGCACGCGAGGAACATGTAACCGAGCTGCGAGACCGTCGAGTACGCGAGCACCTTCTTGATGTCGTTCTGCGCGAGGCCGATCGTCGCCGCGAAGATCGCCGTGCCCGCCCCTATCCACGCCACGAGCGTCAGCGCGTCGGGCGCGAGGACGAAAAGCGCGCTGCACCGCGCGACGAGGTAGACGCCCGCCGTCACCATCGTCGCGGCGTGGATGAGAGCCGAGACGGGCGTCGGACCCGCCATGGCATCCGGCAGCCACACGTAAAGGGGCACCTGCGCGCTCTTGCCGCAGGCTCCGAGGAAGAGGAGGACGCAGACGGCATAGACGCCGAGCGGCGCGCCGCCCGCGAGCGCCTGGCGCCTCGCGAGGTCCACGAACGAGAAGTCGGCCGTGCCGAAGAGCGCGAACACGCCGAAGATGCCGAGGACCATTCCGAAGTCGCCGACCCGGTTCGCGATGAATGCCTTCTTGCCGGCCGCCGCTGCGAAGTCCTTGTCGTAGGAATAGCCGATGAGGAGGTACGAGCACAGGCCCACGCCCTCCCAGCCCACGAAGAGCAGCGGCAGGTTGTCCGCGAGGACGAGCATGAGCATCGCGAACATGAAGAGGTTCAGGTACGAGAAGTACCGCCCGTACCCTTCGTCTTTCTGCATGTAACCGACGCTGTAGACGTGGATGAGCGTTCCCACGAACGTGACGAACGACAGCATGAGGGCCGAGAGAGCGTCGAGGCGGAACGCGACGTCCACCGAGTAGTCGCCCGCGACCATCCACGTGTAGACCTTCTGCACGACCGGCGCGAGGCCTTCCGGAGCGTGCAGGGAAGAGAGCACATACGGGACGAGCGCCGCGAAGGACAACACGGCGGCGAGACCCACCGAGCCCACGCCCACGACGCCGTGGAACAGCCGCTGGGCATAGGGCAGCGGCGCGAGAGGATGGTCCGCGCCCGATTCCTTCTCGGCTCGGCTCGAGCTCGCCACGAGCGCGACGAGGCCGTTCAGGAGGAAGCCCGCGAGCGGAAGGACGGGGATGAGCCAGAGCTGCTTCATGCGCCGCTCACCACTTCAGAAGCGCGATCTTGTCCACGTCCACCGTTCGGCGGACGCGGAAGAGCGCGACGAAGATCGCGAGGCCGACGGCCGCCTCCGCGGCGGCCACGGCGATCACGAAGAAAACGATCATCTGCCCCGCGAGGTCGCCGCGCATCCGCGCGTACGTCAGGAAGAGCAGGTTGACGGCATTCATCATCAGCTCGATCGAAAGGAAGATCGAAATCGCGTTCCGCTTCAGGAGCGCGCCCGCGAGCCCGATCGCGAAGAGGAGCGTGCCGACGACGAGAAACGCGCCGGGCGGCACCGCCATCGGGGCGACCCCGGGAAGCGCGCCCGTCATTCGAACTTCCTCTTGGAGAGAAGCAGCGCGCCGACCGCCGCGACGAGGAGAAGCAGCGACAGCGCCTCGAACGCGAGGAGGTAGTCGGAGAAGAGCAGCCGCCCGAGAGCCGGGATCTCGTCGGGCGAGGGAATCGAACTCAGGGACGGCGTCCCACGCGGCGGCGCCGGAGCCCGGAGCGTGGCGCCCGCGAGGAGGCCGCCGAGCGCGAGGGCGACCAGGAGGCCGAGCGTGCGTTGCACGGGCCGGTCGTCCTCGTCCGCCGCCTCCTCCTTGAGGTTGAGCAGCATGATGACGAACAGGAACAGAACGAGGATCGCGCCCGCGTAGACGAAGATCTGCAGCGCCGCGATGAAGGGCGCCGCGAGGAGGACGGCGAGGACCGAAAGCCCGAAGAACGTCACCACGAGCGACAGGACGCTTCTCACGGGAGTTCGCTGAACCACCATCAGGACGGCGAAGGCGAGCGCGAAAAACGACGCAAACCCGAAGACGACGAGCTGCCCGCTGAAGGCCGGCATCAGATGACTCCCCAGAGAACGAGCGCCCCGGTCCAGAGGAGGTTGAGCAGCGAGAGCGGCAGGAAGACCTTCCAGCCGAGGTTCATCAGCTGGTCGAAGCGGAAGCGGGGAAGCGTCCAACGCACCCAGACGAATAGGAAGATGAAGAAGCCCGTCTTCGCGGCGAAAACCGCGATCGAGGCGAGGCTCCCGAAGATTCCGGTGAGGTGGAGGTATGGCAGCGACCATCCGCCGAAGTAGAGCGTGGCCATCATCGCCGAGGCCGCGATGAGGTTCAGATATTCGGCCATGAAGAACATGCCGAAGCGGAAGGCCGAGTATTCCGTGTGGTAACCCGCGACCAGCTCGGCCTCGGCCTCCGGCAGGTCGAACGGCACGCGGTTCGTCTCGGCGAACGCGGACACGATGAAGATCAGGCACCCGATGGCCTGCGGGAAGCAGTTCCAGAGCGGCAGGAAGCCGAGGAACGTGCCCGAAGCCTGGTACTCGACGACCCTCTGGAGCCGGAGCGAGCCGGCGGCGAGGAACACCGAGATCGCCGCGATGCCCATCGCGAGCTCGTAGCTGATGACCTGCGCCGAGGAGCGAAGCCCGCCGAGAAGCGCGAACTTGTTGTTCGAGGCCCAGCCCGCGAGGACGAGGCCGTAGATGCCGACGGAGGTCAGAGCGAAGACGTAGAGGATGCCGATGTTCACGTCCGCGACCACGAGCGAAATGTCGCGCCCGAAGAGGTGAATCGTCGAGCCGAACGGAATCACGGCGAACGTCGTCATCGCCGGCACGAGGAGAATGAGCGGCGCGACCGTGTGGAGGAGCCGGTCCGCGTACATCGGGACCACGTCCTCTTTCATGAGCAACTTCAGAATGTCCGCGACGGCCTGAAAGAGTCCGAACGGCCCCACGCGGTTCGGGCCGGGGCGGTCCTGGATGAGGCCCGCCATGCGCCTTTCCACCCAGATCAGATTCGGCAGGACGGCTCCGAGGACGCAGGCCCAGACGAACGCGATCTTGGCGGCGCCTTCCAGGGCGGCGGCGAGCGTCGGGCTCATGAGCGACGGTCCGGCGCGCCGACGGACGGGCGCGAGAAGACCTCGACGTCGGGGTTGCGGTCGAGCCCGAGGACGTCGTAGGCGGCCGCGGGAGAGATGGAAGGCGGATTTCCGACGAGGGCGTCGGAGTCCCACGCGAGGCCGCTGTAGCCGGCGACGGACGTCTTCATGCGGCCGAAGACATCGCGCGCCGTCCACTGCGTGTCGAACGCACCCCATCGCCCGCCGAGGTGCAGCAGGATCTCCAGGTCCGTGCGCACGATGGGCGGCGAGACGATCGCCATGTCCACGCGCTGTACGCGGCCCTTGGCGTTCACGAACGTGCCTTCCTTGCCCGAGAGCGGCGCGGCGGGGAGCACGATGTCGGCGGCGTCCGTCAGCGCGTTGCGCTTTCGGGCGTGGACGATGAGAACGCTCGCCTGCCTGAGGAGGGCGACGAACCCGGGGTCGGCACACTTCTCGCTGAAATCGGCGTCGGCGATGTAGAGGACAGCGGGAATGGAAGAGGAAGACGAAGAGGAAGGAGAAGATTTCTTAGAAAGTAAGAAAGACAGGGCGGACGAATCGCCTTCTCTCGTGCGCTTCAAGCCAGCCGCTTCGCAGCCCCGGGAATTGGGCGCGGCCTCGGTTCCGTACAGCCAGCCGTCCACCTTGTTCCGGATGCGCCTTTTCGGCCCCACGTCCACGACGAACTCGGGGGTGCCCACGTTCAAAGAATCTTCAAACAGCGCCTTCAGAAGCCAGTTCTCCTCTGTCGTGAGCCGCGCCGAGCCGAGAGCCAGCACTTCTCTTTTCGAAGCAATATTTTCTCTCTCATCCCGCGCCCGGTCGATCGCGATCTTCACGGCGTCCAGCGCCTCGCCCCAGTTCGTCTGCTTGCGCGCGTCGCTGCCGGCGACGCGGACTTCGGGCTTCGTGAAGTCCTGCCGGTTGAGGTCCTCGGAGCGGAACCGGCCGTAATCGCACATCCAGAAGTCGTTCACGGTGGCCTGAACGCGCGGAAGGAAGCGGTAGACGACGCGGTCGCGGTGCTCGATGGAGATGTTGCAGCCGATCTCGCAGCCGTCGCACACCGAGCGCGTCTTGTCGAGCCACCACACGCGCTTGCGGAACCGGAACTCCACCGTCGTGAGCGCGCCCACGGGGCAGACGTCGGCCGCACAGGCCGAAAGATCGTTGTCGAGCGCGTGGCCCTCGTGCGTCCAGACGAACGTGTGGCCGGCGCGCTCGACGAACGCCAGCTCGCCCGTCTCCGTGATCTCCGCGCAGAAGCGGATGCAGCGCGTGCACTGGATGCAGCGCGTCATGTCCGCGATGACGTGGGGGCCGATCGGCGTGCGGTCGTAGCCGGGGAACTGCCGCCGCGGCTCCGACGTGCGCGAGACCGGCAGGCCCGCGCCCACCGCGTTGTCCTGCAGCTTGCACTCGCCGGCCTGGTCGCAGATGGGGCAGTCCAGCGGATGGTTGATGAGGAGGAACTCCATCGTCGCGTTGCGCGCGGCGAGGGCCTTCTCGGTCGAGGCCTTGATGACCATGCCGTCGCGCACGGGCACCGTGCACGAAGCCTGGATCTTCGGCACGCCCTCGACCTCGACCATGCACATGCGGCACTGGCCGACGATGGACAGGCGCGGGTGGTAGCAGAAATGCGGCACGTCGACGCCCGCCGCGCGGCACGCCTCGAGCGCGTTCGCGTCGTTCGGGACCTCGACGACCTTGCCGTCGACGGTTACGCGCGCCATGTCAGTGAATCCCCGCCGCTGCTCTCTCGGCCACTTTATTCGTCAAATCTTCCGGAGCGGCCAGCGCGAAATCGGGATGGCTCGATTTCGCGACGTACGCCTCGAACTCCTCGCGGAACTTCGGGATCCCCGAGAGGACGGGCGCGATGGCGGCGTCGGCGAAGACGCAGATCGTCATGCCGTTGCCCATCTGGCCGGCGATCTGGAGGAGGAGGTCGAGGTCGGTCTTCTTCCCCTCGCCGCTCACGATGCGCTTGAGCATCTTGTGCATCCACGGTGTGCCCTCGCGGCAGGGCGTGCACTGGCCGCAGGACTCGTGCGCGAAGAATTTCGCGATGTTCGTGACGGCCTTCGGGATGTCGGTCGTCTCGTCCATCACGATGATCGCGGCCGAGCCGAGCATCGACTTCGCGGCGGCCACGCCGTCGAAGTCCATGGGCAGGTTCTCGACTTCCTTCGCCGTGAGCATCGCGGCCGACGCGCCGCCCGGGATGACGGCCTTGAGCCTGCGTCCGCCCTTCACGCCGCCCGCCAGCGCGAGGAGCGTCTCCCAGGGAACGCCGAGGGGTGCCTCGTAGACGCCGGGCTTCTCCACGTGGCCCGAGACGCAGTAGAGCTTCGGGCCCGTGTTCTTCTCGTTGCGGCCGATCGATTTGAACCAGTCCGCGCCGCGGTCGAGGATGTGCTTGACGCAGCACAACGTCTCGACGTTGTTCACGACCGTGGGGCAGCCCCAGACGCCGGAGACGGCCGGAAACGGCGGTTTGATGCGCGGATGACCGCGCTTGCCCTCGAGGCTTTCGATGAGCGCCGTCTCCTCGCCGCAGATGTAAGCGCCCGCGCCGCGGTGGATCGTGATGTCGAGGTCCAGCCCGGAGCCGAGGACGTCCACTCCGAGGAAGCCCTTCGCGTACGTCTCGGCGACCGCCTTGTTCAGCACTTCGGCCGCGTGCACCATCTCGCCGCGGATGTAGAGATAGGCGTGCTTGACGTCCAGGGCGAAGCTCGCGAGCATCATCCCTTCGAGCACCTGGTGCGGGTCGGTCTCCATCAGGAGCCGGTCCTTGAACGTGCCGGGCTCGGACTCGTCCGCGTTGCAGAGAAGGTAGACGGGCTTATCGCCGCGCTTTTCCTTCGGCGGCACGAACGTCCACTTCATGCCGCACGGAAAGCCCGCCCCGCCCCGGCCGCGCAGGCCCGAAGCCTTGACGAGGTCGGTGACCTTCGCGGGCGTCCACTCACCGGATTTCGCGCCGCCGAGGACCTTCTTCCACGACGCGTAGCCGCCGTCGGCGAGGTACGTCTGGATCATGGCCGAGTCGGGCTTGCCGCGCCGGGCGAGGAGGACGGGCTCGATGGGGGAAAGGCCGCTCATTTCAGGCTTCCGAGGAAGGCGTCGAGCTTGTCTTTCGTGATCACGAAGTGGTCGTCGTCGTTGACCATCACGGCGGGTGCCTTGTCGCATTGCGCCAGGCACTCCACCTCGACGACGGTGAACTTGCCGTCCGGCGTCGTCTCGCCGGGCTTGAGGTCGCCGAGACGCTTCCGGCACTCGGCGTAGGCCTCGCCGGCGCCGTTCAGGTGGCAGGAGATCGACGTGCAGAACTGAATCAGGTGCGTGCCGACCGGCGCCCGGTTGTACATCGTGTAGAAGGTCACGACGCCCCACACGAAGGCCGGCGACAGGTCGAGAAGCGTCGCGACGTAATCCACGGCCTCACGCGAAATCCAGCCCCACTCGCGCTGCGCGAGCCAGAGCGTCGGTAAGAGCGCGGCCTGTTTCGTGGGGTAGCGCGCCAGCAGGCGCTCGAGGTCGTCGTGCGTCTGACGCGAGAACGAGAGGGCGCGGCCGCACGAGAGGGCACCGTGCTCTCCCACACGCGGGTTTTCGGCCTGTTCGGCCACGGGAAGCTTCTGTGCGCCGCTCACGTCAATCCCAGTCGAACGCGCCTTTCTTCCAGAGGTAGGCGAACCCGAGGAAGAGGACGAAGACGAAGACCAGCATCTCGAGGAAAACCGGCCATCCGCCTTGCCGGAAGACGACGGCCCACGGGTACAGAAATGCTGCTTCCACGTCGAACAGGATGAAGACCATCGCGACGATGAAGAACTTGACGCTGATGCGCTTGTGGCTGTCGTCGAGCAGCGGCATGCCGCTCTCGTAGGGCGAAAGCTTCCGCACCGTGCGCACCTTGCGGCCGATGAGAGCGTTCAGGCCCAGGAGCAGGATGCCAACGCCGACGGCGCCCATCATCATGAGCAGAATCGGCAAGAAGGCCAGCGGAGTGCCCATGCGTCGCTCGTGATACTTTTCACAAAGTAGGCGCGTTCGTCAACCCCTCATTCGCATGCAGGCGGTTTCTTGACATCCCCGCACGAATCTCCGGAGCCATTCCGCCCGGCCGCCCTCGTCCCCGCCTATTGCTGCGCCGGTCCCGTGGGCGGCGTCGTCCGGGGACTGCTCGAATACCTCCCGGAGGTCCTCGTGGTGGACGACGGGAGCGGCGACGCGACCCCGAGGGAAGCCCTCGCCGCCGGGGCCCGGGTTCTCGAGCGGACGGAAAACGGCGGAAAGGGGCGCGCGATCCGCGACGGCCTCGCCGACCTCCTCGGGCGCGACGTCACGCACGTGGCGTTCGTGGACGCCGACGGGCAGCACGATCCCGACGACCTCGCGGCGTTGCTTTCGGCCGCGCGCTCGGGCGCGGATTTCGTCGTGGGCTCGCGGCTGAAGGACCCGGCGACGATGCCGGCGAAAAACCTCTGGGCGAACACGATCGGCGACAAGGTGCTGTCGCGCATGACGGGGCTGCCGATCGAGGACGGCCAGTCGGGCTATCGCGTGATCGCGAGCCGCCTGCTGCGACGTCTGCGCCTTCGCGCGAACCGTTACTCCATCGAGAACGAGATCCTCATCAAGGCCGCCCCGAACGTGGAGCGCTTCGCGACCGTGCCTGTAAGGACGATCTACGGCCCCGTCCGCTCGCACTACCGGCCGTTCCGCGACACCTGGGTGACCTCGTGGCTGTCCGTGTATTACAAGACGCTGGACTCGGACGCGTCATAATCCTGCGGTGGCCGCTCCCATCCTGACCGTCGACGTGGAGGAATGGTTCCACGTCTGCGGGCATCGCGCGTATTCGGATCCGGACACCTGGGCGGGACGCGAGAAGAGGGTCCACGTCGGGGTCGAGCGCATCCTCGCGCTCCTCGACGAATCGGGCTCTACCGCGACGTTCTTCGTCCTCGGCTGGATCGCCCGTCAGAGCCCGGCCCTCGTGCGGAGGATCGCGGACGCGGGGCACGACGTCGCCTGTCACGGCGACCGCCACCGCCGAGTCTTCGAGATGACGCTCGAGGAGTTCCGCGAGGACCTCCAAAAGAGCCGCGACTCGCTGCAGGAGATCGTCGGAAGGTCCGTGACGTCCTTCCGCGCGCCGGAGTGGTCGATGAAGAGCGCGAGGAACCCCGCCTTCGCGGTCCTTGCCGAGGAGGGCTTCACGCTGGACTCCTCGCTCACGACGGCGCCGCCGGTGGGCGAGCCTTCGAATCCGGAGCGGCCCGCGACGCTCGAAACCGCTTCGGGCCCGATTCTGGAAGTCCCGCCGCTCATGGGCACGTTCTTCGGCTTCCGCGCGATATGGGGCGGCGGCGTATGCGCGCGCCTCACGCGCGAGAGCCGCGTTTCCGCCGCGATCGAGCGGGCCCTCGCCGACGGCGTCTCGCCCGTCCTCTACGCGCATCCCTGGGAATTCGACGACGCCCACCCGCCAATGCCGGGCCTCTCTCCCGTTCAGCGTCTCGTCCACTTCGCGGGCCGCAAGCGGACGGAAGGGCGCTGGCGTCGCCTGCTCGCGCGCCATCGCTTCGGGGCCATCTCGTCGGTTCAAGCCACTTCTGCGAATGGGAAGAGAGAAGAGAAGAATTCTATGAATGGGAAGAGGGGAGGAATCGCGGCTTGAGCGCGCCTCTCGTCGTCACCTCAGCCTCGTCTTCCGCGTTCGCCGCTCTTTTTCCAGGACAACTCTCCGAGAAAGCGGGAATGGGCGAGGCGCTGGCCCGGCGGTACGACTTCGTCCCCTCTCTTTTCGAAGAGATCTCTCGCCGGTCTGGAGTGCGCATCGCCGACACGTTTTTCGGCGACGGAGATCCGTCACTTCACTCCGATCTGCCCGCGCAGGTCGGCGTGTTCGCGGTTTCGCTCGCGGCGCTCGAGACGCTGCGCCGTATCCACCACCTCGAGCCAGCAGCCGTAGCGGGATACAGCCTCGGCACCTATGCCGCGTTCGCAGCGGCGGGCGCGCTCGAGACGTGGGCCGCGCTCGACGTGCTCCTCGAAGCCGAGCGGCTCATGTCCGAGGCGTCGCGGCGCGGCGAGCTGGACGGCACGATGGCGTACGTCATCGGCCTCGCGCGCCCGGCCGTCGAGGGTGCGCTCGCGGCGCTCACGCCCGATCGGGCGCGGCTCGCGATCGCGACGGAGAACGCCGCGGCGCAGTTCATCCTGACGGGCGAGCGGGCGCTCGTCGCCGCGGCGGTCGAGGAGCTTCGGCCGAAGGCGCTGAAGACAGATCTGCTTTCGATCAATATCCCGATGCACTCGAGCGGGCTCACTTCGATTTGTGACGGCCTGCAAAGTTTCTTGGAAAGGGGTATCAGGACCTCGCATCCGCGCGCCGCTCTCTTCGCGCCCATGCTGGGGCGCCGGGTGGCGAATGCGGAGGAGGCCACTCTTGTCCTTTCTAAGCAAATTTGCAGACCATCGCTGTTTGCGCCGACGCTGCGTTCCATGGGCGAGGCCGGGCTGACGCGCTTTGCCGAGGTGGGCCCCGGCGACGTGCTGACGAAGCTCGTTCGGTGGACGGTTCGCGACGCGCAGCTGCCCCCGAACGCGCTGGAGGATCCGGAGTCAATCGAGGCGTTCGCCAAATCGCTCGCCCCTCCTCCTCTCTTCCCGCTCAAAGAAAAACCCACCGTTGCTCTCGCTTCGGCACGACAGGAGCAGCGAGGGTCCGAAGCAAAATGAACTCTCTGAATCCCCAGACTTCCTCCACGCGAATGCGGGTCGCGCTCGTCTCCGGCGCCTCGCGCGGCATCGGCCGCGCCATCGGCGAGCGTCTCGCCGCCGACGGCTATCACGCGGTCCTCACGTACCGCGCCGACGCGGCAGGCGCCGAGGCGGCCGCTGCCGCGATCCGGGATGCCGGCGGCAGCGCCGAGGCCGCGAAGGCCGACGTGACGTCCGCGGCGGACGTCGCGGCCCTGGCCGACCGGCTCGACAGGGAGCGCGAGGGCGTGGACGTGCTCGTGAACAACGCGGCCGTCCTGAAGAACGGCCTCTTCGCCCTCATGCCCGACGCGAGCTGGAATCTCGTGATCGACACCGCTCTCGGCGGCACGTATCGCATGACGAAGGCCGTGATGCGCGGGATGCTGCGGCGCCGCTGGGGTCGGATCGTGAACGTCTCGTCGCTCGCGGCCTTCTCGGGCAGCGTC
The DNA here is from genome assembly GCA_937888435.1 of uncultured Acidobacteriota bacterium. Lineage (GTDB taxonomy): Bacteria > Acidobacteriota > Thermoanaerobaculia > UBA5066 > UBA5066 > Fen-183. The sequence goes on from CALAQS010000163.1 coordinate 20,776, forward strand.
GGGCAGACGAATTACTCCGCCGCCAAGGGAGCGCTCGTCGCCTTCACGAAGTCGCTCGCGGCCGAAGTCGGCGCGTTCGGCGTCACCGTGAACGCCGTCGCTCCCGGATTCATCGAGACGGAGATGATCTCGTTCCTCACGAAAGAGGTGCGCGAGGACTTCCTGAAGCGCGTCCCCGTGCGCCGGTTCGGCAGTCCCGAGGACATCGCGCCCTTCGTCTCGTTTCTATGCACCGAAGGCGCCGGCTATCTCACGGGGCAGACGGTCCGCATCGACGGCGGCTTCGTCGGCTGAGGAGCTCATCCGGGGGGCCGCGCTCGTATACTCCTCGATCCGGCCAACCCGGGAGGGGGAGTACGTTCTTGCCAGACGACCTGAAGAAGAGAGTCAAGGAGCTGATCGTTCGCCAGCTCAAGCTCGAGATGGACCCCGCGACGATCGCCGACGAGGCGCCGCTTTTCGGCGACGCGGACGGGGGTCTGGGTCTCGATTCGATCGACGCGCTCGAGCTCGTGCTCGGCGTGGAGAAGGAGTTCGGCATCAAGGTGCAGGATGAGGAAGTGGGCGTGAAAGCATTCGCTTCCGTGAACGCGCTGTGCGATTTCGTGCGCGAGAAGGCGGCCTGACGCCCGTGGACTTCCAGCCCCTGCCGCATGCGTTTCCGTTCCGCTTCGCGGACGGGGTGATCGAGCGGACCGGCCCCGCCCAGGGGCGCGTGCGGGCGACCGTGACGGCGGATGCTGCGGCCGTGAGAGAAAACGGGTTCCCCGCGGCCGCGCTGGCCGAGCTCGTGGCGCAGTCGGCCCTGCTTCTCGAAGGCGGCGACGCCGCGCTCGGGCGGAAGGGATTTCTCGCCGGCATTTCCGACTTCAAAGTCGAGCGCCTGCCCGTGCCGGGCGACGTTCTGACGGTCGATGTCGCGATCGCGGGGCGGCTCGGAGACGCCGTCAAGTTCGAAGGCGTCGTGACCGATGGCGAGGGGGGAGCGGTCGCGCGCGGCGCGGTGACCGTGAAGAAGGGGCTCGCCTGATGGACAGCTCCGGCACCTTTCCGCGCGGCTCGGGCCTCTTCGTGAAGAAGAAGGTCGCGCTCGCCGGTGCGCCGGCCGGACTCCTGCGCGGGGCAGCGGGAACGCTCGAGGCCGCCGGCTACTCGGTCGTGGCCGCCGAGCGGCTGGAGAACCTCCTCCGTATTCCGGCGGAGAAAGTTCCGGACCTCGCGATCTTCGACGCCGGTTTTCCGCCGGACGGCGGCGTGGCCGCGTGCAGGAGACTGCGCGAGGAGAAGCACTGGCGGACGGTGTCGATGATGCTCGTCGTGCCGGCGGGGGAGCCGCACCTCGAGGAAGCTCTCGTGCCCGGGGTGAACGACTTCATCCTCGCTCCGTTCCCGGCCGACGAGCTCCTCGACAAGACGAAGCGCCTCACGCTCATCCCGGCGCGGCGTGAGCTGAACACCCTGGCTCGCGTGAGAGAGGGGCGCGCCGACGGGTCGGTCGTCCTCGGCAAGCTGCTGAACGTCTCGGGGAGCGGGATGCTCGTCGAGATCGAGAGCGCGATCGCGATCGGGCGCGTCGTCGAGATCGAGTTCTTCCTGCCCGACGATCCGACGCCCCTGAACGCGAAGGGCCGGGTCATGCGGCGCACGACCGAGCTCGACCATTTCCATCCGGCGTTCGGCGTGAGGTTCACGGAGATTTCCGAAAAGGACCAGCTTCGCATCGACGGCTTCGTCACGGAGCGCGAGCGCGCGGCTTATCGCCGCTGATTTGACGAGGGTTAGGCCGGGCCTTATCCTGCCGCTCCGCGCGAAAGTGGCGGAATTGGTAGACGCGCAAGGCTCAGGACCTTGTAGCCCTTACCGGCTGTGGGGGTTCGAGTCCCCCCTTTCGCACCAATCCTATATCTCCAATCCGACAGCATCAACTCCGCTGGACTTTCCCGCTTCACCTATGACGGCTCGTGTCAGACTAACAGCGAAGGCCGGGAGGGCTGAAATGCAATTCGTATCGCGGCGCATGGGTGTCGATCTCTCTTGTCTTTTCCTGCTGACGGTCCCGCTGTTTCTCGCCCTCCCGGCCGACGCCCAGCCGTACACGGTGCTGCATGCGTTTGCCGAGAGTGACGGCCAAGATCCCCTTGCTGGCCTCGTGCAGGGGAGCGACGGGAACTTCTACGGGACGACGAAGCAGGGCGGCGCGGGTGACTCTGGAACGGTGTTCAAGATCACGCCCTCGGGGACGCTGACGACGCTCCACTCGTTCGCCGGGAGTGACGGCCAAAACCCCGTCGCCGGCCTCGTGCAAGGAACCGACGGGAACTTCTACGGGACGACGAATTACGGCGGCGCGAGGGGTGCCGGCACGGTGTTCAAGATCACGCCGGCGGGGGCGCTGACGACGCTCTACCCGTTTGCGGGGAGCGACGGGAGCTATCCGCAAAACACCCTCGTGCAAGGAAGCGACGGGAACTTTTACGGGACGACGAAGCAAGGCGGCGCGAGCGGCTATGGAACGGTCTTCAAGATCACGCCCTCGGGGACGCTGACGACGCTCCACTCGTTCGCCGGGAGTGACGGCCAAGACCCCTATGCCGCCCTCGTGCAGGGGAGCGACGGGAACTTCTACGGGACGACGAATCAGGGCGGCACGGGTGACTACGGCACGGTCTTCAAGATCACGCCGGCCGGGACGCTGACGACGCTCTACTCCTTCTCGGGGAGCGACGGGGAATGGCCGTCAGCCACCCTCGTGCAAGGAACCGACGGGAACTTCTACGGGACCACCGGGCAAGGCGGCGCGAGCGGCTATGGCACGGTCTTCAAGATCACGCCCTCGGGAACGCTGACGACGCTCCACTCGTTCGCCGGGAATGACGGCCAAGACCC
>CALAQS010000164.1 GCA_937888435.1 uncultured Acidobacteriota bacterium
CCGGGAAGCGGAACTTGTAGATGCTGTTGCAGACCTTGATCTGGTCGAGGAGTCCTGGCGGGTAGTCGAGAAAGCTGGCGGCGGCGTCGAAGTTCCGGTTGACGGTCTCCAGGAAGCCGTTGGCTGCGGTCATCGATCCTCCAATCCCCGAGTGTAGGCGAGGTCTTGGGCGGGGTCGAGGTGATCCATATGCCTCATGACGGTACCGGGGACCGGCCACTACGATGAGTACGATGACCCGGTTCGAAGAGGGCGCCGCGTTCCAGCCCTCCCGCCGGAGACACGCCGACAGGACCGGAGAGGGAGATTTCCCATGAAAAGTGCGTTCAATCCGTTCGAAATGGCGCAGTCGCAGTTCGACAAATCCGCGGACATCCTGGAGCTGGACGGCGCCACGCGCGATCTCCTGAGGTGGCCTCTGCGCGAGTTCCACTTCGGCATTCCGGTGCACATGGACGACGGAAACGTGAAGATTTTTCGCGGGTTCCGCGTCCAGCACAACGACGCCCGGGGCCCGTCCAAGGGGGGAATCCGGTTCCACCCGCAGGAGACGATCGACACGGTGCGGGCCCTCGCGATGTGGATGACGTGGAAGTGCTCGGTCGTGGACATCCCGCTGGGCGGGGCGAAGGGCGGCGTCATCTGCGACCCCCACAACCTGAGCGCGCGCGAGCAGGAGCAGATCTGCCGGGGCTGGGTGCGGCAGATTTCTCGAAACGTCGGCTCGGCGGTGGACGTGCCGGCGCCCGACGTGATGACGACGCCCCAGCACATGCTCTGGATGCTCGACGAGTTCGAGGTGATTCACGGCGCCAAAGAGCCGGGTTTCATCACCGGAAAACCGGTGGGGATGGGGGGCTCTCTCGGGCGAACCGAGGCCACGGGCTACGGCCTCGTCTTCGCGCTGCGCGAGGCGCTCCGGCTGCTCGGCCTTAAGGTCGAAAAGACCCTGGCCAGCGTGCAGGGCTTCGGGAACGTGGCGCAGTACGCCATCCGCCTCTACCTGAAGCTGGGTGGAAAGGTCGTCGCCGTCTCCTCGTGGGACCAGGCCGACCAGACGGCGTACTGTTTCCGGAACGAGGCCGGGGTGGATCCCGACGCACTCCTCGGCATCACGGACCGATTCGGGGGCATCGACAAGGAGAAGGCAGCGAAGCTGGGATACGAGGTGCTTCTGGGCGACGCCTGGATCGAGCAGAACGTCGACATCCTGATCCCGTCGGCTCTGGAAAACCAGGTGACCGGAGAGACGGCGCGGAAGATCAAGGACCGCGTGAAGGTGATCGCCGAGGGCGCCAACGGCCCGACGACTCCAGAGGCCGACAAAGTCATCCAGGAACGCGGCATCTTCGTCCTCCCCGACTTTCTCGCGAATGCCGGCGGCGTCACCTGCAGCTACTTCGAGCAGGTGCAGAGCAACATGAACTACTTCTGGGAACAGGACGAGGTCCTCGGAAAGCTGGACGTCAAAATGACCTCGGCTTTCCATGCCGTGGCCGACCTCGCGAAGAGGCAGAAGCTCTACATGCGGGACGCCGCCTACGTCATCGCCGTCAGCCGGGTCGCGAAGGCCTGTCACGACCGCGGCTGGGTTTGACGCGGCGCGGAGCCGCTGATGACGGACTCGACAGGGGAGCTGGCGCTTCCGGGCTTCGATCGGAGACTCTTCGACGGGAAGGAGCCCGCGACGCGGATGGGCGAGGGGCCGGTGGGAGGGAAGGCCGCCGGGCTGATCCGTATTCGTGACGCGCTGCCCTCGGCCTTCCCGGGTGCTTCGCCCGACCTCGAGGTCTCGATTCCCACGATGTCCGTGGTCACGACCGAGCGCTTCGACCGGTTCATGGAGGAGAACCGGCTCGAGGAGGTGGCCCTTTCGGGCGAGAGCGACGACGCCATCGCCCGCGCCTTTCAGAAAGGCGGCCTTCCTGCGGATCTGGTGGGCGATCTTCGCGCGCTGTCCAATGGAATCCACGCACCTCTCGCGGTCCGCTCCTCGAGCCTCCTGGAAGATGCCCTCGAGCGCCCCTTCGCCGGTGTGTACGCGACCAAGATGATCCCGAACAACGAGCACACGCCGGACGACCGCTTCCGGAAGCTGGCCGAGGCCGTGAAGCTGGTTTGGGCTTCCACTTATTTCCGAGGCGCGCGGGCCTACCGGGCCACGGTGGACGCCGGGGCTCGAGAAGAGAAGATGGCGGTCCTCCTGCAGGAGGTCGTGGGGCTCCGGCACGGCGAGCGCTACTACCCGGACATCTCCGGTGTGGCGCGCTCGTACGGCTACTACCGCTTTGGCTCGGCGCGCCCCGAGGATGGGGTCGTGCTCCTGGCGCTCGGCCTCGGGAAGACGATCGTGGACGGAGGAGTGTCCTGGACCTACTCGCCCGCCCATCCGCGCGCGCCGGCACCTTTCGCCTCGACCGCCGACCTTCTCAAGAGCACGCAGACCGAGTTCTGGGCCGTGAACATGGGAAAGCCTCCAGCCTACGATCCGGTGCGCGAGACCGAGTACCTCGTGAGCGGCTCTCTCAGGGATGCAGAAGAGGACGGTACGCTGCGCTTCACGGCGTCCACCTGGGACGCCACCTCGGACCGTCTCATGCCGGGCGCATACGTGGCCGGATCCCGCGTCCTGAACTTCGCGCCGCTCCTCGTCCACGTTCAGTACGCGCTGAACGACCTTGTGAAGTCGCTCCTTTCGCATTGCGGAAAGGCGGCCGGCGGACCGGTCGAGATCGAGTTTGCCGTGACAATTGACCCGCAGCGGAGCCCTCCGCTGAGGCTCGGCCTGCTCCAGGTGCGTTCGATGGCAGTCTCGACGGAGCTCGTCGACGTCACGCAGGAGGCCCGCCCCGGCTGGGAAGTCCTTCTTTCCTCCGACCGTGTCATGGGAAACGGGATCGTCGACGGCATCCGCGACGTCGTGTACCTGCCTCCCGGCCGCTTCGAGGCCGCCCGCTCCCGGGTGATCGCGGGCGAGATTGCCGCGAGGAACCGTACTCTCCTCGAGGAGCAAAGGCCGTATGTCCTCATCGGCTTCGGGCGGTGGGGGAGCGCCGATCCGTGGCTCGGCGTCCCGGTGGTTTGGGGAGACGTGGCGGGAGCCAAGGTCCTCGTCGAGGCGTCGCGGCCCGAGCGAGGCATCGAGATGAGCCAGGGCTCACATTTTTTTCACAACATCTCGAGCTTTGGCGTGAGCTACTTCTCACTTCCCCCTGAAGGGCCGGGCACGCTCGACTGGGAGTGGCTGGAAAGCCGGCCGGCAGTCGCGGAGAATTCCTTCGTTCGCCACGTCCGTTTGGCCGGGCCGCTGCGCGTGGAGGTGGATGGTCGCACGGGACGTGGGATCATCTGGAGGCGCCACGAGGAGACATGACCCCACCGGACGGCCCCGTCGACACGATCCTCGACGCCTTGCAGGAGCGGGCCAAGGAGCTCACCTGCCTCTACCGGGTGAACGAGATCTGCAACCGACCGCAGGCCTCGCTGGACGAGATCTTCCGGGACGTCATCGACATCCTCCCGCCGGGCTGGCAATACCCGGCCGAATGCCAGGCGCGGATTACGGCGGACGGCGTGGTCTACGAGCCGCCGGGATTGACCGGCACACCGTGGGTTCAGGTGGCGCCGATCCGGGTCCAGGGCGAAGTCGTGGGCAGCGTCGAGGTGTTTTACCTCAAGGCGATGCCGGCGGCGGGCGAGGGTCCGTTCCTGAAAGAGGAGAGGAAGCTCATCGACACGGTGGCCGAGCGCCTCGGGCAGCTCCTCCTGCACCGCAAGCTGCTGGACAGGATCCAGAGCTGGCAGGGGGCGGTCGAGAGCCTCTCGGCGCCGCCGCGCGGGGACTGGTGGGTCATCGTCGATTTCCTGCGCAAGACCGACCAGCACCTGCTGATGCGGGTTTCGCGCCGGATGATCAACTACCTCTGCTGGAACGGCATCGCGGAGGCGCAGGACCTCCTGCCACGCTTCACCGGGGGCCGGATCGGCGGGCCAGAGGAAGCCGGAGGCGAGAACCGGCCCGTGGAGAGGAGGGGCATCGACTCGCTGGTCAAGGTTGCCGACGAGATCTTCCGCATCGCCTCCGAGCACCTCGCTTCCGACGAGATCCTCTCGTGCATCCAGAAGTGGATCAAGGACGACAAGACGGGTTTCCTGATCGAGGCGGTCGAGAACCTGGGGACCCCCCTGATGGACATCGCTCAGGCGCTGGGCCGCTTCCGCCACGCGGCCATCGACGACCACGAGCTTTCGCGGACGCTCCAGGTCGAGCTCCGAGTCTCGCTGATCCGCCGGTTCCTCACCGAGGACATCGACTTTCTCAATACGGCGAAGAACTACGTCGAGGTGAGCGACTTCTACGAGCTGTCGCGCCACATCATCTGTCCCCCGAGGAGCCACGGAAAGCTCGGAGGGAAGAGCTCGGGGCTGTTCCTCGCGGCCCAGATCGTGAGGAAGTCACCCGAGTACGCCGACGCGCTCGGGCCCATCAAGATCCCGCGCACGTGGTACGTCACGTCGGACGGCGTTCTGAACTTCATCGAGTTCAACCACCTGGAGGACCTCTACAACCGGAAGTACCTGGAGATCGAGCAGGTGCGGCGCGAATACCCGCACATCGTCCAGGTCTTCAAGAACTCCCACTTCTCGCCGGAGATCGTCAAGGGCCTCTCGCTGGCGCTCGACGACTTCGAGGGCCGTCCCCTCATCGTCCGCAGCTCCAGCCTCCTGGAGGACCGTGTGGGCTCAGCCTTCTCCGGCAAGTACAAGAGCCTGTTCCTGGCCAACCAGGGCACCAAGAGCGAGCGCCTGAACGCGCTGATGGACGCCGTGGCCGAGGTCTACGCATCGATCTTCGGGCCAGACCCGATCGAGTACCGCGCCGAGCGCGGCCTCCTGGACGTGCACGAAGAGATGGGCGTGATGATCCAGGAAGTGGTGGGCAGCCGGGTGGGGAAGTACTTCCTCCCGACCTTCGCCGGCGTGGCCTTCTCGAACAACGAGTTCCGGTGGTCGGCGCGGATCAAGAGGGAGGACGGCCTCGTGCGCCTCGTGCCGGGCCTCGGAACGCGCGCCGTGGACCGCGTCGGCGACGACTACCCGGTGCTGATCGCCCCTGGCCAGCCCGGCCTGAGGGTGAACGTCACCCCCGACGAGGTAGTTCGCTACTCGCCCAGGATGCTGGACGTCGTCAACCTGGAGTCGGGGCGCTTCGAAACGGTGGCCCTCAAGGACCTCCTCAAGGAGTGCGGCGCGGAAATTCCCGGAGTGGGGCGTCTCGTTTCGCTCTCGGATGAGAGCGGGATTCACCGCCCCGTCCTGATCGACTGGGGATCAGAGGCAGACCGCCTCGTCGTCACCTTCGACGGGCTCATCTCCTCCACGCCGTTCCTCGCCCAGATGCGCGCGCTGCTCCGCCTTCTGAGAGAGAAGACCGGCGGACCGGTGGACATCGAGTTCGCCTCCGACGGAAAGGACTTCTACCTCCTGCAATGCAGGCCACAGAGCTTCTCGGAGGACGTCGCGTCGGCACCGATCCCGCAGGAGCTGCCGGCCGACAAGGTGATCTTCGAGGCGCGACGCTACGTCTCCAACGGCCGGATACCGGACATCACGCACATCGTCTACGTCGACCCCGAGCGCTACGCGGCGCTCGAAGACGCCGACCGCCTCAGGCGCGTGGGGCGGGCCGTTGGCCGGCTCAACAAGGTCCTGCCAAAGCGACAGTTCATCCTCATGGGGCCCGGCCGCTGGGGCAGCCGCGGCGACGTGAAGCTCGGCGTCCCCGTCACGTACTCGGACATCAACAACACGGCGGCCCTCATCGAGATCGCACGGAAGAGGGGAAATTACGTCCCGGACGTCTCCTTCGGCACACACTTCTTTCAGGACCTGGTCGAAGCCTCCATCCGCTATCTCCCGCTATTCCCCGACGACCCCGACATCGCGTTCCACGAAAAGTTTCTGAGGGAGTCGCCCGACATCCTGGCCGATGTGGCGCCGGAGTTCGCAGACCTGGCGGGCACGGTCCGGGTCATCGACGTGCCTCGCGCCACGGGAGGGCTCGTCCTGCGCGTTCTGCTCAACGCCGACCAGGACCGCGCCGTCGGCTTCCTGGCGAGTCCCGGGGTCGGCGGGGAGGCTGCGGCGGAAAGGAAGCGGGTCCCCGAGCCTGCGCCCCCGGAGGATCACTCGCGCTGGCGCCTGCGGATGGCCGAGCGCATCGCCGCGGTGGCCGACGTCCCGCGGTTCGGCATCAGGGGGCTCTACCTTTTCGGCAGCGCCAAAAACGGCACGGCGGGGCCCGGCAGCGACATCAATCTCCTCGTCCACTTCTCCGGCACTCCGGAAATGCGCAGGGATTTTCTGGCCTGGCTGGAGGGTTGGAGCCTGTGCCTGTCCGAGATGAACTACCTGCGCTCCGGTGTCACGACCTCCGGCCTGCTGGACGTCCACGTCGTGACCGACGAGGAGCTCGAGAGCCCGTCGGGTTACGCCGCAAAGATCGGGGCTGTCACCGATGCAGCGCGGCCACTGACGCTGGGGACGAGGGCTTCAGGATGACCCCCTCGTTCCTTCGGCCGTTCATCTTGATGACGACGGGGTCGGGAAAGC
>CALAQS010000165.1 GCA_937888435.1 uncultured Acidobacteriota bacterium
ATGGTGGAGGCGGGGGGAGTCGAACCCCCGTCCGAAGCGCCCGAACGTCGAGATTCTCCACGCTCAGTCCGGACTTGTTTTTTTAGCCGCCGCGTCTTCAGGTCCGGACGACCGGGCGCGGCAGCGAACCTGAAACTCTCGGGACGCCTCTTCAGATGGCGGAGGCGGCCCCAGCCCGGATTTCGCGTCAAACGCCGAGGCGCCCCGGACAGGCTCCCCGGCGCCCGTCACGGCTAATTAGGCCGCGAGAGCGAGGTCGCTGGTGTTGGCAGCTAGTTGTTGACCGTCGTTTTTACGAGCGAACGGCCGTGCTCGGCGTGCTCCTCGATCGCTGAATGCCCCGTCGAAACCGGGACGCCCCCAATCGTGACCGACAAGGATATCAGAACCATGGGGCGGCGGGCCAGCCGGAGAATCGCCATAATCCCGGGGTGAGACGTCGCGCGCCTCTCTCTTCCTGCGCCGCCCTGGCCGTGCTGTTTCTGGCCGCGGCCACCGCGCGCGGAGAGGATGTGTCGGTGACTTTTTCCCGTCCGGACAGGCCTCCGGTGAGCCTTCGCGCGGAGGAACACGACGGCCGGACGTACCTCTGTGTGAACGACGCCGTCACCGCGCTTGACGGCTCGATGACATTCGACGACGAGACCCGGTCGTACGAGGTGAAGCTCAAGGGGCGCTCGGCGGTCTTCGGCTTGGACGCGGCGCTCGCGGTCGTGGACACGAAGCTCGTCTCCCTGGGCGCGCCGGTGCGCGGCCGCGGCGCCCTCGCCTGGGCGGAGCCGGAGTTCTTCCAGAAGGTCGTCGGGCCGATGGCGGGTCTTTCCCTCTCGTGGGATCGTGCGACGCGGACGCTGTCGGTGCGAAGGGGAGAAACCGCCGAGATCACGGTCGAGCCGTCGGTGGCCGATCTCGGCGAGACGACGAAGGTCGTCCTGCGCTTCTCGCAGGCGCCGTCGTACGCCGTCGAGAAGGCCGCCGATCAGGTCGTCCTTCACGTCCCGAACGCGCGCCTCGTGATGCAGCCTCAGGAGAAGCCTTTCGAGTCGGCGCGCATTGCGCGCCTCGTCGTGAGGGGCGGCGACATCACGATCGTCTTCCGGGGAAAGGACCTCGTGCCGAACGTATACGCGCTCGGGGCGCCGCCGCGCCTCGTCGTGGACGTCGCGAAGGGGGGCTCATCGGCGCCGTCCGGCGCGCTCCCCCAGGTTCCGGCGCCGGGGCAGCCGCCGGCCTCGAGGACGAAGACCATCGTCCTCGACCCCGGGCACGGAGGCGTCGAAGAGGGGGCGAAGGGCCCCGGCGGCCTTCTCGAGAAGGACGCCACGCTCGCGCTCACGAAGACGATCCAGGAAGTCCTCCAGCGCCGCGGCTACCACGTCGTGATGACGCGCCTCTCCGATGCCACTGTCGGCCTCGACGACCGCGCCGCGCAGGCGAACGCGGCGAAGGCCGACGTTTTCATCTCGATCCACTGCAACGCGTCGCGCGCCGCCACCGCGCACGGGACCGAGGTGTATTACCTGTCGCTCGACGCGTCGGACCGCGCCGCGGCCCTTCTCGCCGAGAGCGAGAACGCGACGCCCGCTTTGACGCCGGAGACGGCCGAGAAGAATGCGGCCGTGCGCGATCTCGACCTGATCCTCTGGGACCTCGCGCAGAACCAGCATCTCTCGGCATCCGCGCGGCTCGCGGAAATCGTGCAGGCCGACTTCAACCGGCTGCTCGGGATCACGACGCGCGGCGTGAAGCAGGCGCCGTTCCGCGTCCTCGTCGGCGTCAACGCTCCGGCTGTTCTCGTGGAGGTCGCTTTCATCACGAACCCGGACGAAGAGATACGGATCGGGTCGGACGAGTTCCGGCGTCAGACGGCGGAAACGCTCGCGGGAAGCCTCGACACGTATTTCCGCACGGCGGACTCCGTGGCGCCAGTGCCGTACGCGCCGAAAGCGCTCGGCAAGAGCTAGGCACGGCCGCCGCATGCCGCGCCGTTTCGCCCTCGCGCTCGTCGTCCTGCTCCTCCTGCTTCTTTCAGCCCTTCTCCTCGGGCGCCGCATGAGGGGGCCGTCGCCGGCCGCCGCCGCCGTGCCCACGCTGCGGCCGACGGCCGTGATTCCCCCGACCCCCATCCCGGCCCGGCAGGTCTCGCTCTACTTCGAGTCCCCTGCCGACGATCAGCTCCACCCGGAAGCGCGGGACGTTCCTGCGGCGGTCGACGACGTGGCGTTCCTCAGATCCGTCGCTGCCGCCGTGATGGACGGGCCGCGTCGCCAGGAGCTCGTGAGACCGTTTCCCGACGGCTGGTCGCTGCGCGGCGCGTACCTCCTGCGCGACGGAATCGCCGTCATCGACCTCTCGCCTCCGCCTCTTCTCGCGCCGCGCGAGCCCGGAACGCCGGTGAGTCCGCGCTGGCAGGCTGGCTCTCACGAAGAGGACTCGGCCATTCAGGCGCTCGCCGTCACCCTCGCGAAGAACCTGCCCGCGGTGACGCGCGTCGTGCTCCTCGTGGCGGGTGAGGCGGTGGAGACTCTCGGCGGCCACGCGGATCTCCTGCATCCGATCGCGCCCGATCTCAGGCGCGCCGCCGATGAGCCGGCGCTCGAGGCGCCGGCCACGCCGACCGCCACGCCGTCGCCCACGTTTTCGCCCTCGCCGCTCGTGCCCTCATCCGCCCCTTCCGCCTCGGTTCCACCCGGCCGGCCCGTTCCGCGCCGGCGCGCGCCGGCCGAGCGAACATGAGCGACCCCAGGCCGATCGGCCTCTTCGACTCCGGAGTCGGAGGCCTCACGGTGCTCGAGGCCGTTGCGCGGCGGATGCCGTTCGAGGACCTCCTCTATCTTGGCGACACGGCGCGGCTGCCGTACGGCACGAAGTCGCCCGAAACGGTGCGGCGCTACGCGCGCCGCGCCATCGGCTTTTTGCTTTCGCAGGGCGTCAAGGCTGTCGTCGTGGCCTGCAACACGGCTTCGGCGCTCGCGCTCGACGTCATCGAGGAGATTTCCGCGGTCCCGGTCGTGGGCGTCGTCGCGCCCGGCGCGGAGGCCGCGGTCGCTGCGGCGCGGGCCTCGGACCTCGACGGCGTGCTGGGACCCATCGCGGTTCTCGCGACCGAGGCGACCGTCGCGTCAGACGCGTACGGCCGCGCCATTCGCGCGCTCGACCCAGGACGGGACGTGATTCACACGGCCTGCCCGCTCTTCGTGCCTCTCGCCGAGGAGGGCTGGACGGAGAACGAGGTTGCGCGCTCGGCGGCAGCGCGCTATCTCGCAGAGGTGCCCCGCGCGGGCGCGCGTGTCGTCGTCCTCGGGTGCACGCACTATCCGCTCCTTACGCGGACGATCGCGGGCGCGTTGCCTAAGGGCACGATTCTCGTGAACTCCGCCGAGACGACGGCGCGCGCCGTCGAGGCGGCCCTGCCTCCCGGGTCGCGCCGGGGCGAGATTTCCCATGGGACGACACGCCTCCTCGTGACTGACGCGTCCGAGCGCTTGCGCCGAGTGGCGGGGCGGTTTCTCGGCCGTCCGGCCGCGGACCTGACGCTCGTGGATCTCCCTTAGCGGCCGGCGCGTCGTTGAGCCAGAATCCCGCCGTGGCTTTGGTGATGTCCGCTTCGCACGGCCCGCCGCGCCCCGACGGCCGGGGAGAGCTCGACCTCCGACCCGTGACGATCGTCTGCGATCCGGTGTCTCACGCCGAAGGCTCCTGCCTCGTGACGCAGGGCCGCACGCAGGTCCTCGTGACGGCCTCGGTCGAGGCGAAGGTCCCGCCCTTCTTGCAGCGGACCGGCCTCGGATGGGTGACGGCCGAATACGGGATGCTGCCGCGGGCCACGCACGAGAGGAGCCCCCGCGAAGCGGCGCGCGGCAAGCAGTCCGGAAGGACGCTAGAGATCCAGCGCCTCATCGGGCGGGCCCTGCGCGGCGTCGTGGACCGCTCGCGGCTCGCCGACCGCACGATCACGCTCGACTGCGATGTCCTCGTCGCCGACGCCGGAACCCGCTGCGCCTCCGTCACGGGCGCGTATGTCGCGCTCGCGCTCGCCTGCGCGTCGCTCGCGAGGGCGGGCGACATTCAGGCGAATCCCTTGCGCGAGGCCGTCGCCGCCGTCTCTCTCGGCGTCGCGAAGGGACGCATCCTCCTCGATCTCGACTATGCCGAGGATTCGACCGCCGACGTGGACCTGAACGTCGTCGGGACGTCGAGCGGGCGGTTCGTCGAGATCCAGGGCACCGCCGAGCGCGAGCCGTTCGACGAGGAGCAGCTCGCCCGCCTGCTCGCGGCCTCACGCAAGGGGCTCTCCGTGCTTTTTGCGGCGCAGCGCGCCGCGCTCCTCGGCAGGCTTCCGGAAGATTGGCTCGAAGCGCTGGCGCCGTCAGCGCCCGCTCAGGCGTCCGCGAAGAAATCGCGAAGCGTCGCGGCGAGACGCGGTGGGTCTTCCAGAAGAGCGTAATGCCCGATCCCTCTCAGCTCGAGAAATGTCGCGTCTTTTCGCGCCGAAAGAATCGCGCGCAGCTCTTCGGCGGGCGCGAGCGGATCGCGCGCGCCGGTCACGAGAAGGAGCGGCATCGACGTCCCCTCGAGTCTTTCCGCGAGCGGCCGGGCGGCGAGGACGCCGTCCACGAGCCGCTCGATGGCCAGGACGACCTCTTCGCGCCGGGGCCCCGTCCGCGCGGCGACCGTCCGCGCCACGAACCCCGCGCGCCCGGGCCCGTCCACCGAGAACCCGTAGCCCGCGGCGTTTCGGAGCGAGCTTTCGGGCACGCTCTCGATGACCGCACGCCGGGACATCGCGATCCACTTGAGGCGGTCGATGAGGCCGTACGGCGCGGATCCGAGCGGGGATACGAGCGCGAGGGCGCGAACGCGGCCTGGCGCGAGCGCCGCCACCTCACCGGCCACCCGCCCGCCGAGCGAATGGCCCGCGAGGAGCACGGACTCCACTCCGATCTCGCCGAGAACCCACCGCGCGAGGGGCTCCATTTGGTAGCCCGTGCCGGGACGAGGGCCGCGGGCCGAGCCCGGGAGGTCGAGCGCGCGCACGGCGAAGTCGTTCGCGAGAAGCGTCGCGACCTCGGCCCAGTCCTCGGACGAGCCGCCCAGGCCGTGCAGCAGGACGAGCGTCCCCTTCGACTTCTTCACGGCCATCGCTCAGAATCCTACCGGACGGGGCGTGGCGCAGTGGTAGCGCACCTGCTTTGGGAGCAGGGGGTCGCCGGTTCGATCCCGGCCGCCCCGACCAATTCTTTGCAACGTTTGATGAGTGCCGTCGTGCCGGCATGTGCCTGATCGTCCTCGCGTGGGAGGCGTCGCCGAAGACGCGCCTCGCGGTCGCCGCTAACCGCGACGAGTTCTTCGCGCGCCGCACGGCGCCGGCCGCGTGGTGGGCCGACGCGCCGGACGTCCTCGCCGGGCGCGACCTCGAAGCGGGCGGGACGTGGCTGGGAATCACGCGAGCGGGCCGGTTCGCAGCACTCACGAACTTCCGGGACGCGTCGGCCCCGAAGAAGGACGGAGCGCCCTCGCGTGGCGCGCTCGCCGCGGACTTCCTGCGGGGAGAGGCCGCCGCGGCGGACTACGTCGCCGCCGTCCAGCCCGTCGCCGGCCGTTACCACGGCTTCAACCTCCTCGTGTCGGACGGCGCCGAGCTGTGGTCCTTCTCGAACGTGGAGGGCGACCCCGTGCGCCTCGGCCCCGGAGTCCGGGGCCTCTCGAATCACCTCCTCGAAACGCCGTGGCCCAAAGTGACTGCCGCCCGCTCGCGCCTCGAGGCGGCGCTCGGGGCCACGAACGGCGCGGAGGACCTCGAGCGCCGCCTCCTGGACCTCCTCGCGGACCGGACGACTGCACCCGACGGCACTCTCCCCGCGACGGGCCTGCCGCTGGATTGGGAGCGGGCCCTCTCGGCCGCGTTCGTCTTGCTCCCAGGTTACGGGACGCGGACCTCGACGGTCCTCGTCATCGGGGCGGACGGTTGGGCGCGGTTCGCGGAGTGCACCTTCGGCGAGGGCGGCGCGCCGCTCGGCGACGTGCGCGAGGCGTTCGAGGTCAGGGCGACGCCGAGAGCGTGACGACGCTGGGAGGGATTCTTCGCGCCGTGACGCGAAAAGCCAGCATTCGCGCACCGGATCCGCCGGAGGAGAACGCGATGACCAAGGAAACGAAGAAGACATATCCCAGCATTGCCGAGCTCGAGAAGAACTTCGCGAAGGAAGCCGCATGGGCGGACGCGCGATACGGCCCCCACGTGTCCCGACTGACGAAGCCCGGAAGACCTCGAAAGGGAGCAGCCGTCGAGAAGACGCAGCCGCACTCGATACGCGTGACGGAAAGGGTGTGGCTCTCGCTCAGGAAGAAGGCGAAGACGCGGGGCCTCAGCACGAATGCGGCCCTGCAAGTCGCCGCCATGGAATGGCTCCAGCGCGACCGCTGAGCGGATGACCAGCAGTCGGCGCGCCCGAAGGCACGCCGACTGCGACATCAAGGCGGCCTACTGTTTCACCGCCACATATTGGCTGGTGGTCCCGTGCAACTTGTCGTTCACCGCGATGGTCATGCTCTTGCCGTCAGCAGCCACTGTCATGCGTGTGACGCTGATGACTTTCCCATCTCGCTTATCAGTTTCCTCGATCGTATTCTTGTCCACTTTCTTGACCGACACGCTGGTCGTACCCGGGTCGCCCTTGTACGGCGCCTCCGTCCCATCCAGTTTCGCGGTATAGCCTTGTCCGGTCGGGGTGCTCATGCTCAAGGTATCGCCTTCCACCTTGTAGGTGAACGTCAGCCCGTTATCCGAGACGGAATCCATCTTCGAGGTTCGCCAGGAACCCGAAATGGCGTGCGATCCTGCAGGACCCTTGGCCACTCGCGTCGCTTCACCTTTGCCGGTGACCGGAGCGGCGTTGGTGGCGCTGCTGTCGGTGAATTCGAACATCAACGTGTTTCCGTCGGCCGAGACCCACGTTTTTGAAGCCCCGACGGTCTTCCCGTTTTTCTTATCGGTTTCCTCGATCGTACGGTCGTCGACTACCTTGATGCTCACCATGTCGTAGTACGGATGCCCGGACACCTTCTGGTCCCGCCCATCCGCCTTGACGTCGACCGAAGGAACGCACGTCTTGCAGTGGTACATCCCGTCTTGCAACAGGTAGACATCAGGCTTCGTCGGGAATTTCGCCGTCTTCAAGTCCACCTTCCACGTCCCGTCGAAAACACTCTGCGCCATTGCCATCGCAGGCATCAACAATAAAGCGATCAACACAAACCACCGCGTATTTTTCATCGCTCGTCCTCCATCTGGGGTGTGACTGGAATTTCCGATTTCAACTTCATCTTTGCCGAAAGCATAGGGGGCGGATAGCGCCGAACTCTTATGGCAGCGGCTTGAGAGTGACCTCGCGGAGGTAACGCGTTCCGAGGGCGTCGCGCATGGCGAAGCGCGGAGCGATCGTGTCCCGCTGCTTGGCCTCGTCCTTCGTCTTGAACTGCTTCTCGGCGATGGCCTTTCTCTTGTCGTCGTCCCCCTGGTTGAAGTCCAGGGCCTTGCCGAAGCTGGGGTAGAGCGTCGCGATCGCGATGT
>CALAQS010000166.1 GCA_937888435.1 uncultured Acidobacteriota bacterium
CCGCGGCACACGCGGACGGAGATGGTGCGGCGCTTCCAGGAGGACGAGGATCCGCCTCCGTTCTTCGTGCTGTCGCTGCGCGCGGGAGGCACCGGCCTGAACCTGACCCGGGCTTCTCACGTCTTCCACGTGGACCGCTGGTGGAATCCCGCGGTCGAGGAGCAGGCGACCGACCGCGCCTTCCGCATCGGGCAGACCGAGCACGTTCAGGTCCACAAATTCGTCTGCAAGGGAACGCTCGAGGAGCGCATCGACCGGATGATCGAGGAGAAGAAGGCGCTCGCCCGTTCGATCGTCGGCGCGGGCGAGCAGTGGATCGCGACTCTCTCGGACGAGCAGCTCACGGAGCTCGTCGCGCTCGACACGAGCGCCATCGAGACGGACGGAGGGCGCTGATGCCGCGCCGCAAGAAGGCTCTCCTCCCCCGTCTGGCGCCGCCCGAGAGCGGATGGGCGTATCGCTTCCTCGCGCGGCTCGCGTCGCTCGGCTGGGAGGACGCTCTCACGGAAGGGCGCGCGGCCGCTCTTTCAGGCGCGGTGACCTCGCTCGAGATCGGGCGAACCGGGGCGCAGGCGGACGTGCGGGCGGCGGGCGGGCACCTCGAGGAGACTTCTCTCTCCCTGCGACCGCTCGACTCGGTGGTGCGGCGCCGCGTTCTCAAGGCGATGGCGGCGCGGGCTCGGTACGCGGCCGACCTTCTCGCGGGCCGCCTGCCCGAAGACGTGGAGAGCGCCTTCCAGGGAACAGGCCGCTCGCTCCTGCCTCTGGACGCCGGCGACGTCGTCTCGAGGTGCTCGTGCGCCGAGGGAGAGGAGCCGTGCGCACACGCCGGCGCGCTCGCCGTGCTGCTCGGCGACCGCCTCCAGGACGACCCGTTCCTCGTTTTCCTCCTGCGGGGCGTCCCGCGGGAAGAGCTCCTCGAAGGCCTGCAACGCGCTCGGACGCGGCCCGATCGCAAAACCGAAACCCGGTCGGCGGACGCCCCCGCGCCCGGCGGCGCGGCCGAGACGCCCGAGCCGCTGCCGCGGCACATCCTCGAGAGGCCCGAGCTGTTTTACCGACCCGGCGAGCCCGTCGCCGCGCTCCGCTTTTCGTTCGCGCCTCCGGAGCACCCCGAGGCGGTCCTCACGCGGCTCGGGCCGCCGCCCTTCCGCGACGCCGAGGCCTCCCGGCTCCTCGTCGACCTCCACCGCGCCATCGGTCTCGGCGCCCGCGAACGCCTGAGCGAATGGGAGTGGCGGAAGGCCGGGGGGCGAGGCTAAGCGGGCGAGGCCACGGGGCGCGGCCGGTCGAGGCCGCGGAGGGCGACGACGAGCGCGACGACCGCGAGAACAGCCGCGCCGTTCCAGACCCACGGCGCGATGCCGCTCGACACGAGGTCGGCGCCCGCTCCGGCAGCCCCGAGGAACGCGGCCGCAAAGACGTACGCTCTCGGGTCGTCTCTCAGGAACACGGCAATGGCCGCGAGGAACGCGAGGCCGGTCAGCGCGCCGGCGAAAACCGGCACGAAGAGCTCGCCGAACGTCCGGGCTCCGAAGGGCGCGAAGACGCCGACTGCGACCGCGAAGAACGCCACACGAAGAACCGGCTTCTTCAGGGCGTCGCGGAAAAGAAGCGCGAGAAACGCGGTGCTGCCCCCGAAAAGGAGCACGCGGAGAACGAGAGAGCTGATCGCGACCGCGGCCGGGAGAACCGTCTCGATTCCCGCCGGAAACGGAAACCCCGGGACCCCCGCTTCGAGCGGAAACGAGGCCTCGAGACCGCGCGTGTAAGCGCGAATCGAGAGGATGAGCACAGCGGCGCCGGCCCCGGCGGCGAGAGAGAGCGGGCCGTCCGCGCCGCCCCGCCGGAAGGCGGCCGCGGCATCTCTTTTCACGGCGAGGACGAGGGCGACCGCGAGAAGCGCGGCGCCGAAGGAGACCAGGATTCCCACGAGCAGGCCGACGCCCGCCACGACCCCGAAGACGGCCATCGAGAATTGCGAGTCATATTGCGCGAGGACGAGCGGAAGGGAGACGAAGCGCGCGAGGATCGCCGGCAGCGCCAGAAGCGCCGCGAGTCGAAGCGAGCGGCGCCAGGGGATCGCTCCTTTGCGCGCGAGCCGCACGAGCTCCACGACGAGGAGCCCGACGAGGGTTCCCCACGCCAGGATCTTCCAGGAGATCGCGACCCAGGTCGCGGCCGTCGATTTCTCCCGGGCGCGCACCCATTCCTCCGGCAGCTTCAAAGCCGTCGCGAAAAGCGAAGGCACGTCGCCCGCGAGGCCCGTCACGGCGCGCCGGGTCGCCTCGCCGGCCTTCTCGAGCCTCGACTCGAAGACGACGTGCGTGTCCTTCCGCGCCTTGCGCGCCTCGCTCTTCGACGAGACCACGTCCCAGGCGAGCGGGTCCAGGCCGAACGACGCGAAGACGGAGACCGCTTTCGCGCGCGCGATACTTTCATCGGGGCTTTCGCCAGCCTCGGCTTCGGGGAAAGTCCTGCGAAAGCCGGCGATTCGGGCGGTCCGCGCGTCCACGGCGACGGTCGCGCCGTGCTCGTCGAGGGCGCGCACGTAACGGACGTTCCAGACGGGCCCCGGAAAAATCGTCGTCGCCCATTTCGTGAGGAGCGGCATGCCGCCACGTTCCAGGAGCCACTGTTCGCCGAGCTCCGAGTCGCCATAAGGGACGAGGCCCGTCCCCGTATCGGAGGGGTCCTCGAGGGCAGGGAGCGCGGTTGACGTCGTCGCGACTGACAGGTAGCCCGCAGGGTCGTCGCCCGCCGCTTTCAGCCAGGCGTCCGCTGCGGCCTTCGCTCCCTTCCGGTCGACCGTGACCTTCACGTCTTCCCAGAGTCCCGCCCTGGGCAGGACGAAGCGCGCGGCGGCGAACGCGAGGAGCGCGAGCGCGAGAGCGGAAAGGGCGCGCGCCGGGCTCAGCGCGCGCGGTGGGGCGCAGGCGGACGGGACCGACTCCTCGACTTGCGGGGGCTCCGGCGCCGATCCCGTCGCCGCGTTCGTGAGGTCCTCCTCGGGCGTGAAGCCGCTACGCCGGACGTAGAGAAGGAGCGATGCGGCGAGAGGAAGCAGAAGGACGAGTGACGCCGCGGCGCCGGAAACGACGAAGTAGGGGTTCGACGAGCGCAGGAGCAGGAGCGCCGTGTAGACGGCATCCACCGTGAAATGCCACACGAGGAGCGGGAAGATGTCCGCCTTCAGCATCACGGCGCCGATGAGGATCCCGGCGAGACCCAACTCGACACCCCGGATGTAAAAAGGCTGGTTTGGATAGGTGCTGTGCGCGAAGCCCCAGATGAGCGCCGGGACCACGACGGCGGCCCAACGCGGCAAGAACCGCTCGGCGAAGGGAATCGAGAACATGCGCGACGAGAACTCCTCCGTCGTCGCGGGGAGGAAGCCCATCAGGAGAACGCCGGCCCAGGGGAACCACGTGCCGAGGAGGTTCGAGTACGGCACGTCGGCGGGAGCCCACGCGCCGAGGCGCGCGGCGACGAGGTAGAAGACGATCTGGTACGCGAAGAAAAACGCCGTCATCGCGTATCCGAGAAGGAGTCCGCGGAAGAACCGCTTCGACCCGACTCCGCGGGTGGAGAGGAGGCGGCCGAGCGCGGGCTTGTCGGGATACCTCTCGCGGTAAAGCGGCTCCCCGGCGGCGACGAGGAGAAGAAGAACGACACCGAGGGCGACCGCGCCGCCGACGTCGCCCGCCACCGATTTCGCCACGAAGCCCGTCCAGGCGTCCGCGGTGTCGTAGTCGAAGAGGCGAATCGGCATCTCGTTGAGCGAGGCGAAAAGCTGCAGAACGGCGCCCGTGCCCGCGAAGGAGAGAGCCCACTTCCACTTGACGTCCTTCCGCCGCACCCGCTCGACAAAGACCACGAGCACGGCGAGCGCCGTGAGGAAAAGCCCGAGCGTGGCCACCGTGCCCGCCGCGAGGTTCTTCGAGCGAAGCGCCTCGTAGTCCCGGCGCCATTTCTCCGGGACCTCGAAATGAAGCGACGAGCGCCCGACGCGGTCGCCTTGCACCTCGACGAGGTAGCGGAGCGCGGCGTCCCCGAAGCGGATCGCCTTCGACTCCCACACGAATGTCCGGTCGACGCGTTGGGGCCGCTTGTCGACCTTGCCTTCGATGAACCGCAGGGCCGAAGGATCGAGGCCGCGCAGGGTCCGGATCTCCGCCTCTGCGAGGGCGCGCGCCGCCGCCTCGCCCGGGTCCTTCGCCGCCGCCTTCTCCGGAAGAATCCGCCGAATCGCGAGAAGCCGCCCGTCCGGAGCGACCGCCGCGCGGTACTCGAGCTTTTCGAGCGGACGCACCCACCGCACCGACCAGCGCCACACGGGCACCGTCGTCGCGAAGACCGGGTTCGCCTTCTCGAGGCCGAGCGTTCTCTCGAGGTAGACCTTCGCCTCGTCGTCGCTGTCGAAAATCACGAGGGCGCGCGCGCCGTCGAGCGCGAATCCGCGCGCGCGGAGCGCCTCGGCGCCGCGGCGCACGGCTTCCTCGCGGGTGACCTTGAAGTCGATGGACGCCTCGGGGAACGCCCGCGAAAATCCCGCGCGAAAGACCGCCGCGCCGGCGATGATCGTGAGCAAGCAGAGAACGATGAAGACGCGGTCGCGCCTGTCGAAGGGCACGCGTGGGTGAAAGGACGGCTCGGTCACCGCCTCAGCCCGCTCTTCCGCTCGCGACGGCGCGCACGGGCGCCGCCGGAAGGCGGGACAGGAGCCAGGCCTCGAGGAGCTCGGGCCCCGTTCCGGCGCCGCTCTTCACGCCGCGGTCGATCGCCGAAAGCCCCATGAGGGCGCGCCTGAGGTCCTCCGTCGTCCAGCCGAGAGCCGCGAGATACGCCTTGTGGAGAACGAACGGATGCGCCTCGAGGGAGAAAGGCGGAAGGCCCTCTCGCGGCGCCTTGAGCGCGGGCAGGACCCGGTCCACGAACCCGCGATAGTCCGTGCGCCTGCCCACTGCCGGGGGGACCGCGCGCTCCTCCAGGGCGGCGCGAAGGGCCAGCATCCGGCGGAGCTCGGCCGCGAGAAGGCCCAGAAGCGGGAAGAAAGCGGCCTCGCCGCGCGGGCCCTTCTTCGCGGACGGGGCGTCCTCCCTCTCTCCCCAGGGCCGGAACGCCGTGAAGGTGGCTCCGGAAAGGAGCTTCGCGAGCAGGCGCAGCGCCTGGAAAAGGTCGCGTTGGGCGACGGCTTCGACGAAGTCCGAGCCGTACTCCTTGCTCTCGTCGGCGATCTGCCGCGCGGCCTCTTCAGCCGTCACGCGCGGACCCGCCGCGGCGTCGATGAGGCGGTCGAGATCCGAGAGGAACGGCCGCGCGAAGAGCCGGCCGCGGCCCGAAAGGAGGTCGAACACCTCCGGCTCGATGAGAATTTTGCGCTCGATCGCGCGCTCGAGGCCGAGCGCCGCGAGGCGCTCGCGGCGCGCCGCCTCGTCCGGCACGGACAGGTCCGCGGCGCGCGCGGCGCGCTTCAAGCTCTGGGTCGCGCGGTGCTTGGCATCGGGCGAGACCGCATGGACGAGAAGGACGTTGTCGGACGCCCCGGCCCGCTGCGCGAAGTCGAGGAGCGCGTCGAGCGCCGTCTCGGCCCCACCCTCGGACCTAGGGACGCTCGCGAGGAGCGCGGCGAGCGCCCCGGCGCGGTCCGCGCGCTTCACGCGCCCGGCGATCCTGCGCGCGGCCTCCTCGGGGTCGTCGCCCACGGTGACGCCGACCGCGGCGGCGAAGGCGGAGGCCTTGCGCGCGAGCCGCGCCACGAGGCGCGCGTCGTCGCCGGCCTCCTCGGCCTCGTCGAGGAGCGCGTCGAGCTCTTCCGCCGTGAGACTCTTGCCACGGAACAGCTCGGTGGCTTCCAGGACCACGAGCCGGTTCGTGGCGAACAGCGCGATGGTCGCCGCGTCGGCCACGGCTTCCTTCACGCCCTCTCCCGTCGCCTCGTACGCCGTGACCTCTCCCTCGCGGAACGCCTCGCGGAACGCCGCCGCCACGCGGCGCGCGCCCTCGGCGACGATCCAGTCGTCGTCTCCGGTCAGGAAGAGAAGGGGGTGAAGAGGCGTCGTGCGCGCGGACGCGAGAAGCGGGGCGAGCGGCGCGAAGGGATCAGCGCGTTTCACGCGCCAATACTAGACGGGGAAAGGGGGGCGACTACAGCAATCCCTTGTCCTGCAGCTCCTGGCAGTCGAGGCAGTGACGCGCCCAGGGAACCGCCTCGATACGCTTCTCCTGAACGGGCTGGGAGCAGTGGATGCAGGTTCCGTACGTTCCCGCGTCGAGGCGCGAAAGCGCCTCTTCGATGAGCAGGAGGATCTTGCGGTCGCTTTCGGAAAGCGAGTACGCGAACTCCTTCGTGTAGGCGGACGTCGCGCGGTCGGCCATGTCCTGCGCCGACTCGTCGACCGTTTCCTCGGAAACCTCGCGGTTTTTCGCGAGATCCCGGAGGAGCTCGTCGCGCCGTGCAACGAGGCTCTTCCTCACTTTTTCGCCTGCCTCCTTCTTCAGGGGCTTGGCGGGCATCGCGGCGGTCTTGGGTACCATGTTGGTCGTCTCCCTCGAGATCACTTGGAGTACGCGACACCGGAAAGTGTCGCGGTCGCCCGGTATACCTGCTCCGTCAGGACCACCCGTGCCAATTGAGGGGCCAGGGTCATCCGGGAAGGCGGGAGGATATCACGCGCCGCCGCGCATAAAGGGTCTTGCGGGCTACCCCGAGACGGCGCGCCGCTTCGGTCATGTTTCCGCCCGCCTCGTCCAGGACGAGGGAGATGTAGGCGTCCGAGAGCTGGCGCAGGGTCCAGCGCACGTGGGCCGCGGCGTGGAGGAGCGCCTCGGGATCCGACGGGCCCGTGAGCTTGACGTGCGGGGCGTCGATCGCGGTCGCCCCCGCCGCGGATGCGTCGTTCGCGGCCCGGCGGACGACGTTCTCGAGCTCGCGAAAATTCCCGCGCCAGGCGTGAGAGAGCAGCACGCGTCGCGCGGCCGCCGTGAAGGTGGCCGGGCCGCCGGCGGCCTTCGCGAGCGCGCGCGCCGCCGGAAAAAGGTCTTCGCGTCGCTCGGCGAGAGCCGGAAGGCTCACCGTGACGACCGCGAGCCGGTAGAAGAGATCCTCCCGAAACGTCCCGGCGCGCGCCCGGCGCGGCAGATCCGGCCCGGCCGAGGCCACGAGGCGTGCCTTGAGCGGCAGCAGGCGCGTGCCCCCCACGCGCCGCACGAGGCGCTCCTCGACGACGCGGAGGAGCTTGCCCTGGGCTCGAAGGGAAAGCGCGTCGACCCGGTCGAGGTAGAGCGTGCCATCGCCGGCGCCCTCGAGAAGGCCCGGCTTCCCCGCGACCGCACCCGTGAACGCCCCGCGCTCGTGGCCGAAGAGCTCGCTCTCGAAAAGGTCGTCCGCCACAGCCGCGAGGTCCACGCGCACAAACGGCGAGCGCGCGCGGGACGAGCGCTCGTGGAGAAGGCGCGCGAGCCGGTCCTTGCCCGTCCCGGGCGCTCCGAGAAGGAGCACGGTATTCGCCGAGTCCACGGCGCGCGCGAGCCGCCGAAGCTGCTCCCTGAGGCCGCGATGGCGGGTCGCGAAGAGCACGGAGGACGCGGCACGCCCCGCCACGCTTATCGAAACGCCGCCGTGGCGTCCGGAGCGTCTCCCCAGAGTCTCTCGAGGCCGTAGAAGCGGCGCGCCTCGTGGTGGAAGACGTGAAACACGACGTCGCCGTAATCGAGGAGGATCCAGACCGCGGACTGGTAGCCCTCGATGGAGAGTGGCCGGCGGCCCTCGGCCTTGAGAGCCATCTCGACCGCGTCCGCAAGCGCCTGCGCCTGCCGGTCGCTGCCCGCGGTCGCCAGGACGAAGTAGTCGGACATCGTCGTCAGGCCCTGGAGGTTCAGGACGACGAGCTTTTCGGCCTTCTTGTCGAGAAGCGCGGCGACGCCCTTCTTGAGCTGCGCCGTGAGGCGCTCGTCGAGCGCCGGGTCGGCGCTGGCGCGGGTCTTCTCCGACTCGGACGCGGCGGCGCGCATCCCGGCGCGCTGCAGCGTCGCCTCGATGAGGTCGTCGATCGGCCCCACCTGGGGAACCGGGTGCTTCACGGGAGGCGGTACAGCGCGTGTTTTCGGAGATACGCGCCCACGCTCGCCGGGAGGCTTCCGCTGAGGTCCTCGCCCGCGGGGATGGCGCGCCTTAACCACGTGGATGAAATTGTAACCGGTGCGTTGCCGGCGAAGAAAATGGTTTCTCCCAACCGGCCGGAGATCGCCGTCGGCAGCTCGCGCGCGAGGGCCTCTGGCGGGAAACCTTCCCTCTCGACGACCGCGACGTGAAACTCGTCGAGGAGCTCCTGCCACGAGCGCCAGGCCGTGATCCCCGCGAGCGAGTCGGACCCGAGGACGAGGAGGAACTCGGCGTCCCCGCGCGAGGCGCGCAGGTGCCGGAGCGTCTCGATCGTGTACGTGGTGCCGCCGCGCGCGATCTCGAAATCGCTCAGGCGAAAGGCCGGATACGCCTCGAATGCCAGAGCGAGCATCGCGAAGCGGTGATGCGAAGGAGCGGACGGGCCGGACGGCTTGTGCGGCGGTTGGAAGGCCGGCACGAAGAGGATCTCGTCGAGGGCGAGATTGCGACGCGCCTCCTCGACGGGCACGAGGTGCCCGAAGTGCACCGGGTCGAACGAACCGCCGTAGACGCCAATGCGCATGGTCAGGGGACGGCTTCCTTCCCGTGCCTGGCGTCCGCCCGGGCGGCGAGCGCGTCGAGCCGCGTGCCGAGATGCGAGACGAGCGCGCCGAGGCCGTGGCGCGCGGCTGCCGAGATCGCGAAGAACGCGAGGCCGCGGCGCGCGGCCGCCGCGGCGACGGCCGCGACCTGGGCGGGAGAGGCCGCGTCGTCTTTCGTGGCCACGAGAACGCGCTCGCGCGCGGCCAGCTCCGGCTGGAAGGACGCGAGCTCGTGCTCGATCGTCGCGACCGTCTTCTCGGCCTCGGCGATCTGGTCGGCGTCGCCGAGCGCCGCGGCGTCCACGAGGTGGACGAGCAGGCGGGACCTTTCGACGTGCTTCAGGAAGCGTATCCCGAGTCCGTGCCCTTCGTGCGCGCCCTCGATGAGCCCCGGCACGTCCGCCGCGACGAACGTGCGGAAGCGTTCCCAGGACACGACCCCGAGATTCGGGACGAGCGTCGTGAAGGGATAATCGGCGATCTTCGGACGGGCCGCGGAAATGGCCGAAATGAGGGTCGACTTGCCCGCGTTCGGCAGGCCCACGAGCGCCACGTCCGCGAGGAGCTTGAGCTCGAGCGCGAGGTCCAACTGGTCGCCTTTCGTGCCGGGATCCGCGCGTCTTGGCGCCCGGTTCGTGGAGGTCGCGAACCGCGCGTTTCCCCTCCCGCCTTTGCCGCCCGCGGCTACGAGGAGCGTCTGCCCCTCCTCGACGAGGTCGCCGACGACCTCCCCGGTCTCACGGTCCTTCACGACCGTTCCGACCGGCACCGAAACCGGAAGAGCCGCCCCGTTCTTCCCGTGGCGGTTGTCCCCCTTGCCGTGGCCGCCGCGGCCGGCGGCGAAGCGCCTCTGGAATCGAAAGGGATACAGCGTGTTCAGGCCGCGGTCCGCGACGAGCGTGACGCTGCCGCCGTCGCCGCCGTCCCCGCCGGAGGGCCCGCCCCGGGGTACGAACTTCTCCCGCCGGAACGCGACACAGCCATTTCCTCCGTCGCCTCCGACGACATGGATGACGGCTTCGTCTATGAACATGCTTGGAAGTATTTTCGAAGGCGCTCACGCGCCTTCGTGCTTAGAAAGGAAAAGCGACGGGGCCCGAAAACGGAAAGGAGATCCTGTTAGTTTCCGGAAGCCGCGACGGGCGTGATCGAGACGAAGCGGCCGAGGCGGCCCTTGTCGTGGAAATTCACGGTTCCGTCCACCTTCGCGAAGAGCGAATCGTCCTTGGCGCGGCCGACGTTCAGGCCCGGCTTCAGCGGGGTGCCGCGCTGCCGCACGAGGATCGAGCCGCCCGAGACGAGCTGGCCCGCGAAGCGCTTCACGCCGAGGCGCTGGCTGTTGCTGTCGCGCCCGTTGCGGGACGAACCCTGACCTTTTTTGTGTGCCATTGTCTTTTGGTCTCCGCCTGGATCAGGCCGTGATGGACGCGATGCGGATCTCGACGAGATCCTGGCGATGTCCGTGGGTGCGCTGGAAACCCTTCCGGCGCTTCTTCTTGTAGACGAGAAGCTTCGGTCCGCGCATCTCGCGCACGACGACGCCCGTCACCGTTGCGCCCGAAACCAGAGGGGAGCCGAGGTGCAGGCCGTCGTCCTTGCCGATGGCGAGAACCTCGGGGAGCGACACCTCCGCGCCCTTCTTCAGGGTCTCTTTCGTGAGGCGCTCGACACGCACGACATCGCCCTCTGCGACGCGCACCTGCTTGCCTCCGGTCCGGATGACTGCGTACATGCTTACCTCGATTTCCCGAACAAAACGGCCGATAAACATACCAGACCGGAGGCGCGCCTGTCAAAGCGGCGTCAGTCCTCGCTGACCTCGTCCGGAAGCTCGTTCGTGTCCGCGGGCCCCCTCTTCGGGAAGAACAGCGCGAGCGCGTCGCCGAGCTTGTCGACAGCCGTGACGATGCCTTCCGTGAACTTTCCGTCCGCAAAAAGGGCCTGGGCCGCGTCCCGCGCTTCGGTCCAGAAGCCGTCTCCGACCTTCTCGTGAATCCCCGTGCCCCCGATCACGGCGAAGGCGCGCGACTCCGGCGCGAGGAACAGGAGGCAGCCCGTGCCGTACAGCGTCTTCTCCATGCCGAGCCTCTTGAAAGAGGCCTGTGCCGCCTTGAGCGAGTCGGAGACGGGCCCGTGGTGAAGATGTACGCGGATCTCTCCGACGCTCTTCGACTCGGCCCGCTTGATCGCTTCGACGATCGCCGGCCGATCGAGGCCGTCGAAGAATGCCGCCGCCACCCTGCTCCTCGCCATGCCGTCACCAGCTCCCGCTCGCGCCGCCGCCGCCGAAGGATCCGCCGCCGCCCGAGAAGCCGCCGCCGAACCCGCCGAAGCCGCCCGAGCCCCAGCCGCCGCGGCCGATGTAGGAGTACCCGCCGCGACTCCTGAAGAAGATCGGAACGATCCCGAAGAAGAAGAGGAAGATGATCCCGAGGAGGAGAGAGACGGGGAAACCCGGCTCTTTGCGTTGCCCGCG
Source organism: uncultured Acidobacteriota bacterium (assembly GCA_937888435.1). Taxonomy (GTDB): domain Bacteria; phylum Acidobacteriota; class Thermoanaerobaculia; order UBA5066; family UBA5066; genus Fen-183. The sequence goes on from CALAQS010000166.1 coordinate 11,183, forward strand.
CGTCCCTCCAGTACCCTTGTACTCGCCTCGCGTGGCCGCGATCGCGGCGGAGACCCCCGCGGAAATCCCGCCGGCGTAGTCGCCCGTCCGGAAGCGCGGAATCACCTGCTCGTCGAGCACGCGCCGCGCGAGCGCGTCGGGCATCGCTCCTTCCAGCCCGTAGCCCACCTCGAGCCGCGCCTTCCGCGACCCGGGGAAGACGAAGAGGATCATCCCGTTCTTCCTCTGTGTCTGCCCCGCCTTCCAGGCCTGCGAGCACGCGACCGTATATTCCTCGAGCGTGGTCCCGTCCGGAACCGTGCTCTCCGTGTAAACGAGAAACTGGTTCGACGTTTCCTTCTCGAAGTCGGACAGGCGCCTCTCGAGGCTGGCGGCCACGTCGGGCGCGATCACACCGGCTTTGTCGGTCACGAAACGCGTCGGCGCCGGCGGAACCGCGGGCCCGGCCGCGGCGCCGGGAAGACAGAGGAAGAGAGAGACGAAGAGGAAGATTTCTTTGAAGGTAAGAGGGACAGCGCAGCGCTTTCCGGCTACGAACGACCGTTGGCCTCCGCCTCTTCTCACTCTAAGAAAATCCGAATTCTTCTCTTCTCTTCGTCAGAACTTCACGGCCGGCGGCTTGTCCGAGCCCTCGGCCGCCTTGAAGTACGGCCGGTCCTTGAAGCCCGCAAAGTTCGCGACGATGACCGTCGGGAACGACCGGCGCAACGTGTTGTAGGCCTGCGTCACGTCGTTGAATCGGCCCCGCTCGACGGAGATCCGGTTCTCGGTGCCTTCGAGCTGCGTCTGAAGGTCGCGGTAGTTCTGATTCGCCTTCAGCTCCGGGTACTTCTCGACGGTGACGAGAAGGCGGCTGAGGGCCCCGCCGAGCTGATCCTGCGCCTTCTGGAACTTGTCGAAGGCGGCCGGGTCCTTGATGGAGTTCGCGTCGAGCTTGACCTGCGAGGCCGAGGCGCGCGCCTGGATGACCTGCGTGAGCGTTTCTTTTTCGAAGCTCGCCGCGCCCTTGACGGTTTCGACGAGGTTCGGGATGAGATCGGCCCGGCGCTGGTAAACGTTCTCCACCTGGGCCCAGCCCGAGCTGACGGCCTGGTCGGCCGAGTTCAGCTTGTTGTAGGCGCCCGCCGCCATGCCGCCGACGACGAGAACGCCGACCAGAACGAGGACGATGCAGCCGAGAGCTACGCTTTTACCCATGGGAAAGTCGTTCCTCCAAGAGTTCGAGATCCTATCAGGAACAGGTCAACTAATCGTGCAATCGAGCGTAAGTCGTTGTCACACAAGTTTTTCCAACAGTCTCGGAGGCAGGAGAAACTTCAGCTCCGCGAGCCCGAGGGAGGGATCCGAGGGCGCCTCGAATGCCGCCAGGCCGGCCTTCTTCATCGGGATTTCGAGCTCGGGCCGGCCCGAAAGGAGCAGTCCGAACAGCCGGCCGAAATGGGGCTGATGGCCGACGAGAAGGGCGGCGGCCGGACGGAGCCGGGCGAGCTCGTGGAGGACCTCGATGGGGTCGGCATTGGGCGCGAGGTTTTTCGTCTCCGTGAACGGCCGCTCGAAACCACATGCTTCCGCCACCGGCTCGGCCGTCTGACGGGCGCGCACGAGAGGGGAGACGAGCACGGCCTCGTAGCCGGGGTCCAGCTTCGCGATCGCCTTCGCGACGGCCCGCATTCGCTTCCTGCCTTCCTCGGTCAGCCGGCGATCTGCGTCCCGCCCGGTGGGCGAAACGTCCTCGGCTTCGGCGTGGCGGAGGAGGTGGATGAGCACGGGCGGATTCTATTCGCGCCTCGGGGGGCGTTCAGTCGACGAGATCGCGGGCGACTTCGGCACGGGTCTCGGGGGAAAGTGCCGCGCGGGCCCGATAGCCGGGGTGGTCGACGTGCAGGATCACGGGGTCCGGTCCCGCGGCGAGCGCCCGCCGATCCCGGGGATCCGTCCCGATCGGGAATCGCAGGTACTGGACGGCCGCGATCCGATCCTCGCGCCCTTGTCCCTCGAGAAAACGCGCGAACACCTTGCGGCCGTTCAGCTCGAGCCAGAGGTGGCGGCCCGAGGAAAGACCGATGAGCCGGTCGAGCTGGGGCTGGATCCTCGCCTCCTCCGTGATCTCGACGAGCAGCGTGGCCGAGAGCTCGCCGGCATCGGGCACCAGCTCGTTGTAGACGTCGATCTCCTGCTGGATCGCCTCCGGTTTCGCGAGGCGCTCGGCACGGCACATTTCCTGGACCTGGTTCAGGACCGTGAGCCGGCATTCGAAGAGGAGCGACATGCTGTCGCCGAGGAGGACGCGCCGCACCGCTTTCACGGCGATCACGTCCTTCCGCCAGGAGTCGCGAATCAGCTCGTATTCGTGGAGGTTCTTGACGTCGGAGAGCGCGATCTTCTTCACAGGCCGTACGCGTCCCGAAGCACCTCGATCGGATGCTTCACCGCGACATTCATCCCCTGGTGGATCTGGACTCCCGCGAGCACGCAGTCCGACGCGTAGACGTCGGCCCGCGCCGCGGCGAGGCCGTCGAAGAGCTTCTTTCCGACCACCATCGACGTGTCGAAATACTCCTCCTTCATCGCCCAGGTGCCGTCGTGGCCCGAGCACTTCTCCACCATCGTGACGGCCGCTCCCGTGGCGGCGAGGAGGTCGCGCGACTTGAAGCCCATGTTCTGAACCTTCAGATGGCAGGGCAGGTGATACGCGATCGACTTCGGGGCGTTCGGGAAGTCGAGCGCGAGAAGGCCTTTCGCCTTCAGCTCGGCGAGGAATTCGAAGAGATCACGCGTGTTCGCCGCGACGGCCTGCGTGTCCGTCACAACGGCCTGCGTGGCCCTCGCGGCCGACGCAGCCGCATTCTCTTCCCCGCTCCGCTTCTCGAGCCACGGATATTCCTTCTTGATCATGAGCGAGCAGGAAGGACCCGGCGTCACGATCGTGTAGCCGCGGTCGACCCAGCTCTTCATGGAAGCGACGAACGTCCGGCGGGCCTCGTCCGCGCCCGCGATGTCCCCCACGTCGAAGAGCGGCATCCCGCAGCACTGCGGATACGCGACCGCCACCTCGACTCGGTTCTTCTCGAGCACCGCCACCGCGGCCTGCCCGATCTCCGGCCGGTTCCACTCGACGGAGCATGTCGGGAAAAGGACGACTTTCGCGACGGGCTCCCCCGTCTGCACGGGGGGCTCGCGGGCCTCGAACCACGCCGTGAAGGTCCGCCACACGAAACGCGGCAGGTGCTTCTCGGCCGAGACGCCAAGGGTCTTCTCCAGCGCCCAGCGCGCGAGGGGCAGCGTGTTCACGAAGTTCGCGATCGGGGCGATCGGCCGCGCGAGGCGGCCGAGGGCGTCGGGGCGCGAGAGCAGACGCTCTCGAAGAGGCAGGCCCGTCTCCACCATGCGGATATTTCGCGATTCCAGGACGAGGTGCGGGACATCCACCGCCCAGCGGTGCGGCGGGATGTACGGGCAATGCGGAAGGCAGAGCTTGCACTCGTAACAGAGGTCCACGAAGTCGTCGAAGATCTTCTTCGGCAGCTTCTCCGCCTCGCCGTCCACCTCCGCGACGTCCAGCCCCTTGAAGAGCACGTCGAAGGACGGGCACAGCGAGAAGCAGCGGCGGCATCCTTGACAGATGTCCGCGACGCGCGTCAGCTCGGCGGAGAGAGAGGCTGCGTCCTTGACGGCGATCGGTGTTCCGACGGCGCCCATTCTTTTTCTGCTTTCGGATTCGGATTCGGCTTCGGATTTCTTAGAAGGGCGAGTGGGGTCTCTGCAGCCTCACGCGGACCCGTTCTTCAGCCGATCGTCGTCAGGAGCTTGCTGAAGCGGTTCGCGTGCGATTTCTCGGCGCGCGCGAGCGTCTCGAACCAGTCGGCGACCTCGGCGAAGCCCTCTTCGCGTGCCGTCTTCGCGAAACCGGGGTACATCTGCGTGTACTCGTAGGTCTCGCCCTCGATCGCGCTCTTGAGGTTCAGCGTCGTCGAGCCGAACGGCAGGCCCGTCGCGGGATCGCCCGCTGCCTTGAGGTAGTCCATGTGCCCGTGCGCGTGGCCGGTCTCGCCCTCGGCCGTGTCGCGGAAGTTCCCGGCAATCTCGGGATAGCCCTCGATGTCGGCCTTGTCGGCGAAGTAGAGGTAGCGGCGGTTCGCCTGGCTCTCGCCCGCGAACGCGTGCTTGAGGTTTTCGTGCGTTTTCGTTCCCTTGAGTTCGGCCATGAATCCTCCTTCGTTCTCCCGGACTAATTTAGACTCGATATAAAAAAGAATCAAGGCCCAATGGACTTATTTCTAGACTTAGTCTAAATTAAGGTCCGAGGCCGGGCCAGAATCCCCCGCCTGGGAAAGATAAGGCCAGCACAAGGAGAATTTCCATGCCCCAGCTCGTCGGCCGAATGGCCCCGGAATTCGCCCTCGAGGGCGTCCTCAACGGCAAGTTCCACACGTATCGTCTTTCCGATTACAAGGGGAAATGGGTCGTCCTTTTCTTCTATCCCCTCGACTTCACGTTCGTGTGCCCCACCGAGATCCTCGCGTTCTCGGACCGGCTCGGCGAGTTCAGGAAGGTCAACGCCGAGGTGCTCGGAGCCTCCGTGGACTCGAAGTTCAGCCACCTCGCGTGGACCGAGAAGCCTCGCGAAGAGGGCGGTATCAAGGGCCTCGCGTACCCGCTCCTCGAGGATCTCGGCAAGGACCTTGCCCGGGAGTACGACGTACTGGCCGAGAACGGCAAGATCGCGCTGCGCGGCCTTTTCATCATCGACCCCGATGGTGTCGTCCAGCACGCGACGATCAACAACACGGCGGTCGGCCGGTCGGTCGACGAAACGCTTCGCGTCCTCCAGGCCTTCCAGTACGTGCTCGAGCACGGTGAGGTCTGCCCCGCCGACTGGAAGCCCGGCACGAAGGCCATGAAGGCCGACTGGGAGAAGTCGAAAGAGTACTTCGCCCACTCGAAGTAATCGCTCATGCCCCTGAGAACCCATTACAAAGTCGTGATCGTCGGGTCAGGCCCTGCGGGCCTGACCGCGGCGATCTACGCCTCGCGCGCGAACCTCGAGCCGCTCGTCGTCGAGGGAATCCAGCCCGGTGGCCAGCTCACGACGACGACCGACGTCGAGAACTTCCCCGGCTTTCCGCACGGCATCCAGGGCCCCGCGCTCATGGACGTCACGCGCAAACAGGCCGAGCGCTTCGGCACCGAGATCGTCGTCGACACGGTCGTGGACGTCGACGTGGCGAAGCGGCCCTTCACTCTGACCCTCGAGTCGGCTGGAGCGATCACCGCCGACTCCGTCATCGTCGCCTCCGGGGCGTCGGCGAAATACCTCGGGCTCGAGAGCGAGAAAAATTTGCTCGGCTACGGCGTTTCGGCCTGCGCCACGTGCGATGGCTTTTTCTTCCGTGGCAAGGACGTCGTCGTCGTGGGCGGTGGCGACACGGCGATGGAGGAAGCTAGCTTCCTCACGAAGTTCTGCACGAAGGTGCACCTCGTCCACCGGCGAAGCGAGTTCCGCGCTTCGAAGATCATGGTGCAGCGCGCGCTTCAGAATCCGAAGATCGAGGTCCATTTCGACACGGTCGTCGAGGAGATCCTCGGGGAGCCGGCGACGGGCGTGAAGGGCGTGCGCCTGAAAAATGCGAAAACCGGCGGCGTGAGGACCTTGAACGTTTCAGGCTACTTCGCCGCGATCGGCCACCAACCCAACACGGGGCTCTTCAGGGGCAAGCTCGACATGGACGACGTGGGCTACCTCAAGATCCGGCATCCCTCGACGAAGACGTCGGTCCCGGGCATCTTCGCGGCAGGCGACGTCGCGGACTTCATCTACCGTCAGGCCGTCTCGGCCGCCGGCGAAGGCTGCAAGGCCGCGATCGACGCCGAGCGCTGGCTCGCCGAGCACGGCATCCGCTGACCGCCGGGTTTCTCCTAAAACGCCTGTCCCGACGAGAACGAGAGGAGCCACCCGGTCCGCCCGAGCGGGTCCGGGTGCAGCGAGCGCGCCACGTCCATGCGCAGGAGGCTGTTCTTGCTCGCGCGCGTAATCCCGATCCTGAGACCCACCCCCACGTCCGCGAGCCTCCAGAACCCGTCGGGATCTCCCCACGAATAGCCGGCGTCGCCGAAGGCGGCGAACCCGAACGAAAGAAGCTGCAGGATCTCCGGCACGACGAGGACGCGCGCCTCGACGTTTCCCACGAAGTGGCGGTCGCCCTCCACGGCATGAAGGCGATACCCGCGCATGCCGTTGAAGCCGTCGAGCGGAAGCTGGCTCTCCGGGTCGAGGTTCCACCCGACGGAGGTCGAGAAGCGTCCCACCAAGGTCCACGGCTCGAGAAGGAAGTAGGCCCGCGTGTCCGCCGAAAGAAGGGCGTTCTCGAATCCGCCGTGCAGGCGCGTCGACGCGGCGACGGTCGCGAGGGCGAAGCCCGACGGGATGAGCGTCCCCGTGCTGCCCGACACGAGCGCCCGGCCCGCCGCTTCCGAAGCGCCGAAGTGAGGCGAAGCGCCAAGCTCCACCTGGTAACTGGTCGCCAGGTTGAAGTCCTCGTCGCGGTCGATCTGGTCGACCAGGCGCTTCGTGATCCAGTCCGAACCCGCGCGCGCGTAGCCGAGGGAGAGGAACAGAAAGGTCCGTTGAGACCGGTCCACGGGAGGCGCGGCGCCGAGACCGCCGTCCAGAAGCCTCACCGTCGTCCACTCGATCGAGCCGAGGAGCCGGTCCGCGCCGTCCGGATCGCGGGACACCAGGCGTCCACCCGTCAGGAGAATGCCGCGCTCCTCTTCCTTCCAGAGCGTCGACTCCGCTCCGCCGGCATAGAGCTTCGTATCGAAGTCGAAACGCCGGAGCGTACTCTGGAGAGCCCACGGGGCGTCGAGCGCATAGAAGGGGCGCCCCAGGGCGAACTGGAGAAACCGGCCGTCGGAGTTGTCCGCCGCATCGAGCCGCAGCAGATTGTGCGGAACGAAGAGATCCGGGTCGGAGTAGAAGACGGAACGCGAGAAGCGGTCGATGTCCTTCTCCCATCCGAACCCGAACTGGCGGCCGGTGCCGACGAGGTTGTATTCCTCGGCTCCCATCGAGTAGGTCGTCACGCCGCCCTTGTTCGAAAGAGAGCCGCGCAGGAGAAGTGTCCAGGCGTCGGCGGTCTCGACGACGACGCGGGTTCCCTCCGCGCGCACGTATGCCCTGCGGAAGAGCCCGAACGCGCGCAGGTTCCGCTCGGTCTCGGCGAGGAGGTCCGGGCGAAGATCGTCTCCGGGTTGAAAGAGAAGCTGATCCTGAATGAACGACGAGCGGGTCGTGAAGTGGAGGGCGTTCGCGAGCCCGTAGGGAAAGAACGATTTCGCCGCCTCCTGGGGCGCGAAGACGTTCGTCGTCCGGATCTCGACCGCGTCGATGCGCGGAGCCTCCTGTGCCGCGAGGCCGCGGCCGAGAAGCCCGAGGAGCGCTGCGATCGCCGCGCAGGCCGCCAGCCCGTTGCGGGTCAGCTCTTCGTGGGGTTCCAGAGAGGCTCCGGCTCCTGTCGCGTCTTCGCGGCCCAGCGGCCCAGGACGAAGAGCAGATCCGAAAGGCGATTGAGATAGATGAGGGCGTGGGTGCCAACGGCCTCCTGCCGAGCGAGCGTCGTCACGAGGCGCTCGGCCCGGCGGCAGACGGTGCGCGCCTGGTGCAGAAACGCCGAGACCCAGCCACCGCCCGGCAGCACGAAGGACTTCAGCTCCGGCAAGCCGGCGTTCAGATCGTCGATCGTCTTCTCGAGGAACGAGACGTGGCGAGCTTCGATGACGGGCTGCTTCGGATGGCGGTTCTGCGGGAGCGTGGCGAGATCCGATCCGAGATTGAACAGCTCGTTCTGGATCTGCTCGAGGACGGCGTCGAGCCGGTCGAGATCCGCTTTGCGGGCGGCACCTGCGTCGTCGCGGTTCGCCGTGCGCACGAGCCCGAGAAGCGCATTGAGCTCGTCCACCGTGCCGTAGCTCTCGATGCGAATCGCGTCTTTCGCAATCCGCTGGCCGCCCACGAGGCTCGTCTCTCCGGCATCGCCTCCCCGGGTGTAAACGCGGTTGATCCGGATGGCCATGCGGTCCCCTTCGCCCCAAGATTACACTCGGGACGCGGGACCTCGATGCGACAGGGCGCGTACCAGACCGACTATCACGTCCACACGGGCCGCTGCGGCCACGCCGGCGGCGAGATGCGGGAGTACGTCCTCGCGGCGCTCGCGAGGGGCCTGGCCGAGATCGCCTTCACGGACCACATTCCCCTCTACTTCCTGCCGGGTGAGGATCCCGATCCCACGATCGCGATGACGCGCGCGGAGCTGCCCGACTATGTCGAGGAGGTTCGAGTCCTCGAGGAGGAGTTCGCGGGCCGGATCGACGTGCTCCTCGGCCTCGAGGCCGACTACGCGGAAGGCCATGAGGCCGCGCTCGAGGAGATTCTCCGCGTCCACGACTGGGACGTCGTCCTCGGCTCCGTGCACTGGGTGGCCGGCGGCTGGATCGATGCCCCCGGCTCCGCGAAGCGGCACGGGACCGAAGGGTCGGAAAATCTCTGGCGCGAGTACTACCGGCTCCTCGCAAAGGCGGCGCGAAGCGGGCTCTTCGACGTCCTCACGCACTTCGACCTCCCGAAAAAATTTGGCCACCGCATGCCGGCGGACGTGACGGATGCCGAGGACGCGGCCGTGGCCGCCGCGCGAGACGCCGGGGTCGCGATCGAGGTCTCGAGCGCCGGGCTGCGCAAGGCCGTGGGCGAGGAGTATCCGGCTCCTCCACTCCTCCGAAAGCTCGTCGGCGCGGGCGTTCCGATCGTCTTCTCGTCGGACGCTCACGCGCCCGCGGAAGTGGCATGGGGGCGCGAAAAGATCGAAGCGGCGGCGCATGCAGCCGGTGCCGGGGAGCACTTGAGTTTTCGAAAAAGAAAGAGAAGACGACACCCTTTCTAAGAAATCTTCTCTTCCTCCGAAACCACCTCGACCGAGAACGTGGGCGTGATCGTGAGCTTCAGCGCCGCAAGGCGGCAGGGCCAGTTTTCCTTCTTCACCCGCGCGTCCACGCGATCCCAGATCCACCGCGCGAGGTTCTCGGCCGTGGGGACGCGCGTCGCGAACTCGGGGATTTCCTCGTTGAGATTCCGGTGGTCGAGCGGCCGGTCGACTTCTTCCTTCAGAATGCGGTCGAGGTCGGTGAGATTCACGATCATGGCCGAATCGACGTCCGCCGTGCCCGCCACGGACACCTCGAGCGTGTAGTTGTGGCCGTAGCCGGCAGGGTTCGACGCGTCTCCGTATGTCGCGCGGTTCCACTCCGCGCTCTTTTCCGGGTTGAAGAGGCGATGCGCCGCGTTGAAGTGGATCGTGCGCGAAAGAAAGAGCATCGCGCCGGACTATAAAGCCCGCGCACCTTTCCCGAAACCGGTTGCGGCTGCCGGGCCCTACCGCGGCGTGGCCACGGCCGCCGGGACGGCGCGTTCGATCTCTTCGGCGAGGCGGCCCGGAACGACTTCCTGGAGCTCGTACTGCGCGCGCACGGCAGGCTTGGCAATCCTCACCACACGTGTCAGGTCGATCGGGGTCCCGACGACGACGACGTCACACGGAGTCCGCGAAATCGTCTCGGCGAGCTCGGCCACCTGCGCGGCGCCGTAGCCCATCGCCGGGAGGATGCCTGCCGCGTTGGGGTATTTCCGGAAGGTCTCCGCGATCGTGCCGACGGCATAGGGCTGCGGGTCGACGATCACCGCGGCGCCGGCCTTCTTCGCCGCGACGAGGCCGGCTCCGAAGCTCATCCCGCCGTGTGTCAGCGTCGGACCATCCTCGACGACGAGGGCGCGCTTGCCGCGGACGAGCTCTGGCTTCTCACAGACGACCGGCGAGTTCGTCCGAAGGACGCGCGCCCGCGGGTTCAGCTTCGCGGCCACGGTCTCGATCGCGTGGATATTCCCTTCGTCCGCCGTGTCGCACTTGTTGATGAGGATGACGTCGGCCCGCCGAAAGTTCGCCTCGCCCGGATGGTAGGCGGTCTCGTGGCCGGGGCGATGCGGATCGGCGATGCAGATGTGGAGATCGGGCACGTAGAACGGCAGGTCGTTGTTTCCCCCGTCCCAGAGGATGACGTCGGCTTCCGCCTCTGCGCGCTTCAGGATCTGACCGTAGTCGACGCCCGCGTACACGATGAAGCCGTTGTCGAGGTGCGGCTCGTACTCCTCGCGCTCCTCGATGGTGCACTTTTCGCGGTCGAGGTCGGCGTACGTCGCGAAGCGCTGGCAGGCCTGTGCCGCGAGATCGCCGTACGGCATCGGGTGGCGCACGGCGACGACAGAGAGCCCCCGCTCCTTGAGGATCCTCGAGAGGTACCTCGTCGTCTGGCTCTTGCCCGCGCCCGTCCTCACGGCCGTGACGGCGATGACGGGGACCTTCGACTTCAACATCGTCCGGTTCGCGCCCAGGAAGAGGAAGTCCGCTCCCGCCGCGACCGCCCGGGATGCGAGGTGCATGACCTGCGTGTGCGCCACGTCCGAGTACGAGAAGACGCAGAGGTCGACATTCTCGCGGCGGATCAGGCCCTCGAGCTCGTCCTCGGCGACGATGGGGATACCGTCCGGGTAGAGCGATCCGGCGAGGGATGCGGGATAGCGCCGTCCGTCGATGCCCGGGATCTGCGTCGCGGTGAAGGCGACGACCCGGCAGTCGGGCTTGTCCCGGAAAACCGTGTTGAAGTCGTGGAAATCGCGGCCCGCCGCGCCCAGGATGACGACACGCCTCACGGGGCTTTGCATGGAAGACCCTCCGGTGGGGCACCTCTCCCCTGCCGGGAGGCCCCTCGAGCCAAATGTAGGAGGGGCCGGAACGAAGGGACCTGATTAGGTTGCTTTAGCAGGGGGAAAACCTGCCAGGTTTTCCCCCTGACCCCCTTTCGGGGTCCCCCCGGACCCCCTACCGAACCCCGAGCAGCTCCACTTCGAACAGGAGCGTCGCGTTCGGCGGGATTGCACCGCCGGCGCCGCGCGCGCCGTAGCCGAGGCCCGGAGGAATCAGAAGCGTCCGCTTGCCCCCGATCTTCATCGTGGCGACGCCTTCGTCCCAGCCCTTGATGACGCGGCCCTGGCCAAGCGGAAACTCGAACGGCTGCCCTCGGTCGACCGAGCTGTCGAACTTCTTGCCCTTCGCGCCGTTCTCCCAGAGCCAGCCCGTGTAGTGCATGACGCACGTCTGGCCGGTCTTCGGCGAGGCGCCGGTGCCTTCCACCGTGTCCTCGTACTGGAGACCTGAGGGCGTCGTCTTCATCTTCGACTCCTTCTTGTCCGCGGCGACAGCGGGTTTTGCCGGTGCGGGCTTTTCGTCGGCGCGGGCGGGAAGCGCGAGGGAGACGGCAAAGGAGCACGCCAGGAGAATCTTCGAGATACGCATCGAACTCTCTCTTTCTTTCATTGAGTCTTTCCGGGCGGCGCAGTTTACAGCGGCGTCACGGAAGTCACGCACGCCTCGAGTCGCTCGACGTCGCCCTTCGAGCCTAGGTAGATCGGTGTCCTCTCGTGGTTTGCGGTGGGCTGAATCTCGAGGATGCGCCGCCTGCCGTCGCTGGCCGCGCCGCCCGCCGCCTCGGCGACGAGCGCGAGAGGGGCCGCTTCGTACATCAGGCGGATCTTGCCTTTAGGGCTCTTTCCCGTGGACGGGTAGAGATAGATCCCGCCTTTGAGGATGATGCGGTGGAAGTCCGAGACGAGCGCTCCGGAGTAGCGCGTCGAGTAGGGACGCCCTGTCGCGGGATCGTTCTGGCGCACCCACTCGAGGAACAGGCGTGGGCCACGCTCCCAGTCGAGGACGGTGCCCTCGTTCGCGCCGTAGTACGGCCCGTGATCGGGAATGCGGATCTCGGGGTGCGAGAGAAGAAACTCGCCGATGACAGGGTCGAGCGTGAACCCGTGCACCGTGCGCCCTTCGGTGTAAACGAGCGTCGTGGACGGGCCGTAGAGGAAATACCCGGCGACGACCTGCTCGAGGGAGATACGCGAAAGGAGGTCTGCCTCCGTCGTGATCGCGCCCCGCCCCGACAACCGCCTCACCGAGAAGATCGAGCCCACGTTGGCGTTCACGTCCAGGTTGGACGAGCCATCCAGCGGGTCGAGGAACACGATGTACTTCCCCGACGCGACATTCTCGGGGAGGTGCGCCGGAAGGTCCATCTCCTCGGTCACGACCGTCGGAACGAGCTGTCCGTATGCGAACGCCTCGAGGAAGACCTCGTTCGCGAGCGCGTCCAGCTTCTGCTGCTGTTCGCCCTGGACGTTTACCGCTCCTGAGGCACCGAGAACGTCCGTGAGGCCGGCCGAGGAAAGGATGCGGCTGATGCGCTTGCCCGCGAACTCGAGCTGCGAGAGCAGGGCCGACAGCTCGCCCGTCGCCTGCGGGATCTGCCGCTCGGTCTCGAACAAGAACCTTTGGAGACGAGTCCCGATCTTAGCCATCTCTCCTCCTCTGGGGACCCGGGGCAGCCTCCGCACCCGCGCGCGCGGCGCCGAGCAGCGCGCAGCAGTCGTTTGTCACGACTCGTATCGGGATTTTCGCGAGGAGCGTCCCGAAGCGCCCCTTGTCGCAGAAGGCCCCGAAAAACGTCCCGTCGAGGAGCTTCGGCAGGATCCGGGGGGCGATCCCGCCGCCCACGTAAACGCCGCCCGTCGCGAGGACCTTGAGCGCGAGGTTTCCGGCCTCGCCGCCGTAAATCGAGATGAAGTGCTCGAGGGCGCGCGCGGCCACGGGATCCTTCCCGGCGAGCGCGGCAGCCGTCACGGCCGGAGATGCATCGCCCGCCGCCGCGATCTCGGCCGAGAGCCAGGCAGGCTCGTCCTCCGCCGAGCGCGAGCGCTCGAACGCGTAGAGCGCGGCGAGGCCGGGCCCCGAGAGAACCCGCTCGAAGGAGACGTGGCTGTACGTGCGATGGAGGTGCCTCAGGAAGTCGATCTCGAAAGGATTGCGCGGCGCAAAAGACGCATGTCCGCCCTCGGAGGCCTGTGGCTCGAACCGGCCG
>CALAQS010000167.1 GCA_937888435.1 uncultured Acidobacteriota bacterium
CCCGATGATCACCGTCCGTCCCGCCGCTGAGCGCGGCCACGCCGACCACGGCTGGCTCAACACGTACCACTCGTTCTCGTTCGCCGACTACCACGACGAGCGGCACATGGGCTTCCGCGCCCTGCGCGTTCTCAACGACGATACCGTCCAGCCTGGAATGGGTTTCGGGACCCACGGTCACCGGGACATGGAGATCGTGTCGTACGTCCTCGAGGGCGCGCTCTCCCACAAAGACAGCATGGGGAACGGCTCGACGATCGTGCCGGACGACGTCCAGTACATGAGCGCGGGCACGGGCGTCCGCCATAGCGAGTTCAACGCGAGCGGAACCGACCCCGTCCACTTCGTCCAGATCTGGATCGTCCCGAACCGCGCCGGATACGCGCCGCGCTATGGGCAGATCCGCGTCGAAAAGGCCGACAAGACGGGCCGGCTGCGCCTCGTCGCCTCACCGGATGGCGCGGAGGGATCGCTCGCGCTCCAGCAGGACGCGCGCCTCTACGCGTCCGTCCTGGAGCCGGGAACGGAGACGTCGTTCGCGCTCCCGAAGGGCCGCCACCTCTGGGTCCAGTCGCTGCGCGACACGGTCGAGGTGAACGGCCACGCACTGTCGGCCGGCGACGGCCTCTCGGCCTCGGACGAGATGGCCTTCGCGTTCAAGGCGCAGAAGGGCGAGACCGAGTTCCTCGTCTTCGACCTGGCGTGATCAGAGGGCGGGCAGGTCCCGGCAGCACGCCTCGCGGCAGCGGTCGTAGACCGAGCCCCGCTTGACCGGCGTGAAGCCCGCGTCGCGGATGAGCGCGAGCATCCCCTCCTCGCCCATCTTGTTGTGCGAGCCCGCGGCGGCGACGACGTTCTCCTCGATCATGATCGAGCCGAGGTCGTCCGCGCCGAACGACATCGCGACACTGCCGATCTTCGCGCCCTGCGTGAGCCATGAGCCCTGCATGTGCGGCACGTTGTCGAGATAGAGGCGCGCGATCGCGAGCGTGCGCAGATAGTCAGTGCCACCCGCCGTCTCGACCGTGCCGTCCATCGCGGTGTTCTCTTCCTGGAACGTCCACGGGATGAAGGCCGTGAAGCTCTCGACGCCCTCGGCGAGCGACGCGTCCTGCACGCGGCGCACGACGTCGAAATGCTGCAGGCGCTGCTCGTGCGTCTCGCCCACGCCGAACATCATCGTGGCCGTCGTCGGCATGCCGAGGCGGTGGGCCTCGCGATGCACTTCCGCCCACTTGAGAGTCGGCGCCTTCGTGAGCGCCCAGATACGCTTGCGGACGCCGTCCTCGAGGATTTCGGCGCCGCCGCCCGGAACGGACTGGAGCCCAGCCTTCTGGAGGCGCGCGAGGACGTCCGCAATGGTCGTCTTCTCTTTCTTCGCGAGGAAGTGGATCTCCGGCGCCGAGAACGCATGCCTGTGCACCTGTGGATATTTTTCCCTCAGGAACGAGAGCATCTCCTCGTAGAACGAGAACGGCAGCTCGGCGTGAATGCCGCCCTGCAGGAGGATGCCCGTGCCCCCCAGCGCGATCGTCTCCTCGACCTTCCGACCGATTTCCTCGAACGGCAGGACGTAGCCCTCCGCGTCGCCCGCCGGCCGATAGAACGCACAGAACGCGCAGCGGTAGATGCAGACGTTCGTGTAGTTGATGTTCCGGTCGACCTGGTACGTGACGCGATCGACGAGGTGTTTGACGCGCCGCACGGCGTCCGCCGCCGCGCCGGCCTCGAGCACGGTCGCTTCCCGGAAGAGCGTGAGGCCCTCGTCGAACGTGAGGCGCGCGCCACCGCGAACGCGGGCGAGCGCCGCGGCGACACGGCGCGAGCCGCCGAGCCCCGGCACGGGCGCGTTCGGCAGGACGGCGGAATCCGCCGGGGCGAGCGGCGCGGCGGACGCGGTAAACACGTCAGCCTTCCCGGCGCGGCACGAGCGGCACGCCCGCGAAAGGCGGCAGGTCGGGAGAGGGAAGGAGGCCGTGGACGTGCGCGCGGCGGTAGAACTCGGCGAGGCCTTTCTCATCCTCGGCCTCGAGGTCGTGATGGAGGTTTCCGTCGAGGTATTCGGCGAGGATCTCCGGCCGTACTCCGGTGCGGGTCGCAGCGGCGTCGATGATTTCCGACCGATGCGTCCGCGCGTATTCGCGCGACCATAGAAACGGTTCCGGCGGCACGGAGGGCCGCACCGCCCACACCGCAAACACGAACGGCAGCCCCGTGAGGCGCTGCCAGCCCTCCGCGAGGTCGAGGACGTGAAAGCCGGAGAGGTCCGCCTTCAGTGCCGGATCCCCGATGAGGAGGGCCGCATCGTGGTGCGCGAGCATCTCGCCGAGATCCGGCGCGGCGGTGTGGAACTCGGGTTTCACTCCGAGAAGGTCGCGAAACAGGATTCGCGCCATCGCGGCGGACGAGCGCGACGCGACGTCGAGGGCGACCGTCCTGGCGTCCTCGAGGGGCTGCCGGCTCACGAGGACGACGCTCCGCACACGCTCGCGGGACGCGATCCCCACGCCGCGCACGATCCGGATTCCGGGGATGCGCGCAGCCTCGACCGACGGCAAGAGCCCGGCATCGACTTCCCCGCGCGCGAGACGGTCGGCGCACGCCGACGGGATGTCCGTCAACGCCTCGACACCTTCCACCGCCCCGCGCAGGAGACCCCAGGTCAGCGGCCAGGCGTTCACATAATCCACGAGCGAGGCGCGCAGCACGGCGGTCATTCCCCTCCTAAAAATACACCACGACGGCGCCCCGGGGCGGACTCGGCGACAATGAGCCGTGCCTCCCGACGCCGTCCCCCTGACCGTCTCCGTGGTGATGCCCTGCCTGAACGAGGCGGAAACCGTCGCGCGGTGCGTCGTCGAGGCACTCGCGGCCCTGGAGAGCGCGGGGCTCGACGGCGAGGTCGTCGTGGCCGACAACGGCTCGACGGACGGCTCGCGCGAGCTCGCCGGGCGCGCCGGGGCGCGCGTCGTCTCCGTCGCCGCTCGCGGCTATGGCGCCGCGCTCGCGGGCGGCTTCGCCGCGGCGCGCGGCCGCTATGTCGTCATGGGCGACGCGGATCTCTCGTACGACTTCGGCGCCGTACCGGACTTCGTCAAGGCGCTCGACGCGGGAGCTGACCTCGTCATGGGCACGCGGTTGCGCGGCGAGATCGAGGAAGGCGCAATGCCGCCGCTCCACCGATGGCTCGGGAACCCGGTCCTCACCGGGCTCGGCCGTCTCTTTTTCCGCACCGACGTGTCCGACTTCCACTGCGGCCTGCGTGCCTTCCGCCGCGAGGCGCTCCTGGCCCTCGACCTCCGGACCACCGGGATGGAGTACGCGAGCGAGATGGTCGTCAAGGCGGCGCTCTTCGGCCTCGCGATCTCCGAGATTCCCGTCACGCTCCGCCGCGACGGCCGATCGCGGCCGCCGCACCTCAGGACGTGGCGCGACGGCTGGCGTCACCTGCGTTTCCTCCTCCTCTATTCGCCTCGCTGGCTCTTCCTCTTGCCCGGCCTCGCGCTCGTTCTCGTCGGCGCCGCCCTCCTCGTGTGGCTGCTGCCCGGCCCGCGCGCACTCGGCCGGGCCACGCTCGATGTCCACACGATGCTCGCCGGAGCCGCGATGGTCCTCGTCGGCGCCGCCGCGATCTTCTCCGGAGTGTGCGCGAAGATCTTCGGCATCACCGAGGGGCTCTTGCCGAAGGACCCTCTTCTCGACCGCCTTTTCGACCGCTGGGTCACGCTGGAGACAGGTCTCCTCGCCGGGGCGGCGTGTCTCGTCGGGGGCGGCGTTCTCGTGGGCCGCGTCGTGAGCCTCTGGGCCGGCGCGGGCTTTCACGGCCTGGCGTACACGCAGACGATGCGCTGGATGATTCCGGGAGTCCTGCTTCTCGTCCTCGGGGCCCAGGCTCTCTTCGGCTCCTTCCTGCTGTCGCTTCTCGGGGTGCGCCGCCGCTGAGCGCGCCGTCCTCACGCCCTCGAGGTGAGAAGCTCCGCCACGGCAGCCTCGGCCCGCTCCTCGCGCTCGGCTCCCCGCCCTCCTACATCGGCGACGCGCCCACCAGCGTCAGCGAGAGCCGCCGCGAAGAGCGCGTGCATCTCCGCGCGCCGATCGCCCCGGTCGCGCCCCGCATCCGGGATCCACGGAAGGTCCGGGAGACAGAGAAGGTAGAGATCTCCAAGCCTCTCGGCGGCGAGCCGCTCGATCCAGGGCGGGCAGTCGCCGTAGTAGTGCCGCGCGTAAACGACGGTCGACAAGAGGTCCTGGTCGAAAAACACGGCCGGCCGGGTGCGCCGGGTCGCCTCGCGCAACGCCGCGTCCGAGGCGGCGATGTGTGCGCGCGCGATGGGCTCCACGTCCTCGGGCCCGAGCAGCCCCGCCTTCGCGAGGGCGGCCTCGCGTGCGGCCTCGGGGACCCAGGCCGTGTCGTGGCGCTCGGCCAGCGCCCGCGCGAGCGTCGTCTTGCCCGTACACTCTCCGCCCGTCAGGACGATTCTCGAGACGCTCATGGAAGGGCATCCGCGCCGACGAGGCTCCGCCGCCACGCCGCGAGGCCGATTCCCGCGAGGACGAGGAAGAGCGCGTAGAGGCCGGCGGTCAAGTACAGGCGTTTCAGGACGTACATCCCGACGTAGATCGTGTCAACCGCGATCCAGATCGGCCAGTTTTCGATCCACTTCCGCGTCTGGAGGAACTGCGCGACGAGGCTGAAAGCAGTCGTCCCCGCGTCCCAGAGCGGAAGCGCCGCGTCGGTCATCGAACGGAGGAAGGTCCCGAGCGCTGCGGCGAACACGATTCCGGCCAGGGCAGAGGTCGCGAGAACAGCCCGGGGAGCGCGCGATACGACGAGCCGCCCGTGCGCCGACCCTCCGCGCAGCCACGCCCACCAGCCGTAGAGACACAGCGCAAAGTAGACGCCTTGAAGGCCCATGTCCGCGTACAGCCTCGCATCGCGGAAGACGATCGCGTAGATCGCTACGTTCGCGAGGCCCACGGGCCAGCACCACACGTTCTCGCGCGCCGTCAGCCACACGGCGAGAGCGCCGGTCGCGGCCCCCAGGATCTCGAGAGGATTCACCAGAGGCCGAGGTCGAGTGTCACGGACACGCTGCGCGTCGCCGAGGCGTAGTAGTAGGGAATCCCGCCCGGCGTGTCCTGGCCCGCGTCCCGCGTCACGTAGAGGTACGAGTACCCGCTCGGAAACACGCGGCGGTTGTCGAGCAGGTTGTTGACCCGCACCGAGAGTCGCGGCTTTCCGGCCGCGACGAATCGCGAGAGGTCGAAACGGAAAGCCGCGTCGAGCTGGAAAAAGCGCGGCGCCTCGAGTCCCTCGGTGTCCGTGTTGTCGAGCCACGAAGCCGCGACGTAGCGGCCCGTGAGGCCGGCGGTGACGCCGGAGAGCGCCGTCGTCTCGGCTCCGACGGTCGCGACGAACGGAGGCGTCAGGAGCGGCGTGACGTCGTGGAACGTGCGCGGCGTCGAGCCGATGAGGTTGCCCGCCGTGTCGTACACGTCGTAGAACTGCGTCCAGTCGCGGATCCGGGCCTGGCTCAGGTTCGCGGCCGCCGTGAGGCGCAGCGCCGGCAGCGCCTGCCAGGACGCATCCAGCTCCAGGCCGCGCCGCGCGCTCCGGTCGACGTTCGTGCGGAGGGGAAGCCCGATCGGCGAGAGCTCGCCCGTGAGCGCGATCTCGTCGTGGAACTCCATGTCGTAGAGGTTCGCCTTGAGAACGAGATCCTTCGTCCGCCACTCGGCGCCCAGCTCCACGTCCCACACGCTCTCGGGCTTCACCGCGTTGAAGTCCGGCAGGACCGAGGCGTTGTCCTCGCCGAGCAGAATGTCCGAGCGCGCCGGCTCGCGCTCGGTGCGGCCGATCGACACGTAGGCGCTGG
Source organism: uncultured Acidobacteriota bacterium (assembly GCA_937888435.1). Taxonomy (GTDB): domain Bacteria; phylum Acidobacteriota; class Thermoanaerobaculia; order UBA5066; family UBA5066; genus Fen-183. The sequence continues at coordinate 5,877 of CALAQS010000167.1, forward strand.
TCCGGTCCGAGACGTCGAAGCGGACTCCCGCCTTCGGGTTGAAGAAGGTCCAGCCGCGCCCCGCCTCCCCCACGTCGCCCGAGTACGTCAGGTGCGCGTACCGCACCTGCGCATCGAGGAAGGGATGCCACGCGCCGAGGTTGCCCAGCAGCTTCACGAAACCGCTGACTTCGTTCTTGTACCCGTGATTGAGGTAATTCCGCTGTCCCGTGTCCACCTCGTCCTGGGTGTGCGTGCTTTCATAGCCGTAGGCGTTCGCGCCGGCCGTCAGGTGAAACGCCCCGAAGTCGCGGGTGTACGTGGCGAGGCCGCCGCCGTACAGCCACGAGAGCCCGTACTCCTGGAGGTCGGTGCGGGTGTCCTCGTCCGCGAATAGCCTGTACCACCCCCCCGCGCCCACGACGTAGGCCTGCAGCGAGAGGCTCGCCTGGTCTCCGAGCGCCTTGGTCCACTGCGTGGTCGTGAGGAACTCGTGGAAGTGGTCCCTTTCCTGGGGCGCGAGCGGGTTGGACCTCAGGTCCTGCGCGAGGACGTCCGCCTCCACGGCCAGGAACGCCTGCTGGATGCGCTCCTCGCCGATGAAGCCCGAGACCCGGAGAGTCGACGTCTCGAAGTCGCGGATGAGCGCGAAGTACATGCTGTCCTGCTTCACGCCCGAGCTCTCGCGAAAGCCGTCCGTGGTTTGCCACGTAGGGCGGAGGGAGAGCCTCCAGCCACCGCCGAAGTCGCCCGTGTTCCAGTTCGCGCTCGCGCGCGCCGTGCCGAACGATCCGCCGCCGAGCTGGAGGTCCAGCGACGACGCCGCGGTCGGTTGAATGCTTTCGAAGTTGATCGAGCCGGCGTAGGCGGCCGCGCCCACCGTGGACGTCCCGACGCCGCGCTGGATCTGAACGCTCGAGAGGTTTCCGCTGAGATTCGCGAAGTCGGCCGTGTAGACGGCCGAATCCTCCGGCTCGTTCAGCGGCACACCGTCGAACGTCATGTTCAGGCGCGTCTCCCCGATGCCGCGCAGCGACAGGTACGCGTACCCCTGTCCCGAGCCGGTCTCGGAGTAGCCGGTGACGGAGGGCGCCTCCTGGAGCAGCACGGGAATTTCCTGCCCGTAGTTCTTCGCCTGAAGCTCCGTGCGGTCGATGTCCGTCTTCGTGACGGGCACGACGTCGTCCGCGCGGAGCGCCTTCACGACGACGTT
>CALAQS010000168.1 GCA_937888435.1 uncultured Acidobacteriota bacterium
GCGCCCGCCTGGCTCACGGCACTCTTGTACTGCCCGCCTCAGCCCGTCCCGACGCCCCCGAAACCGCGTGTGCGCTCCTCGAACGAGGACGACTCGATCGAGCGCGCTTCTCTGTACCTCGCGGACATGCCGGCCGCGATCGCGTATGAGGGCGGCCACGCCGCGACCTGGGAAGCCGCGCGAACGCTGAGGGGCTTCGGCCTGACGAAGGGCGAGGCCCTCGATCTGCTCGTGCGGGAATACAACTCGCGATGCGTCCCCCCGTGGCGCGAGGACGAGCTCCGCCACAAGATCGAGGACGCGTTCTCTAGCAGGGCGAAAAAGATTCCGGACCTCCGCGAGTGGAGCGCTTCGTGAGCGCTCCGTTCCCCGTGCCGGACCTAAGTGTTGACGACCCCACACGGGAGGCCGGAAACGACTTCGGCGAGGAGTGCACGGCGCCGGCCGAACCGGAGAAGCCGAACCCGTATCGCCAGACGCCGGGGCAAGCCCTGGCCAAGATCGGCAGACTCGGCGCCGCGATCCCGCTGGACGGGCTGCCGATGTTCAACGATCTCTCGGAGGGCGGCCTGCGCTCCGGCGAGGCGATCGCGTTTGCCGGCCCTTCGGGAGTCGGGAAGACGGGGCTCGCCGTCATGGCCTCGAAGAAGTCCGCCGAGCTCGGCCGTCCGACCGCGGGCTACTTCGTCGACCAGTCGCCTGGCGCGGCATCCGTTCGCCTCGGCCAGCTCTTCGGCCTCGATCGCGGGCAGCTCGAGGACCCGAAAAAGTTTCCCGAGGCGCCTGCCGCGTTGGATCGCCTGGTCGAAGGCCTGCCGGCGCGTCTGTTTTTCACGGACGTTGACGAGAACGACGTGAACGTGACCGCGAATGCCGCGGACCTTCGCCTCGTGGCGAAAGGGCGCGAGTCCACGCTCATCGTCGACTCGCTCAACCTCGCCCCGGTCGCGAAGTCCGACGCTGACGAGGAGCGGCTTCGGATCAGGGACACGGCGCTCGCGATCGCGGGTGAGCGCAAGCGGTACGACATGGCCGTCATCGTGACGTGCGAGACGAACCGCACGGCCGGCCCGTTCGCGATCTACGGGCCGGGCCTTCTCGACCTCGAGCACCGCGTGGATCTCATCGCGACGGTCGCCGAATCGCGCGCAATCGGACACGCCTTCGACCGGCTCGCCGTCATGTTCGGCGACCCCGAGCGGCTCGTCCGGGCATTCCTCGTGAAGAACCGGCGCGGCAAGAAGGGCTCGTGGTGGATGCGCATGGACGCCGCCTCGTCCGCATGGAGCGAGGTACCCCCGGACGAGGCCGAGGCGCAGCTCCGCGAGGATGGGGAGGCCAAGACGGCCGGGAAGGTCGCGCGGGACGCTCCGGTCGTTCTCGACTTTCTGAAGCGGATGCGCGTTGAGGGGAAGGGCTCGCAGTCGACGAACGAGGTCTGCCAGGGGACGAATCTCTCCTGGCGGCGCGCGGATCCAGCGCTCGAGGCCCTGAAGGGCAAGAGGGCGATCTACATCGATACGACCACGAAAAAGAGGGGCACGAAGTCCTCGTGGGCGGTGTTCGACAAATGAGGTTTCACGGTTTCACGGAAGTTTCACGGGTTCGTGAAACCTATCAGCACAACCTAGGGGAATCCTCCCCCGGAGGTTCTGTTCCCACGCCTATAGGGGGCGTGGAACATAACCTGGGGAAGTTCCCCTCCCGTTGCAGAACCTGGCATCCCCAGCCCGCTCCCTCGAGGCGTCCGACGGCTGACCTATGAGCGACGCCGACCGCCTCCGCTGGCGCACGTCCCTGACCGAGCTCGAGACGACGGCGACCGACGTGTCGGCCGGCGACGTCCCGGAGCTGGCGGGACGGCTGGAGGCGCTCAAGGTTCGGCTCGTGCTCCAGCTGCAGGCGCCCGCAGCACCCGCGGCGGCAAAGGAGGACGAGGACCGGCTCCTCGACGCCCAGCAGACAGCGGCGTTACTCGGGGTCAAGGTGTCCTGGATCTACGACCATTCGGCCGAATTCTCGCCAGTTCGGCTCCCGGGCCGCCTTCTCCGTTTCTCAGAATCGAAGCTCCGACGCTGGATGCGTAGAACCGCTTGAATAGTGAACTTTCATTCCGCCTAGTGATGCCATGAAACATGAACGCATGGAAACCACGGCGAATTCGAAGAAGGGCGGGCGCCATGCGCGGTGACGGGCGGATCTTCCGGCGGAAGGGAAAGGACGGCCAAAATCTCGCGATCTGGCACGTCGCGTACTGGGGTCCCGTCGACGGCCAAGTCGTAGAGATTCGGGAGAGCGCTGGAACTGGCGACGAGCGGAAGGCTCGACAATTCCTGAAGGAGCGACTCCGCGAGGTTGGAAACCACCGAATCGGTGTGGCGCGGTTTCAGGGACCTCGTCAGGAGCGCGTGACCGTCGAAGAGCTCCTCGACGCTCTTGCTCGAGACTACGTGCAGCGCGGCATCAAGGGGCTCCGCGAGGCGAGAAACCACATGAAGCCGGTGCGCGATTTCTTCGGCTTCCGGCGCGCCATGGAGGTGACGCCCAACCTCGTCCGGTCATACATCGCGAGTCGAAAAGAGAGCGTCCGCGTGGTTGGTGGCAAGCGTGTCGTCGGACTCGCGAACAGCACCGTCAATCGTGAAAATGAGCTCCTAAATCGCGCGTTCAGTCTGGCGGTGAACGAGGGGACTCTGTCGAGGGCCCCGGCGATCCCCTTTCTCCCCGAGCACAACGCGAGGCGGGGCTTTTTCGAGCGCCATGAGGTCGAGAGCCTCGTTCTCCACCTTCGGGAGCCACTCAACGACATGGCGCAGTTCGCCTACGCGACCGGCTGGAGGCTCGGCGAGATCAGGGGTCTACGGTGGGAGTTCGTCGACCGGCGCGCCCGCGAGATACGGCTCCCAGACTCGAAGAACGGCGAGGGGCGCGTCCTCCCCCTGGATGAGAACCTCTGGGCCCTGGTCGAGCGGCGGTGGACTCGTCGCGAGTACAAAAAGCCGAACGACGTGTCTTCCATCCAGGTTTTTGTCTTCCACTTCCGCGGCGGTCCAGTACCCGAGACGACGATCAGGAGGTGGTGGC
>CALAQS010000169.1 GCA_937888435.1 uncultured Acidobacteriota bacterium
TCGAGCTCGGCCTCGTCCACTACGCGCACTTCCGCCCGCATCAGGGTCTCGGCGGTGCGACTCCGGCAGAAATCTACTTCGGCCGAACGCCGTCGCATCTCTCCGCGTTCCCGCCCCCTCGCGGGAGGCCGGACGAAGGCCCGTTGGATCTTCCGTTTCGCATCGACTACCTCGACGCCGAACGGCTACTGCCGATACTCGTTCGAAAAGCAGCCTGAAGGAGGGCCACTCCGGGGAAGGACGTCGGTCGACGTGTGCGCCCACGAAGGCATCGCGGCCGCCGAGGCGCTGGTCTGTGCGCGCCAGCGCCCGCCACAATTCCCATTGCGTCCCTACACGAGGCGAATATTGCTACGGCGAGGCCGGCGGGACCGGCCCCCACGATGGCGAGATCGACGTTCGATCTAGGTGGCGACACGGCCGAACCCGCCGCTGGCCTTCACCCTCGCAAACGCAAAAGTCGAGCGGAGCACCTCGAGTAGAAGGCGAGGACGCCCGACCCTCGATGGCGGTCCGAGTTCCCCTGCAACGAACCGGCGCAGCGCCTCGCCGCGGCGAAGCTTCCCGCTCGACGTACGTGGGATCGTCCCGGAGTCGAGGAGATGCACGGTGTGGGGGCGGATGAGCGTCTGCACCAGGATCGCCTGGCGGATCTGTTCGTCCGTCCGGCCGTCGTCGGCGGGTCCACTCCTGGCCCGCTCGGCCAGGATGAGGAGCTGCTCGCCATTCTCCCCTTCCGGGACGAAACCGAGCGCGACCGCGCACCCAGCGCGGACGCCGTCGACGCCGGTGAGGCACTCCTCGAACTCCTGCGGATGATGGTTGGCCCCCCGGATGACGATGACGTTCTTTTCCCGTCCACATACGAAGAGCTCGCCGCCGGAGGCGAACCCCAGGTCGCCGGTCTGAAGCCACCCTCCGGTAAGTGCGCTCGCAGTGGCTTCTGGCTGGTCGAAATACCCCATCATCACCGACGACCCGCGGACGAAGATCCGCCCGACCTGACGCTCCCCGAGCACCCTCCCGTCCGGATCTCGCAGCTCGACCTCCATCCCCGGAATCGGCGTTCCGACGGAGACGATCGCCCTCGTCCCGTCGACGACTTCGCCCGCTGCCGCGAGCCGCACCGGATCGACGCGCAAGGATCTCAACTCGCGATCGCCTGAAGCGAACGTGACAGCCAGAGAGGCTTCGGCCAGTCCATAGACCGGCCGCAAGGCCCTGCGGTCGAAACCGAATCGCTCGAAGCGCCCGGCGAACCCGTCGAGAGCGTCGACCGAGACCGGTTCGGCGCCGCAGAGGGCCATCCGCCAGCTCGCGAGATCAGCACCTTCCAGATCCGCGTCCTTCACCCTCTTGGAACAGAGCGCGTAGGCGAAACTGGGCGCAACGGAGATCGTTGCGCGATGGCGGGCGATCGCCCGTAGCCAGAGTGCAGGTCTCGCCAGGAAGAGCTCGGGCGGAATCAGGACCAGGGAAGCAGCGGTGTAGACCGCCTCGAGGAGGCAGCCAATCAACCCCATGTCGTGGTAGAGCGGAAGCCAGGACACCCCCTTCCGCGGAACATCCTTCTCCGATGGAAGGAGGGCTCTGAGCGCCTCGAGCTGGGCCAAAAGGCTTTCGTGCGAGAGAGCAACCGGCCTCGGATCCATCGTCGACCCGGAAGAGAACTGGATCAACCCGAGGGCTTCGGGTTTTGCGGTGGCCTCTAATTCGCTTTCGTCGAGACCGAGCCCTTCCAGCGTCAGACACCCGAGTGGGGGACGAGAAGATTCGATCGCCCTGCCCAGGAGCGCTCGGGTGGCGGCATCGGCCAGGACGAGACGCGCTCCGACCGCGGTGATCATCCGGGCCGTCGAAGCGTAGTACTCCTCGAGCCGGCCGAGGCGAACCGGCGGGTAGAGCGGAACCGGCACCGCTCCCGCGAGGAGTACGCCGAAGAAGGCGTCCACGAATCCGGTCGACGTCGGGAAGACGACGGCAATCCGGTTCCCGGTCTCAACCCCTCGGGCGCGAAGCGACGCAGCCACCCTGCGGGCATGCGCGTGGACTTCCCTGTAAGAGACAAAAATCTCACGCTCCGCGAGGTCGACGAAGGTCAGGCCCGCTTCACTCGTCGCGGCCGCCGCGAGCGACTCGTTGAGGGTCCGGAACAGAGGACGCGAGGGCAGGGGCCCCTTCACGATGGCCGTCCTGCCTCAACCTGCATCTCGTCCCTGCTCCGTTCATAGCTAACCGCCTGCTCGACGGCGTTCACGAGATCCTGAACGGAGACGACGGCTGAGGCATCGGTCCCCGTCAGCTTCACCCGGAAGCGATCCTCGAGGGCGACAGCCAGGACGATGGTGCCGACCGAGTCGACCTGAAGATCCGCCGCGAGCTCGGACGTCAATTCGACCGGCCCTTGAAACTCCAGGTCGACGACGAGCGCACGGCGAATCTCCGCCAGGATCTCTTTGCGAAGGTCAGTCAGGGAGACCTCCTGGGAAGAACCGCGAGCATCCCTGAAAGGCTACGGCGTAAGGTTGGCCAAGAGCCCGTTCCTCGGCCGGGATGCGGATGGCGAGAAGAGCGGCATTCAGTGCCGAGAAGACCAGCGCGGTGATCCACGCGCCGTGCACCAGCGGGACGGCCAACATCTCGACGATCACCGCGAGGTAATTGGGATGCCGGAGGAAACGAAACGGCCCCCCCGTCACGGGAGCGGTTCCGGGGACGACGATAACTCGCGTATTCCAGCGCTCCCCCAAGGTTGCAACGGCCCACCAGCGCAGCGCCTGGGCTCCGAGGGCCAGGGCCAGGGCACCGAAACCGAAGGCACCCGGAAAGAGCCGCCCCAGAACGACCACCTCGGCCGCACAGGCAAGGGGAAAGAGGGCGTGAACGACGACCATCACCGCGTAGGCGCCGCGCCCGCTCTCGATGCCACCAGCCAACAGGGCCGTTCGGGCATTCCGGCGGGACATGTAAAGCTCCACGCCCCTCTCACAGATGATGAGGCCGAGGAAGGCGATGTAAAGCTGGACCGAAGCAGGGACTACCATTTCAGCAGCACCAGTTCCGAACAGAACCCGGGGCCCATCGCCATGAGAAGGCCGAAGTCCCCTCTCACGGGCTGGCCCGAATCGAGCAGTTCACCGAGGACGAAGAGGACCGACGCCGACGAGAGATTCCCGGTCTCCTTCAGCGACTTCCACGAACGCTCGAGAGCCCCTTCGGGCAGAGCCAGGGCACTCTCGAACGTCTTCAGCACCTTCGGTCCGCCGGTGTGGGCGATCCAGTGGCGAATGGCGGAGCGGCTCAGGCCACTCCTTGTCAGGAACCCGTCGACGTCATTTCTCACGTTCTTGCGGACCACTTCCGGCACCTGGGCCGAGAGGACGACCTTGAAGCCCGACTCGACGACGTCCCAACCCATGACCCGCTCCGTGTCCGGGTAGAACGCCGAGCCGCTCCCGACGACGGCCGGACCGCCCTCCGAGGTCCCCTCGTCACGTCGACCGCTCGTTAAAACCACGGCGGCCGCGCCATCGCCGAAAAGGCCCGACGAGATGATGTTGGGAATCGACAGATCGTCCATCTGGAGTGTGAGGGAGCAGAGCTCCACGGAAAGGAGAACGGCCACCTGTCCCGGACACGCCGCGAGCAGATCCGAGGCTCGCGATATTCCTGCCGCTCCCCCCAGGCAACCGAGTCCAAAGATGGGCGTGCGCCGGATGTCGCGACGCAGTCCTAGCCTATTGACGAGGCGTGCGTCGATGCTCGGTGTCGCGATCCCTGTCGTCGTGACGAAAACAAGATGGTCCACGTCGGTCGGCAAGAGCCCAGCCTTCTCGAGAGCCTTTCGAATCGCCCCCTCGCCAAGATCGACCGCGGCCCGCGTCCAGGCCTCGTTGCGAGCGGCGAACGACTTCAGTTCCCGATATGCCTCAAGCGGTAGCGCCAGGTACCGCCCCGCCACCTGGACGGAACGGTGGAGCTCTTCCAGGCGCTCGGGGTTGTAGTGGGCTCCGGCCCAGGCGTCCCGAAAGACCGATATAAGGGTCTCCTGGCTGGCGTAGTGCTTCGGCAGTGCCTTGCCCACGGCGCGGATGCGGACGGGAGGCTGCGACGAGGCGTTTATCTTCATCTTCGAATGGGGGAAACTCCGGGAAATTCGTACATAGGGGTCTGCATGTTTTTCATTCAACAGCGGACAAGGGTCTGCCCGTCACGTGTCTCTACCGGGTGGTCTGTGCGCGCCAAACGCCCCCCGCAACTCCCATTGCACCCCTACATCCTTCATCATCTCACACGAACTGCCACTCGAACGGGCGGCCGAAGCCTACGAGACCTTTGATGCGCGCAAGGAGGGCTGGATCAAGGTCGTTCTTAAACCGGGGCATGATTACGACGAAAGATGGTACACAGATCTATTACAAGGACAGGGGGACAGGACAACCTGTGGTGTTCAGCCACGGCTGGCCCCTCAGTGCCGATAGCTGGGAGGCTCAGA
>CALAQS010000170.1 GCA_937888435.1 uncultured Acidobacteriota bacterium
GAGGACGTCGTGTCCCGTTCCCTCGCGCTCGAACGGCTCGGCCCTGTCAATGGCGCGGCGCTCGAGGAGTACGAGGTCGAGAGTGTGCGGCTCGCGGAGCTCTCGGCCCAGAAGGCGGACCTCGACGCGTCGCTCGCGCAGATCCTCGAGACCATCGGGACGATCAACACGACCTCGTCGGAGCGCTTCCAGGAGGCCTTCGCGGCCGTCAACTTCAACTTCAGCCAGGTCTTCCAGCGCCTGTTCCACGGTGGGACCGCCTCGATGCATCTCCTCGACGAGGGGGACCCCCTGGACTCGGGCCTCGAGATCATGGCGCAGCCGCCCGGCAAGCGGAACCAGACGATCGGCCTCCTGTCGGGCGGCGAGAAGGCGCTCACGGCCATCGCGCTCCTCGTCGCGATCTTCAAGTACAAGCCCTCGCCGTTCTGCATCCTCGACGAGGTCGACGCCTCGCTCGACGAGGCGAACATCGACCGCTTCACGTCGCTTCTCGTGGAGCTGTCCGAGGAGACGCAGTTCGTCCTCATCACGCACAACAAGAGGACGATGGAGACCGCGCAGGCCCTCTACGGCGTCACGCAGGAGGAGCCGGGAGTGTCGAAGCTCGTCAGCGTCCGCTTCGACTGAGTGGTATAGTCCCACTGTGGGACTGAGAGGGTTCCGAGGGGTTTCGATGAGCTCGGCATTCGTCACGCTGGACAAGAAGGGACGGGCGACTTTGCCCGAGAATGTCCGTGCGGCCCTCGGCGTCGAGGCCGGTGACCTCATCATCCTGGAGCGAACGGAGCGCGGGACGTTCGAGCTCGTCCCCGCGGCTCTCGTCCCGAAGGACCAGCTCTGGTTCTACCACCCGGAAATGCAGGCGCGCATCCGCAAGGCCGAGGCGAACCTCGCGGCCGGCCAGGTCACGCGCACCCGAACGCTGGAAGAGGCGCGCCGGTTCCTCGACGGCCTAAAGAAGCGTAGCCGGCGAAAGCGTGTCGCGTAGAGAGCCGGTCCTGGATGTAGTCTGGCTCAAGGACTGGAAAGCCAGCTACGCCAAGCTCACCACCGACCGACAGAGGGCCTGCGACGACTGCGGGTTCGCGCTGGTCAAACAAGCCGTGACCCCGGGCCTCAGGATCAAGCCGATCCAGCCCGAGAAGTATTACTTTGAAGCCCGGGTCAACAGCGGGGATCGGATCATTTTCAGGATCGAGGGCGGGACGATCTTCTTCTTCGACGTCGTCAAGCACGACGACATCGGTCGTTATGGGAGAAGGCCCCGGGCTCGATGAAGCTCTCTCCAGGTACCGCTATCCCTCGCCCGTGTCCTTCGGCGGCAGCGGCGTGATGAGCTCGTGCATCAGGAAAAAGGCGATGACCATGAAGCCGACGAGGTACCAGAGCTGGAAGAAAAGCTGGTTCGAGCCGTTCCGGTAGAAGCCGACGCCGAAGACGGGCAGCAGCGCGTAGGCGCAGAGCGCGAAAAGAAAGATCAGCACCGCCTTGTGGCCCTTGTGGGAGGTCTCGTCGCCCATGGTTTCCCTCCTCTTGGAACTGAGACTCTGTCCGGATTCTAGAACGAGACGCGGACGTTCACGAGCAACTTGAACTGAGACTCTGTTCCCTTATAGTAACCGTCCAGCGGGGAGACGAATGCATCACTGGCCTTTTCCCTGGCTGACGACCGTCGACGTCTCACGGGACGGCTGGCGGGCGGAAGCCCTGTTCTGGTACACGACGCTCCTGTGCGTCATCGCGTTCGCGCTCGTGGCGTTCGCGCTCGTGTACTCGTCGTGGAAGTACCGGGCGCGGCCGGGGGGCAAGGCGCTGTATACCCACGGCACCGACCGGAAGAGCTTCGCTGTCACCGGCATCCTGGCCGCCATCGTCTTCGTGACGATCGACATGAATCTCGTGAGGGTCTCGCAGGTCGACGTGAAGGAGTACACGTACAACTGGCCCACCTCGCCCGACACCGTCCGGATCGAGGTGATGCCCCAGCAGTGGGCGTGGAACATCCGCTATGCCGGACCCGACGGCGTCTTCAACACGCCGGACGACGTCGTCACGCTCAACGAGATGAGGGTGCCCGTCGGGCGGCCCGTGATGCTGAACCTGAAAGCGAAGGACGTCATCCACAGCTTCTACATACCGAACTTCCGCCTGAAGCAGGACGCGAACCCCGGCTACGTGACGCGCACGTGGTTCCAGGCGCTCCAGCCGGGCAACTTCGAGATCGCGTGCTCGCAGATGTGCGGGTGGGCCCATTACAAGATGAAGGGCGACCTCATAGTCCAGTCCGAGGCCGACTTCGAGCGCTGGATGAAGGAAGGCGTCGGCGACGCGAAGCGCCGGTTCGACCCGGCTGATCGGGAGCAACTGTGGGGGTGGGAGTGGGTGCAGTAGAGATGGGCGACGCAACGACGAGCAAGCCGGCCCCCATCCGCCACCTTCACGTCGGGCCCGAATTCCACGCGGAGCAGCACATCCACCCGGAACCGACCTCGTTCCTCAGGAAGTACGTCTTCTCGATGGACCACAAGGTCATCGCCAAGCAGTTCCTGTGGTACGGCCTCTTCTTCCTCGCCGTGGGCGGGGCCATGGCGATGATGCTTCGCTGGCAGATCGCGTATCCCGGCACGCCGTTCCCCGTGCTCGGCCAGCTCATTTGGCCCCAGAGCGGCGGCGTCATGCCCCCGCAGTCCTACGCGGCGTTCTTCACGATGCACGGGACGCTCATGATCTTCTTCGCGATCACGCCGATCCTCATCGGCGCGTTCGGGAACTTCCTGATTCCGCTCATGATCGGCGCGCGGGACATGGCGTTCCCCACGCTCAACCTGATGTCGTTCTGGACGAACGTCGTCGCGGGCCTCTGCATGATCGTCTCGTTCTTCGTCCCGATGGGCGCCGCGGCGGGAGGCTGGCAGTCGTATCCGACGCTCTCGACGCTCGTGGGCTCCCCCGGCCACGGACAGACGCTCTGGATCCTCGGCATCTTTTTCACCGGGAGCGCGTCGATCATGGGCGCCGTCAACTACATCACGACGGTGGTGCGCCTGAGGGCGCCCGGTATGGGCTACTTTCAGATGCCGCTCTCGGTGTGGGGCATCTGGCTCACGGCCATCCTGAACGCCCTCTTCGTGCCGGTCCTCGCGGCGGGCGTCCTTCTGCTCTTCCTCGACCGCGTCTTCGGGAGTCACTTCTTCCTCGCCGGCGCCGCGATCACGAAAGGCGGCGGCGACCCGGTGCTCTACCAGCACCTCTTCTGGATCTTCGGCCACCCGGAGGTCTACATCCTGATCCTCCCAGCGTGGGGGATCGTCTCGGACCTCCTGTCCTTCTTCTCACGCAAGCCCGCGTTCGGTTACAAGGCGACGGCGCTCTCGATGAGCGTCATCACGCTCCTCTCGATGGCCGTCTACGGGCACCACATGTTCGTCGTCGGCATGAGCCCGCTCCTCTCGCAGGGTTTCATGACGCTCACGATGCTCATCTCGATTCCCTCGGCCGTGTTCTTCCTGAACTGGCTCGGGACGATGTGGCGGGGCTCGATCCGCTTCGCGACGCCGATGCTGTTCTCGCTCGGCGTCGTCTTCGTGTTCGGCCTCGGCGGCCTCACGGGCCTCCACCTCGGCGCGATCTCGTCGGACATCTACCTGCACGACTCGTACTTCGTGATCGGGCACTTCCACCTCACGATGGCGGCCTCCGTGCTGCTCGGCGCCTTCGCGGCGATCTACTTCTGGTTCCCGAAGATGTTCGGGAAAATGATGAACGACACTCTCGGCAAGTGGCACTTCTGGCTCACGATCATCCCGATCACGATCGTCTTCTGCGGGATGCTCGTGGTCGGCTACGGTGGCATGCAGCGCCGGCTCTACAACTACGAGGCGTACGAGTTCCTCAAGCACCTTCACCCGATCAACGTGTGGATGACGCGTGCGGCGCTTCTCCTGGGCGCCTCGCAGTTCCTCTTCGTCGGCAACTTCCTCTCGAGTCTCATTTCCGGAAAGAAGGCGACGGAGAATCCGTGGGAGGTCGGCACGCTCGAGTGGACGATTCCCTCGCCGCCGCCGCACCACAACTACGACGAGATCCCCATCGTTCTTCACGGGCCGCACGAGTTCAACAACCCGGCGGTAGCCGGCAAGGACTGGCTCGCGCAGGACGAGCCGATCGACGACGAGCCTGTCGCTCTGGGTGCTGTCGGCAGCTGATGAGCACCGCGGTGGCTGTCACTCGCTTTCCGGTGCCCGAGGAGTCCCGGCGAACCTCGTTCGTCGGAATGGTGATGGCTCTCGCCTCGTGGACGATGCTCTTCGTCGCGCTCTTCTTCGCGTACGCGGTCCTGCGGCTACGGGCGCCCGCCTGGCCGCCGGACGGCCTCCCACCGCTCCCGAAGGCGCTGCCCTTCCTGAACACGCTCGTCCTTCTCACGTCGAGCGTCGTCCTCCACTTCGGCGTCCGCCCGGAGGCGGAAGAGAAGCCGGGGGCGCTTCGGCGCGCGCTCCTCGGCGCCCTCGCGCTCGGAAGCCTGTTCCTCGCGCTGCAGCTCGCCGTGTGGGTCCCGCTCTGGCGTTCCGGATTCCGGATCGACACTGGGACATACGGGTCGATTTTCTACTCTCTCACGGTCTTCCACGCGGTCCATGTCCTCGCGGGTCTCGTGGCCCTGGCCGTCCTCCTGCCGGGCGCGTTCTCGGGGCGCCTCGTCTCGGGCCGGGCGAGCACGGTGCGCCTCTCCGCCATGTTCTGGCACTTCGTCGACGCCGTGTGGGTCGTCATGTTCGTCGCGGTTTATCTCGTTTGAGATCGGAATGACATTGGAAGAGAGAGAGAAAGAAATTTCTATGAAGGTCGGACGGAAGAAGATCGGCGGAAGCGCCGCTCGGAAGTCGGTGACGACGGCGATCACGGCGACGGCGGCCATGGCCGCGATCGTTGCGGGCGGCACCGGATGCTCCGGACCGGGCAAGACCTTCACGAAGTCGATGGTCCTCGGCGGGAAGAAGGTCTCGGCGCGCCGCCTGAACAACGGCGAGCACCTCTTCGTGACGTACTGCTCCGCCTGCCACGGCGTGAACGGCGACGGAAAGGGGCCCGCTTCGATCGGCCTTCGCCCGCCGCCGCGCAACTTCACGCAGGGCCAGTTCAAATTCGGAGCGGTGGCGAGCGGCCAGCTTCCGAACGACGAGGACTTCATGCGCATCATCCAGAAGGGGCTCCACGGCAGCGCCATGCTCCCGTGGAACGACGTCCCCGAGCGCGAGCTCATGGACATCATCCAGTACATCAAGACGCTCTCGCCGAAGTGGGCCGATAAAACGCCCGGCGAGCCGATCGTGCCCGGCCCCGATCCGTGGGGGAAAGAGCGCCGGGACGAGGCCGTCACGCGCGGGATGAAGGTCTACCACGGATTGGCGCAGTGCCTCTCGTGCCACCCGGCGTACGAGACGGTGGAGACGATCAACGCCGCGAGCCTGGAGCTGTCCAAACGCGAGGCGATTCTCCGCCCGGATGCATATCACGCCGAGCTGAAGGACAGCGATTACGGGTACAAGCTCATGCCGCCGGACTTCACGCGCGACCACGTTCGGTCCGGCGAGACGCTCGAGGACATCTATCGCACGATCGCCTCCGGCATCGGCGGCACGGCCATGCCCACGTGGAGAGGCGCGCTGAGTGACGACGATCTCTGGGCGATGGCGTACTACGTGAGGTCCCTGATCGACGTCAAGGGCACACCCGAGGCCGACGCGCGGCGGGAGAAGCTCGTCGCGGCACTCGCCGTGACATCGCACGAAGACATGAAAGCGAATTAGGTTTTTCGGAAAGAAATGACCGCTTCTCTCGTCACCTCCGGCGTCCCCGCGGCCCCCCAGCGCGTCGCGGCGTGGCTGACCGGCAGCCCGTGGTTCTGGGCGCTGTTCGTGGCGGCCGCCTTTACGCTGCCGCTCGTGCGCTCGGTTCGCCGGGCGCTGCCGCCCGCGCCGCCCGTGCTCGGCTCGTTCCCGGCGTTCGCTCTCGTCGACCAGGCCGGCAACCCCGTTCACGAGACGGACCTCCGCGGGCACCTCGTCGTCGCCGAGTTCACGACGGCCGCCGCGCTCGCGGAGGGCGGCTCGCCGCTCGCGAAGCTCCAGCGGCGCGTGCGTAACACGGGTGAAGCGGTTCACCTCGTCAGCTTCGTCGACACGGCGCCACGGTCCCCCTCGGCCGGCCTGACGCTCGCCGCCCTCGCGAAGGGCGCTGGGGCGGGCGCGTGGCGCTGGACACTCGCGGGCGGCGACGTCAGGCCCCTCGAGGCCGCCACGCTGAAGGCGCTCAGAGCGCCCGAAGGCGGCACGCTCGCGGGCCGTCTTCTCCTCCTCGACGCGCGCGGCCGCATGCGCCGCATCGGCGCGCCGTCCCCCGACGACATCGACCTGATGATGCGCGACACCGGACTCCTCGTGAACATGGAAGGACTCTGAATGAGCTCTCGCCCCGAGGCCTCGTACGCCGCCGCTCCGACTCCCCTGACGACCCCCACGTTCGGCCAGGCGACGACGGGCAAGGTCGGCATGTGGATCTTTCTCGTCACGGACGCGATGACGTTCGGCGGGCTGCTCCTCGCCTACGGAATCCTCCGCGCCGGCAACAAGCAGTGGCCTACGCCCACGACCGTCCTCGGGATCCCCTTCACGGCGGTCATGACCTTCGTGCTCATCGTCAGCAGCCTCACGATGGTGCTCGCGCTCGACTCGGCGAAGCACGGGAACGCGAAGCAGGCGGTCCGCTGGCTGCTCGCCACGGCATCAGGCGGCATCCTTTTCCTGTGCGGGCAGGTCTACGAGTACCGGCACCTCATCCGCGAGGGCTTCACGCTTCCGTCAGGCAACTTCCCGGCGACTTTCTACGTCATCACGAGCTTCCACGGCGCGCACGTTTTCACGGGCGTCTGCTACCTGCTGATCACGGCGTTCGGCGTCTCGCGCGGCAAGCACCTCGAGAACGGCGCGAATTTCGTCGAGATCACGGGCCTGTTCTGGCACTTCGTCGACCTCATCTGGATCCTCGTCTTCACCCTCGTCTACCTCATTCCCTGAAAGAGACCGACATGAGCGAGCACGCATCCTCGGTTCCTCACGCGGCGGACGCCGGCGTTCAGCGGGCCCCGGATCACCGGCGCGACTATTTCCGCATCTTCTGGGTGCTCCTCGTCCTCACGATCGTCGAGGTCGCGGTCTCCTACACGAAGATCGACAAGCGGATCATCTCGACCGTCATGATCGCGCTCGCGCTGTCGAAGGCCTCGTTCGTTGGCCTCTACTACATGCACCTGAAGTACGAAAAACGCTCGCTGATGTGGCTCGCGTTCCTGCCCCTTCCGCTCGCGGGCTCCTACGCGGTGTTCCTCCTGCTCGATGCGTTCAATCTCCTGCGGGGCGTGCCCGTACCGTGGGTCCACCACTGAGGCAGCCATGAAGACGACCGTCCGCGCCGCTCTCCTTGCCGCCGGCGTGCTCCTCGCGCGCGGTGCGATGGCGTGCCCCTCGTGCGCGGCCTCGTCTTCGCCGAAGGACCCGAACATCTGGCCTCTCGTCGGCCTCTTTCTGCTCGTGCCTTGGATCCTAGCGGCCGTCGTGACGATTCTCATCCGGCGCGAGTCGACGTCGTTCTTCGGCCGCCG
>CALAQS010000171.1 GCA_937888435.1 uncultured Acidobacteriota bacterium
ACCGCGCTCTGAGCCATCCACCCGAACGAGTTGATAGGGCGGCTGACCTACTTCTTCAACTCCTCTGTCCAGTTCACGACGACCGTCAGAGGCGGCGAGGACCCGCCGACGGGACAGACGATGAGAAAGCGTTGCCCGTCGGCGCTCACGTCGAACGGTGCGATCGGATAGAGGAGAGGTTTAGTCACAGGCGCTTCGAAGAGAACCTTCGGCGGACCCGCCTCGAAACCCGAGGCCGTCGCCTTCGTCTCGACGGACATCATCTTGCCGTCCGATGACAGGTAGAACAGTTCTCGCCCGTCTCCGCGCCAGCGCGCCTGAGAGCCGGCCGAGCGGGAGACCTGCCACTTGCCGCCCGGTCCCGGAAACGGCCGGACGTAGATTTCGTACAGGCCGGACTCGTTCGATCCGTGGGCCTCCCATCGTCCATCCGGCGAAAAGAGCGGGTCGCGCTCGTCGGCTTCGGTCGCGAGCCAGGGCGCGACCTTGCGTTGGGGGAGTGAGACGAGGCTCAAGAAGAACCTCTGACCGCTCCCCGGCGTGAGGCTCGTCAGGAGAATCGAGCGACCGTCGGGAGACCAGTCTCCGGTCCAATCGAGCCTCTCGGGCGGGAACAGGCCTTCGTCACGGCCGGATCCGACGATCTCTTTCTCGCGAATTTCCATCCGGTCCCCCGACTCTAGGGCATAGCCGATGCGCTTCCCATCCGGAGACCACGCCGGGCTCTCTGCCCAACGAACGGACGTGACGCGCTGCTCGAGCCCGCCAGAGAACTCGACGAGCCAGATCTCCTTGGTCATCCGCTCATTCCAGACTTCGACGGCCGCTCTGCGACCGTCCGGCGACCGGCGCACGCCGCCGTATACACGCGGCTCGCCCACCGTGCCGAGCCGCTTCCCGGAGCGATCGAACCAGACCAGTTGCGCGAGACCGCGCGCCGCGTCCGACGTCTGATACGCGAGAATGCCGCTCGAAGAGACCGTGAAGAACGCGTTGCGCGTCACGGGATCGGACCCCACCCGGTCCGCGACGCGGAACGGCTCACCGGTCACCTCGAGCTTCCCGGCATCGAACGGAACCGCGAGGAGGTTCCCGTCGCTCACGACGAGGACGTGTCCGGAGGGGGAGTACACGGGCTTCGACGAGTAGCGAAGGATTCGCCTGGACTCCGTCGAGGCGAGAGAGCCGACGTAGATCCCGTCCTTGCTTTCGTCGCCCCTGGAATC
Source organism: uncultured Acidobacteriota bacterium (assembly GCA_937888435.1). Classification (GTDB taxonomy): domain Bacteria; phylum Acidobacteriota; class Thermoanaerobaculia; order UBA5066; family UBA5066; genus Fen-183. The sequence goes on from CALAQS010000171.1 coordinate 1,227, forward strand.
CCCAGGTGGACCGAGGTAGGCGGCCGGGAGACGGCTCATGGAGACGTAGAGAAAGTGCTCGCTGTCGGGAAGAAAGTACGGCCAGCGGTGAATTCGGGCGGGATCGGCCTTCGTGACGGGCTGCGGAGTTCCACCCGAGGCGGACACGCGACGAAGGACGTCCGACGCAAAGAGGATCGTTCCGCTCGGAGACCACGTTCCAGCGGTCTGCCAGTTGCTCCCGGTGGAGCACACGACTTCCGGCGCGCCGCCCAGGATGTCGAGCTTCTTGAGCTTGTCACCGGCAAAGAAACCGATGAACCGGCTGTCGGGAGACCAGAACGGATAGCTCCCGTTGTCGGTCCCGGCAAGAGGTTTCGCATCGAGGGAGGCCATCGCTCGAAGCCACAGCAGGCTCTTGCTCGAGCTGTCGGTCGCCGTGAACACGAGCCAGCGGCCATCGGGCGATAGGGCGGGCGGCCCCGCGATCTCTTCGGTCGCGAAGGTGTAGCTCGTCCCTGCCGGCGCGGCGATCGAGAAGCGCAGAGGCCGGGCGGTCGAGGCCGGACGACGGAAGTAGATGGCGGCGAACGAGACGGCCGAAGCGGCGAGCAGAAAGGTGGCGACCTTCCAGAGCCCGTCGCCGCGGCGCGGGCGCGCCGAGCCGGAGACAGCGCTCGCGCCGCTCTGCGACCCCTCGGCGATCCAGCGCAGCTCCCGCTTCAAGTCGCCCGCGGACTGCCAGCGCTCTTCAGGATCCCTTGCCAGGCAGGTTCTGACCACCCGGTCGAGCGCGGGAGGCGACATCGGCTGCACGCTCGAAATCGCCGGCGGGTCCTGAGACATGATCGCCGTGATCAGCGACGCCTGGCTCTTCGCTTCGAAGGCCTTTCGCCCTGTCGCCATCTCGTAGAGCAAGGCGCCGAAGGCGAAGATGTCGCTGCGCGCGTCGGCTTCTTTTCCCTCGAGCTGCTCCGGCGCCATGTACTGCAATGTCCCGAGGATCGTTCCCTTCTGCGTGAGGTTCTTCGGTAGCTCCGTTGGCTGTGAGGTCAAGTCGGAGGGCTGGACCAGAGGCGCGGCGGCCTTAGCCAGCCCGAAGTCCAGCAGCTTCGTGCCCGACTTCGTGAGCATCACGTTGCCCGGCTTCAGGTCACGGTGGACGATGCCGGCCCTGTGGGCGGCATCGAGCGCGGACGCGATTTCGATCGCCGTTCTCAGAAGCTGATCGGGAGCGAGAGGCCCTTTGAGCAGCCTCTCGGACAGCGTCTGCCCTTCGGCCAGCTCCATGACCAGAACGTGCCGCCCCAAGACCTCGTCGAAGGAGTAGAGAGCGGCGATATGGGGGTGGTTCACCGCGGCAAGAGACTTCGCCTCGCGCTCGAATCGGGCGATGCTTTCTTTCTCTTCGAAGAACTGCTCCGGCAGGACCTTGATCGCGACCTCGCGGCCCAGCTTCGTGTCCTTCGCCCGGTAGACCTCGCCCATCCCGCCCGCGCCGAGGGGGGCGAGGATCTCGTAGGGGCCAAGGCGCGTGCCGGCGGAAAGTGTCATGACGCTCGATCTGCGTGCGTCACTTGAGCCCTTCGACGAGATAGAGCACGGAGAGCTTGCGAGTGACGTTGTAGACGTAGGCCCGGGCGTCCGGTGTGATGTAGAGGCCCTGGATCCCCGGGATTCCGACGGGGTCCGCGGGGAGAACCGTGAAGACGCGCGTCCGCCGTCCCGTGGTGAGGTCCACGCGATCCACGTCCGCAGGCACCTTGTTCCGGTCCCACACCACGAGGCTCGATGAATCCGGGCCCCAACCCGAGATGGCCTCGCCTCGCGGGAGGGAGAAGG
>CALAQS010000172.1 GCA_937888435.1 uncultured Acidobacteriota bacterium
CGGCCGTCGTGACGATTCTCATCCGGCGCGAGTCGACGTCGTTCTTCGGCCGCCGTCGCAACGCGCGCGCACCGCTTGCCGGGGTCCTCGGCTTCTCGCGCTCCCGCAAGCCCCGGCCCGCCTGAGCCCTCAGCCACCCGCCGTCCGCGGTTCGGCGAGCCGAGGAGGGCAGCAGCGCGAGGTCGTCATCGACGTCGAGCCCGAACGTCGTGAGGCTCGGGTCCGCGTCCACGAGGACGCGGAATCTTTGGCACGGGAAGACGATGCCACGTTCGAGGCCTTCGGCGCGGTCTGGCTGATCCGACGGGAGTCCCGGACGGCTTAGACTCCCTCCGTGCGGGCGCCCCGGGGCGCCCCGGAGGAAGCTCATGTCACACCTTTGCCGCGCCGCCGCCCTCGGCGCCGTTCTCTCTTTCGCCGCCGCGTTCCCGCTCGCCGCCGCGGACGTACCGAAACCCGCGGCGCCCGAAAAAATGACGTCCGTCGAGGGCATCACCGAGTACCGCCTCGCGAACGGCCTCAAGGTCATCCTCTTCCCGGACCCCTCAAAACCGACGATCACCGTCAACATCACGTACCTCGTAGGCTCGCGGCACGAGGGCTACGGCGAGACGGGTATGGCGCACCTCCTCGAACACATGGTCTTCAAGGGCACGCCGAAGCACAAGGAAATCTGGCGCGAGCTCACGGAGCACGGGACGCGACCGAACGGGACGACGTGGTTCGACCGGACGAACTACTTCGAGACGTTCGATGCGACGGACGCGAACCTCGAGTGGGCTCTCGATCTCGAGAGCGACCGGATGGTGAACTCGTTCATCGCGAAGAAAGACCTCGACAGCGAGATGACCGTCGTGAGGAACGAGTTCGAGGCCGGTGAGAACGACCCGAGTGAGGTCCTCCTCGCGCGGATCTACGCGACGGCCTACCTCTGGCATGGCTACGGCCGCGACACGATCGGGGCGCGCTCGGACATCGAGAACGTGCCGATCGAGCGCCTCCAGGCCTTCTACCGAAATTACTACCAGCCTGACAACGCGGTTCTCGTCGTGGCCGGGAAGTTCGACGAGGCGAAGACTCTCGGGCTCGTCCAGCGATACTTCGGCCCGATCCCGAAGCCTTCCCGCACGCTCTATCCGACCTACACGCTCGAGCCCGTCCAGGACGGCGAGCGCACGGTCACGCTGCGACGCGTTGGCGACGTCCAGGTCGTCGCGGCCGGTTACCACTTCCCCGCCGGGAGCGACCCCGACGCACCCGGTCTCGACCTCCTCGCGTTCGCTCTCGGCGACACGCCCTCTGGCCGCCTCCACAAGGCCCTCGTCGAGACGAAGAAGGCGTCCGCCACCTTCCGCTTCGCGCCGCTGTTCCGGGAGCCGGGCCTCGCGATCTTCGGCGCCGAGGTCCGGCAGGAACAGTCCCTCGAAGAGGCACGCGACATCCTGCTCAGGACCGTCGAGGACGCCGCCGTCCACCCGCCGACGAAAGAAGAGATCGAGCGCGGGCGGACGCAGCTCCTCAAGCAGATCGACCTCGCGCTGAACGATCCCTCGCAGGTCGGCCTCCGCCTCTCGACGTGGATCGCGATGGGGGACTGGCGCCTCTTCTTCCTCTACCGCGACCGGCTCAAGGCGTATCCCGCCGAGGCCGTCGCGAAGATGGCGGCCGCATATCTCAAACCCTCGAACCGCACGCTCGGCACCTTCATCCCGACGGCGAAGCCGGACCGCTCAGAGGTCCCGCCTCCGCCCGACGTCGCGGCGATGCTCAAGGGCTACGCGGGCGCTACGGCCGTACAGGCGGGCGAGGCGTTCGACCCGTCGCCCGCGAACGTCGAGGCGCGGACGAAGCGCTCGACACTTGCCTCGGGCATGAAGCTCACGCTCCTTTCCAAGAAGACGCGCGGCGCTTCTGTGCGCGGGACCTTCGCGCTGCATTTCCGCGACGTGGCCTCGCTCACCGGCAAGAACGCGATCGCGGATCTCACGGCGGACATGCTCGAGCGCGGGACCGCGACAAAGACGCGCCAGCAGATCCAGGACGAGATCGACCGGCTCAAGGCCCGCCTTCGCATCTCCGGCGGAATCGGAACCGTCACGGCCTCGATCGAGACGACGCGAGAGAATTTCTCGAAGGTCCTCGACCTCGTCGCCGAGATCCTGAAGGAGCCCTCCTTTCCGGCGTCCGAGCTCGAGATTCTGCGGCAGGAGAATCTCGCCCAGATCGACCAGACGAGGACGGAGCCGCGGTCCGTCGCGTCCACGGCTTTTTCGCGCCGCATGCGGCCCTACGCGAAGGGCGACCCTCGCTACACGGAAACGCCCGAGGAGAGCCTCGAGGAATACAAGGCCGCGACGCTCGACCAGGTCAAGGCCTTCTACCGTGAGTCCTACGGGGCATCGAACGGCGAGGCGGCCTTCGTGGGCGACTTCGACGAGGCCGCGACCGCCGCGCAGCTCGCCAGGCTCTTCGGCTCGTGGAAAAGCCCGAACCCG
>CALAQS010000173.1 GCA_937888435.1 uncultured Acidobacteriota bacterium
CCTGGCGATGAGGGAGCCGACGAGGCCGGCTCCGAGTACGGTCACGCGCGGCATGCGGCGGATTATGAGCCGGGGCGGAGGGGCATCGCTAACGCGCGGCAGAAGCGCCTTGTGCGCGAACCCGGACTTCATAATCGCCGAACTTCGCCGCGGTAATCGGGTAGAGCCCATCGAAGAAATCATCGAACGGAGAGCGGGCGTCGGAACCTGGACTGTCCCAGTCGAAGGGATGCTTGTCTGCTCTCCAAACCACGGCGGTTCGGCTGCCGGAGGCCTCCAACTCGCGCTCCATCTCCCCCTGGATCGCGGCGGAGGACTGGAGGCCGGGGTCATATTGAAACCACCGTGTGTAGGGGAGGCGGTGCGAAATCAGAAAGAGCAGGATCGGGTCGGCGGAGCTCCAGGCCTGGCTCGAGCCCACCGCCACGAAGCGGCTTTTCGGATCCGCGAGGCTGTCTGCGTAGGTGACGGCCAGGTAGATGTCGGACCCAACCAGGGTGCAGCGCCAGGGCCGGAGGTTTGCGGCGACGCCAGGATTCAGAAGCAAGGCCGCGGGGAAGAACAAGAAAGGCGCAGCCGAGACAAACGTGAAAAGGAACAGACCGACCACGGCCGCGCGGCCCGCGGGGCGAAGCAACGCCAGCACAAGCGCCGCTCCCACGAGGGCCAGGGTCAGCATGGGAAGGAGGTGGTACATGTCCGCGCGCGCCCAGAAGTAGTGCCCGAACGCCGCCGCCACGAGGCCGAAGGTCGCGGACGCCCGCAGAAGAGCGGATTCCTGGAGGGCGCGCCGGGCGGAGAAGACGAGGAAGCAGGCCAGAACGAAAAACGTCAGTGAAAGCAATTCGGCGGCTCGAGCGGGATGCTCCGAGACCGCGGGCAGCAGAGGCAGGATGCCCCCTGCGGCGACGCAGGCCACGGCAAGACGACGCGTCTTCCCCGGCGAAACAGCGATCGTCCACGCGACGGTCGTCGCGACGAGGCCCGCCCCGGTCGCGATTGCCCTCACGAGGCCGAGAGAATTGGTTCCCGCGGCCAGGAGGAACTCCGGATCGAGATAGCGCGTCCCCTCGGCGCCCACCAAGCGGGCCGGCATGAGGATCGTGGCGTTGAACGCAACGGGCAGCGAAATTCCCCGATAGAGAAACGACCACAGGAATAGGGCGGAGCAGGCGGCGGTCCCGAAGAACACGGCGAGCGCCGCGAGAGAATTCCGCGAGCCGCCGAAGCGAGGCCGGCCGGCGGTCTCCAGGAGGAGAAGCGCGCCGGCGCAGTAGGCGCCGAATGCGGGACGGATCAGGAACCCGGCGGCCAGCACCGCGCCGGCCGCGGCGTTGAGAGCGGTTGCGCGCAGTCCCTCAGGCGCGCTTCGAGCGAGGAGAAAAAGAACGACGACCCCTGTTGCGAATGCGAATGGGAGGAAGGCGGCCTGAATCGCGACAGCGGAGACCGCCCCGACCAGAAAAGGAACGGGGTACTCTCGAAGAGGGCTCTCGGGCTGCAGCGAACGGAAAAGGACATGCCAGAGAATGGCCATCCCCGCGAGCAGAAGGATCGCCCCTATTCGCAGCGCCAGTCCCGGATTCCCTAGGAGACGGAGCAGGAAAGCCAGGATCGTGTAGCCGAGCGGACCGTAGTGCGTGTAGAAGTCGAGGTACGGGGTTTTCCCGCTGGCGACGAGTCGGGCGCCCAACAACAGGAGGCTGTCGTCGTAGATGCCGACCGGAACCGACAGAAGACCGAGGGCCGACGCGGCGAGCACGAGCGCCGTCAGGAGCCGCGGAACGAGGCTGCCGGAGAAGGTCATGCTCGCCGCGCCTCGACCGCCTTGCGGCCGGCTGTCAGGATGAAAGTCCCGAACCAGCGGCCGAGCCCGATCCGCTCGAAGATCCAGTCTCCAAAGTTGTAGAGCGACAGGCAGGCGTTGATCAGGCGCGGACCAACTTCCCGGTACGGGATGTCCGACTGGCAGCGCTGACGGATCTCGACGAACCCGGCTGCGTCGAAGGCTCGCCGGAGGGCCGCTGGTAGGAGCGGCGCCTCGTTCGGACTGACACCTTCCGACAGATAGAACGGGCTTTTCGGCCAGCGCAGAAGCGCCATCGCCGGATGGAGCAGGTTGGGATCGAACGCGAAGACTCTTCCGCCCGGTGTCAGGACGCGCCGCGCCTCCGAGAGGGCCGGCAGAAAATCCGGTATGTGGTGCAGCACGCTGCTGAAAGCCACCGCGTCGAAGGAGCAGTCTTTGAAAGGAAGCCGGCAGGCATCGGCCTGGCCCCAGTCCGCCGCGGAGAGCTTCCGGCGCGCCACGGAGAGCGCCTCGAAGGAGAGGTCGATGCCGACGTAGCCGGTCGCGCGGTCCTCATAGATCTGGAGGGACTGCCCCGTTCCGCACCCGATGTCGAGCAGACGCGAGAGCTTCCCGGAAGGGACCATCTCGGCGAAGCGCCTCGCGATCGTTCGCCAGCCACGCGGCGCTAAAGGGTCGAACTCGCCGCGCTTCTTCACGAGGAGATCGAAGTACCGCCGTTCGACCTCCGAAACGCCCCCCAGCGGCGGTGCGCGGTTGATTGGTGTCAAGTCCCTTTGCCAATGTCTTTCATCGGACTTCCGGCCGGTTGAGCGGACGGTCGTACTGGGGGGAGAAGATCGTCCGATGGACGCGGAACATGTCCTGGATCGTCGCCAGGATGTTGGGCAGGGTGGTCGAGGACCCACTGCCGAATTCCCGCGGGAAGGTCTGAACTCCCACTTCACCGACGCGGAAGCCCTTGACCGTCGTCTTGATGGCGATTTCCGCTCCGATAAACGGACTGGTCGATTGCAGGACGAGCTCGTCGGCCACCGCTTTCCGTATCATCCGGAGGCCGCAACTGATGTCGCGGTACCGCGTCTGGAAAAGCAGCCGCAGAATCTTGTTGTAGACGAACGAGATGAAGATCCGGACGCCGGAGTACCGCTTCGCGTAGCGGAAGGTGATGATCAGGTCGTAATAGTCTCGGAGCCGGATCAGCCTCCTCAGGTCGTCCACGTCGTACTCGTCGTCTCCGTCCGTGAAGCAGATCCACTCGTAACGCGCCGCCTTGAAACCGCTTCGAAGGGCTTCCCCGTACCCCATGTTCCGCGCGTGATGAATGACGTTGACGCCGGGGATCGTGCGCGCAAGCTCGTCCGCCACCTCCCCGGCACGGTCCGGCGAGCCGTCGTCCACGATGATCACCTCGTACTCGCTCGCCAGCTCATTCATGATCGCCACGGCCTTCCGAGTGACGCGCTCGACGGTCGCCTCGTCCCGATAGACGGGGAAGAAGAGGCTGATCCGGAGTGCGCTTTCCGTCATCGCGGCACTAGGAGTTGAGCCGGCGGAACACGGCCCAGGGGATTGCTTTCAAGAGAACGCCGGCAGGATACCAAAACCAGGGAACGTAACGTCGTCCCCGCTCGCGCCCCAGAGCGCGGCACACGCGTTTCGCCACTCGCTTGGGGTCCGCCCTGGGCAGCAGGAGCCTGCTGCCGTAAGAAAGCTGCGTGTCGAGGTACCCCAGGACGTAGAACGCCACGGTGAGCCCGCGAGGCTCGCCCAAGTGACGCAAGCTCTCAAAGTAGCTCTCGAGCGACCGCTTGGCCGCCGCATAGAGGACGTTGCTGGAGCGTCCGCGAAGGGCGGCGACTGAGCCGAAGCCGACGATCGTACCGCTCCCCTGGGAGATCAGTCGAGGCAGAAGCCGTCCCACGACGGAACTGACGCTCAACAGGTTGACACGGACGAGCCGCTCGGCCAGTTCGGGTTCGAGCCACCCATCGTCGCGTTGCTCGACCGCTCCCACGGGGAACAGTAGAGCTGTGATCGGCTGACCCGAAGGCACGGCGCGGTCGAGCGCCGCCGCAAGGCCCGCGTGCTCCGCAGCGTCCGCGGCCACAGTGCGCACGGCCGCCCCGAACCGGACGGTGAGATCGGAGGCGAGCGGCAACAGGTCTCGCGCGTCGGAAGAGACGAGAACGAGCGGGTGGCCCCCGCGGGCGAGCTCTTCGGCGAGGGCGCGGCCCAGGCCGGAGGAGGCGCCGACGATGACGCAGGTCATAGCCCGAGTCGTTCCGAGATTTCCGAACGGTACAGGCGTAGCGGATCGAAGGCCCGAAGCGACCGCCGGAAGGATTCGTACCCCGGATAACACGCCTCCACGGTTTCCCGCGGCAGCCGGGAATCCTTCACGATGTTGGGAAGGCCTCGCGCCTCGCGCACCACCCCGTCGAGGAACCCGGCCAGGCGCTCGCTCCCCGAACTTCTCGGAAAATCCAGAGCCAGACAGATCCCCGTCCCATCGAACCGTAACAGGCTCCGTTCTCCTTTGAAGAGCTTACAGGACGCGAGCGCGATCGGGACCCCGAAACGCATAAGCCCGCGGCGAAGGGTGGCGGCGAGATCCTCGAACGATTCGACCGGCACGAGCATCTGGTATTCGTGTAAACCCTTTCTCCCGAACAGCTCGTAGTAGGCGACCTTGCGGGCGACCGGAAAGAGAAACTCGAAGAGCGACAGCACCCGCACGCGGCTCGAGGCTCTCTGGGCGAGCTCGTAGGCGGCGTTGAAGAGGACGGTCGTCGCGCGGTTGAGCAGGCAGACTCTCCAGCGACCGCGGTCTTCCGCCGTTATCGGCGTGAAACGCTCGCCGCCGTCCCGGGCGAGTCCGGATTCGGGCCGGAAGTCGCCGGTATAGAGAAACCCGCGGCCAAAGGACGCGCCCGAAACGGAAAGGTTGTGCCATGTGTAGAGGAACCGGCTCTTCGGAGCCCATTGCTCGAGGAGTGGAACGGCCTCCTCCAGCCGTCCGAGCGAGACCCTCCGGATCTCAACTCGCGTCCCCTCCAGACGGTCGAGCGCGAGTGTTGCGGAGAGGATCTGTCCGGTCAGGCCGAGGCCTCCGCAGGTCAGCTCGAAGAGATCCGCATGACTGTCCCGGGTCAGCCGGAGAATCCCGTGGGCCGGATGAAAGAGATCGAGCGCCAGGACGCGCCGGCGGAAAGTGCCGTCCCGGAAATGGTTCTTCCCGTGAGCCTCGGCGGCGATGCAGCCGCCGATCGTGATCAGGGGATAGCCGGGCTGAGCCGGTAGATACCAGCCGTGAGGTGTGGCCACCGAGTGAAGCTGGCCGAGCGTCAGCCCGGCTTCGCATTCCAGGATCCCGTTCTCCGGGTCGAGACTGAGGACGCGGTTGAAGTCGCGAGTCCTCTGCACGGTCGTCCGCGCGCCGAAGCTGGCCGGAGCATAGGAATAGCCGCCCCCGCGGACAGTTCGGGGCGCGTCTGGAGGGAGTTGCTCGATCTGGCGATACCGATCGGGGCGAGCGACGGATTCAAGGCGGCGAACCGCGCCGTCGAAGCTCACGAGCCATCTCGATTCGACGGGGACCCCGGGACTTGAATGGGTTCGTGGATCGTTCGCGCGCGCCCCGGGGAGCGAAGAGTCCGAAGTCAACGTGCGAACATATTACAGGCTCCGCTTCGCGCCCGGCCGTGCGGAGCTCGAGCCCGAGAATCGCATCGCGGCGGAAAGCGCGAAGGAGCCGAGGGCATCTTCCGAACGATCGCAGACGAGAACTTCGAACCGCCCGTCGTCGGCGAGCGTCCTGGCGATGAGGGAGCCGACGAGGCCGGCTCCGAGTACGGTCACGCGCGGCATGAAGGGCCTATTTCCGCCCGACGAGGAACATGCCGGCGACGATGAGAAGCGTTCCGATCCAACGGCTTGAGCCCACCGTCTCGCCGAGAACGAGCGCGGACGCGGCGAGGAGGAAGACGAAAGAGAGACCCGCCATGACGGGCGCCGCGAAGCTGATCTCGAAGCGGGAGAGCGCCGTCAGCCAGACGAGGTTCGTCAATCCGCCGAGCGCGTAGCCGGCCAGGATCAGCGGGGTCGTGAAGATGCGGCGGATGAGGACTATGAGCCCCTCGAAGCTGATGGCGATCGGTCCGCGCTGCGACACGCCGGCCTTCAGGAGGAGCTGGTTCGCACAGGACATCGCGGCGACCAATGCGAGAAGCAGCACGTGCACGCCGTAGCGAGAGAAGACGTCGCCGGATGACTTCACCGTTCTCCTCCTCCACCCGCCTTCGGCGGGCCGGCGTCATCTTGCCACGGCGTGCCTGCGGGGCCAGGTGCGCGTGGCCGGCGGCCGACCTCTCACGGCCGGACGGGTTTCGTCAGGAGGAGGTTCATCCACGACTGCGTGGGCCCGCGGCACGTCTCGAGAATCTCCGCGGGACGAAGCGAACGGCGCTTGGCTTCTGGCGACTCGATGTCCTCGAACCGGAAGCCGAGGTTTTCGAGGTCCGCGAGGACGCGCGCGGCGTCGGCCTGCGCCCGCGCGAGCGCCTCAGGCCAGAACTCCATGAAGGCCGTGACCTTCGGCAGCGCAAGGAGGCGACGCCCGCCCTCGACGACGAGACCTTCGGCGCCCTGGACGTCGACCTTCACGAGGACCCCCGCTTCGAAGGCGCGCGCCTCGTCGGCGAAATCATCGAGCCGGACGGTCTCGGCCTCCACCGAGCGGCCAGACGAGTTTCGGACCGAGCCCGGATCGAAGGAGTGCGCCCCGAAGTTCGCGTCGTCGAGATGCAGTCGCACGACACCCGCCCTATTCGAGACGGCGGCGTTGACGGGCCGGACGTTCGTGAACCCGTTCTCCGCGACATTTCGCGTCAAGAGCTCGAAGTTGTGGGGCTCCGGCTCGAACGCGTACACCCGGCCGGAAGGTCCGACGGCGCGCGCCGCGAGAAGTGTGTAGTACCCGATGTTCGCACCGACGTCGAAGACGCACATCCCCTCCTGCGCGTACGCGAGAAACGCCGCGGTCTCCAATGGCTCCCAGACCTCGTCGCCGAGGAGGTGTGTCGCGATGACGCGGTCGCGCGTGTCCACCCACATGGGCATCCCGTTCACGACGATGCGCCGCTCGCCGCCGGGGAAGACGAGGCGGTGGAGCAGCGCATACGCCTGCCGGGCTCCGGGGACGCGCGCAACGCCCGCGCGGGAGAGCGCCACGGCGAGCTGCGAGAAGGCCCGCTGAATGCCGGTCCCCGCGCTCACGCGGCGAGCTCTCCGTAGACGGCATCGTGAGCGCGCACGCACGCCTCGAGGGTGAGATGCGCGGCCCTCCGGCGGCCCGCCTCGACGAGCCCGGCGGAGTTCCGGAGCACGTCCTCGATCCCCTCCGCGATGTCGCCGGACGAGAGCGGGTCGACGTACCTCGCGGCGTCGCCGCAGACCTCTGGACGCGACGTGCCGCGCGAGACGACCACGAGGTCCCGGGCGTACCACTCCGAGCCGGCGCCCGACGCACCCGGGACCAGCGTCAGAAGGCTGTGCCCGATCATACGGTGCCGCGCCTCACGAAGAGCTTGTCGGCCTCGATCGGGAGCCCGCCCTCTTCGAGCTCATTCAGCGTTCCCGCCTCCGCGAAGCCGCGCGCCTCGAGAAGAGTGCGGAGCGACTCGTATGAGCCGGATGGGCCGTAGCTCACCTCGAGGAGCACAGCCGCGCAGCGCGGCCAGAGCGACCCCATGCCTTCGAGCGCCTCGGGCTCGGCCCCCTGCAGGTCCAGCTTCAGGAGGATCCGTTCGCCCGTGATTCCGATCTCGTCGAGGCGGACCGTGTCCACCTCCCACGAAGGCCGTCCGGGGGCGGGCTCGAGCACGACGCTGCACGACGTCGTCGCGTCGGCAGGCTGCGTCAGCCTGAGCCGGCCCGGTGCCTTCCACAGTGCTGCCTCCACGACACGAAAGCCGTTCCGGCGGAGGATCTCGGCCGAGGGCGGGTGAGGCTCGACGCACACGAGGGGGACGCCCTGGCACGTGTCCCGCGCGGCAAACGCGAACTCGCCGACGGCCGCGCCGCCGTCCACGATCGAATCGAAGCCGCCCGTGCGCAGCAACTGTCGGACCCTTGCGTGCCTGAGAAAGACTTTCGAGGCCCGCGCCAGGATCGAGGCGAGGGGCCCGACCCGGAACGTCATTACGAGAAGCGTGAGACCGAGCCGATAGAGCGCAAGCTGGCGGCGCGTGCGCGACCCGCGTTCGGGGGCGGGCGGTTTCGTCATGCGGCTCCCCGGGCGAGGCCGCCGATGAAGTTGGCGAGGTCCGGGAGGTGGCGGCGATAGTCCGCCGCCTCGGCGGCCAGTCTCTCCTCCTCCATCTCGCCTGCCAGTCCCGAAAAGAGAACCGTGCGACCCGTCGCCCGGGCGTTCCAGAACTTGGAAGGGAAGACGGCGTCGGGGATGGCCGGGTGGCCCGCGACGAGGTGCACCTCGGCGTCCCAGTATGCGCGGATGAGATCCCCGGGTCGCTTCAGCGGAGGTCCCGTGCGGATCCAGTCCGGAAGGCGCAGGAGACCGGGGCCGTCGCCCTGGACAGTAATCTCGAACCCCCCGTGCGCGAGCTTCTCACAGAGCGCGAGGAAGCTCGGCAGGTGGTGGCCCCAGCCGAGGTTCCCGGAATAGAGCGCGGTTCCCGGACGAAACGGGCGGGACTCGCCGAGGTCGAGGGTCGGCCAGTTGCGGATGACCCGCGCATTCGCGCCATGGTAGCCGAGGTTCCCGGCGGCCTTCACCACATGGTCCCATTCCGCGAGGCGCGCCCGCCACGTCGCCGAGAAGCGCCGGCGGAGCACGAGAGGGAAATCGACGACCCCGCGGATCAGCTCGGGATAGAAGTCCTGCAGCCAGTAGACACCGCGCGCGCCTTTCTTCCGGATTTGGCGGATGAGTCCGATCGTCGTCGGCGGCGCGCTCGTCACGACGACGACGTCCCCCGGCGCGACGGATCGCATGATCTCCGACGCGAACGCTCGCCTCACGGATTCGTACTCGAGCGCCGTCGAGAGGAGGTTGCCCCTCTTCCCTTCGCGGTGCGCGACGCGCTCGATGGACGTGGCCGGCGCCGGTCTCTCTCCCAAACGATACGTGCCTGTGCCGCCAACGAGCCGCACCGTGATGCCGCCAAGCGCGAGCGCGTCCGCCACTTGCTCGGCGTAGATTCCCGTGGGCGCGTCGTCCGGCCACAGGTACTGCGACAGGATGTGGACGACGACGCCACGCGGCCCCGGTGAGACCTCCGGCCTCATCCCCGGAAGTTGCGGAGCTGGATCTGCCATGCCTCTCGACGGTGCCGGAGCCCCGATTCCAGCATCACGCCCGTGAGGAGCGAGAAGAGCGCCAGGTTCATCAAGGCCGCCGCGAGGATCGCGAGCGGGAAGCGTCCGACGAGGTGGGTCTGAAAGTACTCGCGCACGGGCAGGAATCCCGCGGCGAGTCCGGCCGCAAAGAAGAATGCCGAAACGAGCCCAAAGAACTCGAAGGGACGATAGTCGCGGAAGAGCACGAGGATCAGCCGCAGGATCCGGATTCCGTCGCGCACGGTCCGCAGCTTCGACGCGGTTCCCTCCGCACGCTCCCGGAAGGGCACCGGTGCCTCGGCGACGCGGAAGCCCTTTTCGACGGCCTGAATCGTGAGCTCCGTCTCGAGCTCGAACCCGCGGAACAGGATGGGCACGTTCTTGTAAAAACGCCGTGAGAAGAGCCGCAGCCCCGAGAACAGGTCGCGCGGCGCGTAGCCGAACACGAAGCGCATCGCCGCGTGGAACAGGGCCGAGCCGCCGCGATGGAATCGGCGAAACACGGCGACCTGGCCTCCCCCGGGGGTCCGCAGGCCCGTTACCATGTCCATCCCCTGCTCGCAGAGCGGGAACAGGAGACACGCGCCCTCCGCCGGGTAAGTCCCGTCGCCGTCCACCATCAGGACGAGGTCCTCGTCGATCAGGTTCAGGGCGGTCGCCACGGCCCTCGCCTTGCCGCGCCTCTCTTCTCGGATCACTTCCGCGCCTGCGGCACGCGCCGCGCTCGCCGTGCCGTCCATCGACCCGTTGTCGACGACGAGGATGCGCGCCTCCGGGAACGCGCGACGGTACTCCGACACGACGGACGCGATTCCCTTCTCCTCGTTCAGGCAGGGAATGAGCACTGCAAGCGTGCGCTTTTCAGCCATGCATCGCGTCCATTCTACGGCCGGCGTCTCGTTGGCAGTCGTAGACGCCGTGGAAGAGATCGCGGCAACCGCGGCTCCGCTCGCGAAGTCGAGGCGCGCGGTCGCGACCCGCGGCCGGCCCGCGAAGGAGCCGAGGGCATCTTCCGAACGATCGCAGACGAGAACTTCGAA
>CALAQS010000174.1 GCA_937888435.1 uncultured Acidobacteriota bacterium
TCGGCGTGCGTCGCGGGCTGGCGTTTGGGGAATCGGCCAGAAGCGCGTGATCGGCACTCATGCCGGGACGTGACAACTGGAAGGCGCGGCACAGTTCCTTGAAGAGATCGAGGAGGAGGACGACGTGACCCTCACCGAGGCCGACCGGGCCTACCTCAAGGCGCTGGAGGCGTGGCTCGATATGTACCCCGAGATGCGGACCACCGAATAGCCAAGCGCGCTTGGAGGCACTGCGCGGATAGGCCGGCTCGGCGACCTCAGGGCGAGTCGGCAATTCCCGAACCGTTAGGTGTGGCCCCACCTGGCGACGTGCCTGGTCGTTCGGGGCGGCGTTCTGTACGCCTTGGTGATCCACGAACTTGGCCGTCTGCTCGGAGGGCAATCTCTCTTTTGCGGAGCTGAGATGTTCATCTCGTCGCAGTGTGTGTAATCTCCGGCCGATCGCCGGGAGGGTTTCTGAACTCGTCAGAGCTTCTCCGTAGGAGATGGTTCGGTGTTCGGGTCCCTCAGCGCCCACCTCGTGATGTCGCGCTAGGTGGACAAGGGCCGCCTCGTGTCCGGAAACCGCTCGCCCGAGATCCAGGTCGGGTCGGGTCCGCGGTCGAGGCGGGGTGTGAGTGGAGGCCGGCCGATTCCGCGTGCGGCTCTCGGCCGTGGTTGGCAACGACAGGCGCCCACGTTCGCCCTCGTGGCGGCGACGGGGGCGGGGTGTAGGTCAGGTGGCGGGCGGCTGTGGGCGCCAGGCCACGGCGGCCAACCGGGGCGACACCGCAGGCCGAGGCCCGGAGGCCGACACAGAGCGCCGAGAACCGACGCACCGAACCGGCCCAGGCCGGCCCGCCGGAGGGACCGCAGAGGCGACGAGAACCCAGCGGGCAAAGAGGCCAACCCCGCCATCTCAACCTGCAAGCCCTTCCAGCCTGCCCGGATTCAGGGCACGCGCTCCCTGCGACCCTCCTCGGAGGATTAACAAATCGAAGCGCGCGGCACGATTCGCCTCCGCCCGCCTCCCCGTGTGTTTCTCGTTCCCGCCGGTTGTTCGATCTGTTCGTGAGCCGTCTCGGCCATCGACGCGAGCACGAAGCCTTGCCACCTCAAACGCGAAGGAAAGAAATTCGCGAACCATCGCGCCTCTCGTTGCTACTAAGTAGGTGTGGTATCTGTATCCGAGACTCGTTCCCTGACGGTGGTGCCTTCCAGCGAATCAACGCCTCTGAGTCTGAAGATTCTCCGACCGACGGAAGCGGGGGTAATGGATCATCCCGAGCTCTACGACCGTGACCTTGTGCGCCGGGTCGCATCTCGAGATCGGGATGCTCTAACTGATCTCTATCGGCGTCACGGTCGTGTTCTTTTCGGCCAGATTCTCTTCGTCGTCAGCGATCGAGGCATAAGCGAGGAAATCCTGCAGGACACGATGGTCGCAGTCTGGCGCGATGCGGCGAAATTCCGTGGAGACTCCAGAGTGCGCTCGTGGATGATCGCCATCGCTCGCAGGAAGGCCCGCGACCGCATGCGTCGACACGAGGTATCAGCCGCGCATGACGATGTTCTCCCGTCCCGACGCGGCGCCCGGTCCCGAGCTGCTCGCGCTCGATCGCATCGAGATGGCGGACGTCGCCACCGCCGTGACCAGGCTTCGTCCAGGGCGACCACGACGTCGGCTCGCCATTCCAGTTCGACGTCGGTACCTATGTCCCGCTTGCGCCTGCGCCACTTCCGCTCGAAGTCGGTCGACTCCATGTCGCCAGCAAGGAGTAGCCCGACGTCGTGGCTGTAGATACCGAGCCGGCTCGACTCCCGGCGTGTCGTGGTCAAGACCCCGATGACGCCCGAAGTCGTCGGGACAGCCGACCACAGGACCTCGGGCGCCGGGGCGTGGCCTAGGCGCGCGCGGACCGTTTCGCCCGGGGCTCTGCGGGCCGCCCGTGGCGCGTAGCCCTTGGCACGGTCGACCGCCTGCCGACCCTGGGTGCCCTTTGCCGTGTTCGTCCTCGTAAGGACGCCACGGCGGGCGGCTGCGAGCAGCTCGGGAGAGAGCTTGCCCTTGCCGAGTTGACGGCGGGAGAGTGCAGGCCGGTTGGCCCGACGGCGAAACTCGGGGGGAGGCTTACGCGGAGGCATCGCCCCGTGGCTTCCCGGAAGGGCGCCGCGGAGCTATGCTTGCGGGCGCAACGATCTTTGGCGAGGTCGAGCCGGAACCCCGGGAATCAGCCCCCGGGGTTTCATCATTTTCAGAGGACAACAGGTCACGCACAGCCTCGGCGAGCATCTCGGGGAGAACACCGCACAGCTTCCCGGCGAGCAGGTCACCGGGATCACGGGCGAGCTGGTGGGCTTCGGTCAAGAGCGCGTCGAGGACATCCCCGTCGACGAGGGTCACTAACGGGACGAAGCGCTTTCGGGCCTCGTCTATACCCACGGTCGGCGTCTTCGCCGGATCCGGGGGCGTCGTTCCTTCATGGTCTATCGCCTTACGTACCACTGGACGCTAATCTTACTATTGACTTCCTTACGTGTCCATGTAACAATGTCTTCCGATGCCTGATCGACAGAACCCCGAGGTGAAGTCGCCGCAAGGCCGCGACCGTTGGGTACTTCCACCGGGTGCTTCAGCGTCTCCTCTCACCGAGGTCCTAGCTACCAACTTGAGGACGCTTCGTACTCGAAAGGACTTCACGCAGGAGACGCTCGCGGCGGATATGCAGAGATCCGGTTTCCCGTGGTTCCGGGAGACGGTCGCTCAGATCGAGGGCGGCCGGCGACGTGTAGCCCTTGATGAGGCGCTCGCGTTGTCCCTTGTCCTCGACGACGAGGACGGCGAGCTGTATGACTGCGACGGGCCGATCTCGCTTTCGGGTTCGCTCGACGTCTCCTCAGTCAGGGTCAGTGCCAGCGCGAAAACCACGGAGCTGATCGAGGCGCGACGTCGCCGGGAGCGCCTCCGGCGCCGGGCTCGGGACCGGATCAGTACGGCGTGGATCGCTAGGCAGGACGCGGAGCAGGCCCAAGAGGAGCTCGACGCAATCGAGCAGAGGATCGCCCAGCTTGAATCAAGGGAGAAACCATGAGCACATCCGGATCGATCAAGCAGCAGCCGAACGGCACATGGTCCTTCGTCGTGGACGTCCCGGCGGCGAACGGCGGACGTCAGCAGCTCGACGGCCCGTAGAGGTTCGCGG
>CALAQS010000175.1 GCA_937888435.1 uncultured Acidobacteriota bacterium
CCGAGAGGCGTGTCGAGGACGCGCGAGGACCTGCCCCCAACCGGTGTTCTGGGCGACACGGAAGCCGTGACCGGAAAGCCCGATGTTGGCGTCGCGACCGTTTTTTCCATGTCGCCTTCCGGCATCTGAAACGCGGGCCCCTCAGGCACGTTCTGGAGAAGCGCCATGCACTCGGCGCGCAGCTCGCCGCACGACGAAAAGCGCTTCGTGCGGTCCTTGTCGAGAGCCTTGAGGATCACGGTGTCGAGGCCGCGCGGCAGCGCGGGGTCGAGCGAGCTCGGCGGCGCGGGCGACTCGTTCATGATCTTGTAGAGAACCGTCGAGATGTGGTCGCCCGTGAAGGGCTTCTGGCCGGTCAGCATCTCGTAGGCGAGGACGCCGAGCGAGAAGATGTCGGTCCGCGGGTCGAGATCCTCTCCGCGGATCTGCTCCGGCGCGAGATACGAGGCCGTGCCCAGCGTGATCCCGGTCTGCGTGAGCGTCGATTGGGAGACCATCGACTTCGCGATGCCGAAGTCCATGATCTTCACGGTTCCGTCCTCGAGAATGCGGATGTTCGACGGCTTGATGTCGCGATGGATGATGCCCGTCGAGTGCGCGTAGCCGAGTCCGTCGCAGACGTCGATCAGGATCTGAAGTTTGCGCTTGAGAGTGAGCGGCTCCTTTTTCTTGATGGCCTTGTCGAGGTCGTCGCCGGTGAGGAACTCCTGCACGATATAGGGCGTGCCATCCTCGGTGACGCCGAAGTCGTAGATCGTCGTGACGTTCCGGTGGTGCAGGTTTCCCGCGAACTCGGCCTCGCGGAAGAAGCGCTTCTTGATTTCCTCTTCCTCGCTCTGGCAGGTCTTGATGGCGACGGACCGCTTGATGAAGGGATCCCGGCCCTTGTAGACGGTTCCAAACCCGCCCACGCCGATCTTCTCGACGATCTGGTACTTCCCGACTTGCGTCAGCATGGTGTCAAAAAATCGTACCACGCGGCTATCATCCCGGCGTGCGGCGTTACGCTCGGGACCTCCTGGTCGTTTTCTCGGTCCTCGGCGTTGGCTGCGGCTCGCCCGACGCGAATCCCGCGGCGTCCACGAGCGCGCCTCTGCCGCGGGCGGCCGAGCCACGCGACGTCTACCGGCCTCCCGCCGACGGGCGCGTGACGGTGGCCCAGGTGGAGATGTTCCTGTCCGTTCTCGACCGCGAGCGCCTCGACCTCCGGGGAGAGACGCCCACACCCGGCAGCGATCCTCTGTCGACCGTTCCCGCCGACGTCGCCGCGGCGCGGGCCCGCAGCGTGAACGTCGAGGAGTTTCTGTGGGTGAAGGAGCGCGTGCTCGAAGCCGAGGCGGCGACCATGACCGCCCGGCTCAACGCTTCGGCTCTCACGATGCTCGAGAAGACGCTGGCCGACCTGAAGGCCCGGAGGGCGGACGCGGCGGACGAAGGTTCCCGAAAGCTCCTCGCCGAGCAGACGGGGCAGTTCGAGGCCGAGGCCGAACGAGTGCGCCGGGAATCGAGAGTGCGCGAGAGTGATGCCATCCGCTCGAACATGAAGACGCTCGAGCCGTACCGGTCGCGCCTCGCGGCCTCGCAAGATGCTCTGGAAAAGCCTCTACTCAAGGAACTGGAGAAAAACGCCCCCAGCTCGGCCTCCCATAAGCCGTGAGGTGATCCTGCACCATGCGTGAGGTTCGAAGAGCGCCGAAGATTCTTAGAATGGTCGATACAGAACGAGCGGCGGCCGGTGGCTCGCCCCTCGAGGAGAGTTCGCGCCATGCCTGACATTCGAAGAGTCGGAGTTCTGGGTGCGGGCCTGATGGGTTCGGGAATCGCCGAGGTGTGCGCAAAGGCGGGTTACGAGGTCGTCGTCCGCGAAGTCGACGAGAAGGCGCTCGCCGCGGGCCGCCGCCGAATCGAGCAGTCACTTTCGAAGGCAATCGAACGCGGCAAGCTGACGGCCAGCGACGGCGAAGCGATCCGCAAGCGCCTGCGGTTCTCTACTTCACTCGAAGAATTCTCTTCGGTCGGCTTCGTCATCGAGGCGATCGTCGAGAACCTCGAGGCCAAGCGCGAGGTGTTCAAGGCGCTCGACGCGCTGTGTGCGCCGCACGCGATCTTCTGCTCGAACACGTCGTCGCTCACGATCGCCGAGATGGCGGCCGCCACCGCGCGGCCGGACCGCTTCGCCGGGCTGCATTTCTTCAACCCCGTCCCCGTCATGAAGCTCGTGGAGGTCGTGCGGGCGATCGGGACGTCCGACGAGACGGTGGCGCGCGTGACGGCATTCGCCCGGTCGCTCGGCAAGGAGCCCATCGCGGCCCGCGACAACTCGGGGTTCGTCGTCAACCGGCTGCTCGTCCCGTTCCTCCTCGATGCGATTCGCGCGTACGAGCAGGGCGTGGGCTCGCTCGAGGACGTCGACACCGGCATGAAGCTGGGCTGCGCGCATCCCATGGGCCCGTTCGAGCTTCTCGATTACGTCGGGCTCGACACCGTCTACGCGATCGCGGAGATCATGTTCACCGAGTACCGCGAGGCGCGCTTCGCGCCGCCGCCCCTCCTCAAGCGAATGGTGGTGGCGGGGCGCTATGGGAGAAAGAGCGGACGGGGATTCTTCGAATACGACGAGAGGGGAAATCGGAAATGAGACTCATCGATCCCTCCATCATGGAGCTCGACCGCGAGGCATCATCGACCCGCAAGATGCTCGAGCGAGTGCCGGAAGGAAGGAACGGTTGGGCGCCGCATCCGAAGTCGATGACGCTCGGGAAGCTCGCGACGCACGTCGCGACGATCCCGAACTGGGCGAGCTCGCTGAAAGAGGACGGTTTCGACATCGGCGTGAACTCGGTCGGCGTCCCGCCCCCGCCCCCGACCACGGCCGGCCTCGTCGCCCTTTTCGACAAGACCATCGCGGACGCGAAGGGCGTCTTGAACGGACTGGACGACGTGCGGGCGATGGGGCTCTGGACGCTCTCGATGAAAGGGAAGCCCGTCTTCTCGATGCCGCGTCTCGCCGTCGTGCGGACCATGATCCTCAACCACTCGGTGCATCACCGCGGCCAGCTCTCCGTCTATCTCCGCCTCCTCGACGTGCCGGTGCCCGGCATGTACGGGCCGAGCGCGGACGAAAACCCGTTCGCGTGAAAGAGGTGCCCACGATGTCCGTGGTAATCAACGAAGTCTCGGATCGCATCCTCACGGTCACGATCAACCGGCCCGACAAGCTCAACGCGCTGAACCCGGAGGTGATGGAGGGGCTTGCGGCCGCCTTCGAGAGCGCGCGGGGCGACGAGGCCGTCGGCGCCGTGATCCTGACCGGCGCGGGCGAGAAGGCGTTCATCGCGGGCGCCGACGTCACGATCTTCCGGACATTCACCCCCGTCTCGGCCCGCGCTTTCGCACGAAAGGGACAGGCGCTCCTGGACACGATCGAAACTCTCGGCAAGCCGGTGATCGCGGCCGTGAACGGCTTCGCGCTCGGCGGCGGCTGCGAGGTGGCGCTCGCCTGCACGCTGCGCGTCGCGTCGAAAACCGCCCGACTCGGCCAGCCCGAGGTGAACCTCGGCATCATTCCGGGTTACGGCGGGAGCCAGAGGCTGCCGCGTCTCGTGGGCAAGGGCCGGGCGCTCGAAATGCTTCTGACGGGCGACATGGTCTCGGCCGACGAGGCCTGGCGCATCGGCCTCGTGAACCGGGTCGTCGAGCCGGCCGAGCTGCTGCCGGCGAGCCGGGAGATCCTGAAGAAAATCCTCGCGAAGGCGCCCGTCGCGATCCGCTGCGTCCTCGACGCCGTGAACGCGGGTCTCGACATGCCTTTCGCCGTAGCCGAGGACCACGAGGCGACGCTGTTCGGGCTTTGCGTCGCGACGGACGACATGAAGGAAGGCGTTTCGGCCTTTCTCGAAAAGCGGCCGGCGAAGTTCACGGGAAAGTAGCGCTCAGCCGGCGTTCCACGAATCGTGATAGCCGGGAATTTCGAGTGCGAGCGCCTGCGTCGTCAGGTGGAGCGGCGCGAAGGTGTCCATCATGACGGCCAGCTCGTTCGTGGATCTAGAGCCGATCGAGCCCTCGTAGGCGCCGGGATGCGGGCCATGGGGAACGCCCGCGGGATGCAGGGAGACGGCCTTCGGGCCGACCCCCTTGCGGCTCGTGAAGCTGCCGCGCACGTAATAGATGACCTCGTCGCAGTCGACCGAGGCGTGCGGGTAAGGGCAGGGAATCGCGTCGGGATGCGTGTCCGTGACGCGCGGGACGAACGAGCAGATGAGCGCGTTGCGCCCGCCGAACGTGGAGTGGATGGTCGGCGGCAGGTGAACGAGCCCGGTCTTCGGCTGGTACTTCAGGATGTCGAAAGCGAACGGCCAGACCGTGCCGTCCCAGCCCACGACGTCGAACGGCGAGACGAGGGGAAAGCGCTCGACGAAGGTGTCGTCTTTCTTCACGAGGATGCGCGAGGGACCGGGCCGCGGTCCGGTGAAGACCGGCCGGACGAAGTCGCGGTGCGTGTACGGCGCATCCATCCGGAGCTGGCCGACGAGGTTCCTGAATTCGCGGGGAATGTGTAGTCCGCCGCGTAATTCAAAGAGAATTCCCTCGAGAGGGGAAGAGATCCGAAAGCGATGAACCACGCCCCGCGGGACGAGCAGGTAATCGCCGCCGCGGATCGCGAGATCGCCGAACGGGGACTCCAGCGTTCCCTCACCTTCGTAGAAGAAAAACAGATCATCGCCGTCGCCGTTCGAGAAGCCGTGCTCCGGTGCCGCCTCCTTAGGGAGCCTGAAAAGCGAAACGACGACATCGTCGTTCTTCAGGATCGGCGTGAAGCCATCGGGCGCCTTTTCTCCGAGCACGAGCCTCCGCTTCAGCGGTTGCGGGGGAGCGAGCGTTCCGACCTGACGGTCGAAGCAGCCCGGCTTCGCGGGAGAGATCCGCGTGTCCGTCATCGGCGGCCCCTCGTGGTAGAGGATCGAGAATTCGCCGTCGAAGCCACGGCGCGTGAGGCATTCCTCGAAGCGCAGCGCGCCGGAGTTCGAGCGGAACGCGATGTGAGGCTTGGCTGGAACCTCCCCGAGCTGCATGCGGTCAATCATGTGATGTCCGAAGAGACTAGAGAAGATTTGCTTAGAAAGGGAATAAAGACATGGCAGCCATGGCTGCTATCGGCTCGACGAGCACCTTCGTCTCTCTTCCTTCCAAGCAGAATTCTCTTGGTTTTTCTCTCCTTGTGCTCGTTTCTTCTCAGCCGACGACCTCGAGGGCGGGGGAGCCCTCGCGCTGCGACGCCTCGATGGATTCGAAGAGCGCGCGGAAGTTTCCGTAGCCGAATCCGCGGTCGCCCTCGCGCTGGATGATCTCGTAGAAAAAGGGGCCGGCCTTCTCGTCGCCGTACATCGCCATGGCGTCGAGCATGAAGATCTGGAGCATGTACTTGTCGTCGGCTCCGTCCAGGAGGATGTGGTTGCGCCGAAGGGCGTCCATCGGCTCCTTGACGTTCGTGATCTTCACCTCCTCGAGACGCCTCGGCAGCCGGTCGTAATAGGCCCCGGGAGCCTTCAGGAACTGAATGCCCTCCGCGTGAAGAGCCTCGACCGCGGGAATGATCTCCTTCACGAGGAACGCGATGTGCTGCACCCCCGCACCGTGGTGGTCCTCGCAGAACCGGTTGATCTGGCTCTCGCGGAAGAACGGCCGCATGGGCTCGTTCGTGGCGAACTTCACGCCGCTCTGGGGATCGGCCATGACGATGGACCGCAGGCCGGAGCCGGTCAGCGGGCGGCCGCCCGCCATCTCGGCCGTGTGGAACTCGACATCCCAATAGTGCGTGAACCCGAGTACGTCGCGGTACCAGTTCACGACGGGAAGCATCGTGTAGGCGTTCGACGTCACGTGGTCGATCGTCGCGAACCCGTGCGGGTTCTCGCGCGGCTTTCCGTCGCCCACGTCCTCGAAATCCGGCGCGAAGCGCGGGTATTTTCCGTCGCGCTCGATGAATCGAAACGTCACGTCGTCGAGCGGCGTCGCGATATTGAACGTCTTGAAGGCGCCGCCGGGAGCCTCATCCACCGCGATGTCCGACAGGAACGTCGCGTCGCGCGCCGCGAGGAAATCCCAGGTCGCCTGGATGTCGCCCACCCGGAGCGCGAGCGAGGAGATGCCGTCGGGATGGATCCTCAGAAAGCGCGCGGCGCGCGAGTCTTTCCGCTTCGGGCTGGAGACGAGGACGCGGATCTGCCCGGCGCCGAAAACGGAAGCGACCTCGCCGCCCTTTTCGATCTTCGAGGCGGAGGCGCGCGCCACCTCGGTGAAGCCGAGCCCCGCGTAAAACCGGCGGCTCCGTTCGAGATCGGCCACGACGAAATGGAACGAGTCGTAGCCTACGATTCCGAGTGAATCGACCATAATGCGATCTTAGTCCGGGGGACCGCCGGGCGGGAAGAGTGGCCCGGCGCGGAAAGGCGCGATGGATCCGCAACGCCTCGTATATGACTGGAATCGGGCCGCGGGAGAGGGCCAGCCCCGGCACGTTCCCGTCGAGCTGGTCGACGAGACTCTTCGGGACGGGCTCCAGTCTCCCTCGGCGATCGCGCCGACGCTCGACGAGAAGTTCGAGCTTCTCGTCCTGATGGAGCGGCTCGGGATCGACACGGCCGTCATCGGGATCCCGGCCGCCGGCGGCAGCTCCGTCGAGGACCTGGAGTGGCTCGTGCGGCGCATGACGGAGGCGCGGCTGTCGCTGAAGCCCTGCTGCGCGGCGCGCACGCTCGCGTCCGACATCGAGCCGATCATCGAGATCTCGCAGCGCGTGGGGCGGGCGCTGGAGATGACGACGTTCATCGGGTCGTCGCCGATCCGCCAGTACGTGGAGGACTGGGACCTCTCGCGCATGATGAAGCTCACCCGCGACGCCGTGTCGCTCGGGGTGCGCAACTCTCTTCACGTCACGTTCGTCACCGAGGACACGACGCGCGCGCGCCCCGAGGATCTCGTCTCGCTCTATGGGACGGCCATCGCCGCCGGCGCCACCCGAATCTGCGTCTGCGACACGGTGGGCCACGCCACGCCCGAGGGCGCCGCGGCGCTCGTGGGCTTCCTCGCGGAGTTCGTGGCGCGTGAGAACCCGGCCGTGCGCATCGACTGGCATGGCCACGAGGACCGCGGGCTCTCGGTCGCGAACTCGCTCGCCGCGCTGCGCGCCGGGGCGCACCGGGTGCACGGCTGCGGGCTGGGAGTGGGAGAGCGCGTGGGAAACACGCCGCTCGACCAGCTCCTCGTGAACCTCCAGCTCCTCGGCTGGATCGACCGCGACCTGTCGGCGCTCGCTACCTACGTCGGAAAGGTCTCGGCCTGCCTGAAAGTGCCGATTCCCGACGGGTATCCGGTGGTCGGGCGCGACGCCTTCCGAACCGGGACGGGCGTCCATGCGGCCGCGATCGTCAAGGCCCGCGCGAAGGGCCATGATTGGCTCGCGGACAGGATCTACTCCGGCGTGCCCGCGGCCATGGTCGGCCTCACGCAGGTCATCGAGGTGGGCCCGATGTCCGGCGAGTCGAACGTGATTTTCTGGCTGCGGACGCGCGACATCGACCCGACGCCCGGGCGGGTCGCCGCGCTCTACCGGGCGGCGAAGGCCTCCGACCATGTCCTTTCGGAGTCGGAGATCCGGACGGTGCTTTCGGCCCTGCCGGAGCCGGCCGCGGTCGGCGCGCCCGCCCCCGCGCGCTTCCGGAGCTCCTGAACGCGACGCGAGAGGCTCTGCTTCCGTAGAATGGCCGAGTGAGTTCGGTATCTCCTGCCAAAACGCCGGCCGGCGCCTTCTTTCAGCGGTACCTCCCGCTCTTCCTCGACTACCTCTCGGCGGAGAAGGGTCTGGCCCCGAACACGCTGGAGGCCTATCGCCGCGATCTCGCGGGATTCGGCCGGTTCCTCGCCTCCTCACTCACCGACCCCGCGAGCGTCACGCGCCGCGACATCGTGGCGTTTCTCGGCGCGAGGCGCGCGGACGGCATGTCGCCCCGCACGCTGGCGCGTGTGACCTCGGCGCTGCGCGGCCTCTATGGGTTTCTCTCGGCGGAAAAGGTCCTCGGGGCGGACCCGACGGCCGATCTCACGAACGCCCGCCGCTGGGCGATGCTTCCGAAGGTGCTCTCGCTCGAGGACGTGACGCGGCTCCTCGACGCGCCCGACGTCGAGACGCCGCGCGGCCTGAGAAACCGGGCGCTCTTCGAGCTGCTCTACGCGTGCGGCCTGCGCGTCTCCGAGCTTGCCGCTCTTCCCGTGGAGGCGCTGCGCCTTCCGGAGGGATTCCTCCTCGTCCGCGGAAAGGGCGCGAAAGAGCGGGTCGTGCCGATCGCCGACTCGTCCGCCCGCTGGGTCGCGCGTTACCTTCAGGCGGTCCGGGCCGAAAGGCCGGGCGCGGCAGGACGATGGGTTTTCCCCGGCACGCGCGGGAAGCCGATCACGAGGCAGACGGTCTTCCTCGCGCTCAAGGCGGCCGCGCGGAAGGCGGGCCTGCCGGCGTCCGCCGTGTCGCCACACGTCCTGAGGCACGCGTTCGCGACGCACCTCGTGGACAATGACGCCGACCTGCGCGCCGTGCAGATGATGCTGGGCC
Organism: uncultured Acidobacteriota bacterium; assembly: GCA_937888435.1. Lineage (GTDB taxonomy): Bacteria > Acidobacteriota > Thermoanaerobaculia > UBA5066 > UBA5066 > Fen-183. The sequence continues at coordinate 8,606 of CALAQS010000175.1, forward strand.
ACGCCGATATCGCCACCACGGAGATCTACACGCACGTCTCGCGCTCGCGCGTGCGAAAAGTCTATGACCGGACCCACCCGAGAGCGTGACGCGATGAGTTGGGGAAAAGAAGATTTTCTTAGAAGGGTAAGTGAGGCCGTTGCGTGGAGCGGGCTCTTGCTCTTGATGGTGAAGCCTTCTACAGCAGCCGCCACGCTCGTCGTCTTCGAGGACGGGCGGCACCTGAGGGTCGCGAGCTACGAGGTCGTCGACGACGACCGGCTCACGGTCGGGCTGGTGGGCGGCGGCTCGATGACGATCCCCCTCGATGTCGTCGAGCGCATCGTGGACGAGGAGTACGAGCGACCGGAACCCGCAAGGCCCGAGGACGCTGATCCGATCGCGGTCGGGCCGCCCGCAGAAGAGAGCCGATCTGTCCGCGCCTTCAAAGAATCTTCGTCTTTCTCCTCTCCTCTCGCTTCCGCATTCTCTCCTTCCTCCCCGTACGCGTCTCAGATCCTCGCGGCCGCGCGAGAGCACAACGTCGATCCCGCTTTCATCGCCGCCGTCATCAAGGTGGAGTCGAACGGGCACGCGTACGCCGTATCTCGGAAGGGAGCGCGCGGACTCATGCAGCTCATGCCCGCCACGGCGCGTCGCCTCGGCGTGAGAAGCGCGTTCGACCCGCGGGAAAACATCCGCGGCGGTGTCGCGTACCTCGCCGAGCTCGCTGAGCGGTTCGGCGAGACGAACGCGGACTTGATCCTCGCGGCGTACAACGCGGGAGAGCACGCGGTCGAGGAGCACGGAGGCGTTCCGCCCTATCGCGAGACGCGTGACTACGTCAGACGCGTTCTCGCGCTCTGGGGCTCGCCGGCGCTGTCACGCTCGGCGCTCTGACGAATGTTTCGCATCGCGCGTGCCTTTCTCGTCGTGGCGCCCGCGGCGTTCGTGCTCGTGCTCACCGCGTTTCTCGCGGCGCATTCCCGCGCGGCCGAGTCCTTCGTCCCCTATCCGCTGCTGGCCGACGCGCTCGGCGCGGCCCTTTCAAAGCGGCCCTTCGTGCGGTTCATCGCCGGTGCGATCGTGTGTTTCGTCCCTCTCTACCTCATGTCGGGCGTCCTGCTGTTTTTCGCCGACGCGGGGGTCTCGGCCGCCGCGCCCCTGTGGTCGCGCGGTCCCGGACGGCGGGCCAATGCGTCGATACCCCCGGAGAGCCGTTGGGCGTTCCTCTCGATCACGGCTCTCGCCGCCCTGGCGTTCGGCGTTTCCCTGCACCGCGTGGCGCACGGCGGTGACCTGCCGGGCGGGATCAACGTGGGGCCCTTGCTCGTCGCGCTTGCCGCGTTCGCGGCCTTGATCGCGGGCCTCGTCATGGCCGGCCTCGTGGCCGTGCCACGCGCGTTGATCGGGCGGATGCGCACGCCCGCCTGAGCGGTCGCGACGCCGTCCGTATACTCGGCGCTGTGAACGCCAGCGCCGATACCGTCGTCGTCCTCGACTTCGGCTCCCAGTACACACAGGTGATCGCCCGGCGGATCCGCGAAGCGAGAGTGCGGTCCGTCGTCCTTCCGTTCGATGCGAGGGCGGGGGAGATCGCGGCGCTCGCCCCGAAAGGAATCATCCTGTCTGGAGGTCCCTCGAGCGTTTATGACAAGGGGGCGCCACAGGGGGACGCAGGGCTCTTCGATCTCGGCGCGCCAGTCCTCGGCCTGTGCTACGGGATGATGTGGATCGCGCAGCGCCTTGGCGGCCGGGTGGGCAGCGCGCCGGGCCGCGAGTACGGCCGCGCGCACGTGAAGGTCGTGGGCGGCCGGCTCTTCCGCGGCCTCGGCCCGGTCGAGACGATCTGGATGAGCCACGGCGACCACGTCGAGGTCGCTCCGGCGGGCTTCTCCGTGACCGCGACGACGGAGAACGCGCCCGTCGCGGCGTTCGAGGACCCGGCGCGCGCCCTCTACGGCATTCAGGGGCACCCGGAGGTTCACCACTCCGAGCATGGAGCCCAGATGCTCGAGAATTTCCTCTACGACGTCTGCGGCGCGAAGGCCTCGTGGACGATGGCCGGGTTCCGCGACGCGACCGTCGCTCGCCTGAGAGACGAGGTGACGCACGGCGTCGTCCTCGGCGCGCTGTCGGGAGGAGTGGACTCGACGGTCGCCGCGGTCCTGATGCGCGAGGCCGTGGGAGACCGCTTTCGCGGCGTCTTCGTGGACACGGGCCTTCTGCGCAAGTACGAGGGGCGGCAGGTGCTCGAGGCTTTCCGGCACCTCGGCCTGCCCGTGACCGGCGTCGACGCGTCGGAGAAGTTCCTGAGCGCCCTCGCGGGCGTGGCAGAGCCCGAGCGAAAGCGAAAGATCATCGGCGGCCTCTTCATCGACGTCTTCACCGAGAACGCGAAGGCCGTGGACGGCGCGGAGTGGCTGTTGCAGGGCACGCTCTATCCCGACGTCATCGAGTCCGTTTCGATCAAAGGACCATCGGCCGTCATCAAGACGCACCACAACGTGGGCGGCCTGCCCGAGAAGCTTGGGTTCCGCCTGCTCGAGCCGCTCCGCGAGCTCTTCAAGGACGAGGTGCGACGCCTCGGCGAGGAGCTCGGTATTCCGAAGGAGATGCTGTCGCGCCATCCGTTCCCGGGCCCCGGCCTCGCCGTGCGCATCCCGGGCGAGATCACGAAGGAGCGCGTGAGGATCCTGCAGGAGGCCGACGCGATCTTTCTCGAGGAGCTGCGTTCGGGCGGCTTCTACGAGAGGACCTCGCAGGCGTTCGCGGTGCTGCTGCCCGTGAAGAGCGTGGGCGTCATGGGTGACGGCCGTACCTACGAGAGCGCTGTCGCGCTGCGGGCGGTCACGACCGAAGACTTCATGACCGCCGACTGGGCCCGCTTGCCGCACGATCTCCTCGACCGCGCTTCCCGCCGCATCGTGGGCGAGGTGCGCGGCGTGAACCGCGTCGTCTACGACGTCACGTCGAAGCCGCCCGGCACGATCGAGTGGGAGTGAGGAGGAGATTCATGAGACTCCCGTGCATCCCGGTGGTAACTCTTGCCCTGCTATGCGGCTGTAATTCGGTGGGCCCCCCTTTGGTAGTCCCACTTGACAGTGTGCTCACGGAGGTTCAACGAGGTCTTCAAAAAGCCCAAGACGACCTCAACGGTTCCAGTCTAGGGAAGCTGCAAAGCGTTCAACTCACCCTTCACACGCAGTCTGAGGAAGACAAGACAGGAAAGATGACGATATTCGTCATAAGTGTTGGCGGTGGCCCAAGCGTGTCGGCGTCGCAGGACCTCGTTCTAACACTTCGGCCGCCTACGAGCACGAACACGACGAGCACGATCAAAATGACCAATGCACCGCCAACGGTCGCCGATAGCATCGTGGCGTTAATCAAAGAGGCAGCCCATGCCGCCGAAACCGCCAGGAAAGGAAAGCCACCGCTGGACGCTGAAAACCTCACGCTGGAGTTGGCCTTCACCGTAACGAATTCGGTAAAGGGGGGGCTTCAGTTCAATCTCGGTACGGTCGCTGCAGACGTGGGCGGCTCCATGAAGAACGCGTCGCAGCAGAGGATCAAGATCACCATCGCTCCGCCGAAGCCTGCTAACTAGTAGAAGCTCCGCCGGAGGCGTCCGTGACACCCGAGCTGGCCGGCCCCGACCCGTCCCGACGGCGCGCGATCCTCGCCGCCGTCATGCTCGGCTCGATCCTCGGTCCGATCGATGCGAGCGTCGTCAACGTCGTCCTTCCGACGATCGCGCGGTCTTTCTCGGCGAGCCTCGCGGCGGCGCAGTGGGTGCCGATGGTCTACCTCGTGACGGCGGGAAGCCTCGTCCTCTTCTTCGGGAGGCTGGGAGACCTCTGGGGCTACCGGCGCGTCTTCCTCTTCGGCCTCCTCGGTTTCGTGGCGACGTCGGTTCTCTGCGCGGGTGCCCCGACCCTGCACGCGCTCGTCGGATTTCGGGCTCTGCAGGGTCTCGCAGCCGGAATGACGTCGTCGGTTCCGCTCGCCATCCTGACCGGGACATACCCGGCCGCGGACCGGGGACGGGTCATCGGCCTCTTCGCCGGCAGCATCTCCGTAGGCCTCGCGGTGGGGCCGAGCCTCGGGGGCTTCCTCGCGGCGGCCTTCGGCTGGCGAGCCGTCTTTCTGGTGAACCTGCCGGTGGGGCTCGCCGCCTTCGCGTTCGCGCGGCGGGTCTTGCCGGACCTCCGGGGCGAGCCGGGACGGATCGACGTGCCGGGCGCGCTCGCCGTTCTCGGCGCGCTCTCGACGTTTCTGCTCTCGGTGAACCGCATTCAGCAGTACGGCGTCGACGCCGTCGCCGCCGCGCTTCTCGCCGCCGCCGGCCTCCTCGGTGCCGCGTTCGTCGCGATCGAGCGCCAGGCCCCGCAGCCGCTCCTTGACCTTGGTCTCTTCCGGAGCGCCGCGCTCGGCCTCGGGTGCCTCGCCGCCCTCCTGAATTTCATGGCCCAGTACGTCGTCGTCTTCGTGACGCCGTTCTTTCTCTCTCGTGTCCTTCACGAGGGGCCGGCGCGCGTCGGTCTCGTCCTGACCGCCTTCCCGCTCACGGTCTTCGCCGTGGCGCCCTTCGCGGGTGCGCTGTCGGACCGGATCGGTACCGTGGCGCTCGCGGCGGGCGGCAGCTCGGTCTGCGCGATGGCGTGCCTTCTGTTCGCCGCAAGGCCCGGCGACGGCGCGATCCTCCCCGTGATCCTTTGCCTCGTCGTCTTCGGCCTCGGGACGGGGACTTTCCAGTCGCCGAACAACAGCGCGGTGATGGGCGCCGCGCCGCGCGAGCACCTCGGCGTCGTGTCGAGCCTCCTCGGTACCTCGCGCAGCGTCGGGATGGTCCTCGGCGTCGCGGCGGCAGGGGCGGTCCTCTACGCCGCCGTTCCAGTGGGCGTCCTCAATTCGCCGGAGCTCGGTCCCGTGGAGGCGGCGGCCTTCTTCGCTGGGCTTCGATGGGCCTACGCCGCGGCCGCCCTGTTCGCGGCGGCCTCGGCGCTCCTCTCGGTCGGCCGGAGGCGAAGCGCGGGGTGACGGAGCGTGCGCGGGCCAGGACGCCGTCGAGGTTGAGCGGCTTGCGGAAGAACCCGAGGCCGTTCCATGAGGCCGACGTCGACCCTCTCCAGGACGGCTACAATCGCTGGCGGGATGTCCGGCGACTTCGTCCACCTGCACCTCCACACCCAGTACTCCCTCCTCGACGGCGCGAACCGGCTCAAGGACCTGATCAAACAGGTGAAGGCGTCCGGGATGGACGCCGTGGCGGTCACCGACCACGGGAACATGTTCGGGGCGTACGAGCTCCAGACATCCGCGCTGGAGGCGGGCATCAAGCCCATCCTGGGTGTCGA
>CALAQS010000176.1 GCA_937888435.1 uncultured Acidobacteriota bacterium
CCACGCTGGCCGCGGGCGAGCACCTTCTCGTCGTGAGGTACCTCGAGAACAGTTACGCATCGATCATCCGGTTCCTTTGGCGCCCGCCCCTCTCGAGGCGGCACGCGCTGATCCCGCTCGGAAACCTGACGGCGCTTTCGGCCGAGGAGTATCAGCGGATCCGGGAAACGCTGCCGAAACCCGAGCTGAAGCCGTAGCCCCGGTCGAAGAGGATCGAGCCGGTTCGGCCTCGAGCGACACCTCTTCGGCTCTGAGCGATTCCTGCTAATCTTCGGAGGACAATGGGTTTCGCCACATCCGACAAGGGTGTTGGCCGTTCGTTCGCCGGGGCGCCCACCGGACCGGCGCCACTCTGGAGGAAAGAAAATGATCCGAAACCGCGTGACCACCACCCGGCAGGCCGCCGCGGCCTGTCTGCTGGCCGCTCCACTCGTATGGGGTCTGGCCGGCTGCAAGAAGACCGAGACGCCTGTCGCGGGCCCCGCGACTGGGACAGGGCAGGGTTCCGGGACGCAGTCAGCGTCCGCGGCCGGCCCTGGAGCTCCGGCACTCGGGGCGGCGGAACCGCTCGTCATTACCGCACGCCTGGGCGAGAAGTCGCACCTGCTGTCGCCGCGCGGGGTGGCTGTCGATCCGTCCGGGAACGTCTTCGTGGCCGACACCGGCAACTCCCGTGTCGTGAAGTTCGATGCCTCCGGTCGGGAGGTGGCTGTCATCGGCCGGAAGGGGAGCGGCCCCGGTGAGTTCGAAAGCGCCTGGCTCCCGGCGGTGGACGGCAAGGGGCAGCTTTATGTTCTCGATCCGCGCAGAGGCCGCGTCAGCATTTTCGGGAACGATGGAAAGTACCTGCGGAAGATCGGGGAGAGCGCCGGTTTTTACTCGCCGGCCGGGCTGGCCGTGGCGAAGGACGGCACGGTGGCCGTGGCCGACACAGGCGGCAACCGCGTGGTCGTGTTCAGCCCGGATGGACAGACGCGCGGCGAGCCCATTACGTCGACCCCTCAAGGCAAGCTCATCCAACCCACCGACGCGGCTTTCGACGCGAAAGGGAACCTTTACGTCGTTCAGCCGACCGGTCCGAACGGCAAGGGCACGCTCTACCGGTTCGATCCTGAGGGCAAGTACCAGACGGCCTGGGTGATCACGAATGTCCCCTCCACCACCGACACGCCGCGTCTCGCGGTGGGCCCGGACGGCCGGGTGTACCTCTCGGACATCGAGCACGGGCACCTGATCGCTTACGACCCGGAGGGAAAGAAGGCGACGCCCCTTGCTTTCGCTGCGGGTGACATGGACCGCTTCCGCCGGATCGGCAACATCGCGGTCGACGAGAAGGGGCGCATTTTCGTGATGGACGTGGACGCGGCGCTGGCTTACCGCCTGGAGAAGCCGGAGGCCGCTCCCGTACAGCCCCCGAAAGCGGCGGCGCCCGAGGCCGCCCCAAAGCCCAGGAAGAAATAGCGTCTCGCGGCGAGAGTGGCCGTCCGCAGCGGTCTACGGCTCGTTCGTCGACCGCGCCTCTTTCCGTTCGGGCAGCATGATGGGCTCCTCGACGAGTCGGCCCGGCACGGAGTGGACGAACGGGAGGGCCGCGGGAGTGAGCGCCCGGTAGACGAGAGTGCGTCCAGAGCCGTCCTTCACCGCCACCATCGTGCACCCTTGCCAGCACGTCGAAACACGCGACAGGATGGCGTCCGAGGTCGGGATTGCGGAGGCAAGCATCACGAAGACCGCGGCTCCTTCGGGACGGCACAGCGCCGGGCTGTCGAGCGCCTCGGTAGGCGTGAAGACACGATAACGGGAAGAAGGCACGCCGAAAACCCCGTAGAGAAGGTCCACCCAAAACCGGTAGTCGTGCGGCACGACGATATCGAGCAGGGGGCCGCTTCCGTCCGGCGAGGCTGTCCGTTCGGCGGTTTCGAGAATCACCGCGATCGAAGGTTGCTCGAGCCGGCGTTGGGAAAGGTCGACGCACATGAAGACTCCGAGTGGGGTCACGATCGCGGCGATCAACGCCGCCGCGACGGCCGCCGCGCGCCCGGGTCTTCCGAAAAGGCTCGCGACAGCGGAAAAGCCAACACCAGCCAGGAGAGCCCAGATCGGGGCGAGAGCGAAGGTCCGCGTGATGTTGGGGTAGTCGTACTGTTGAACGCCTGCCAGGAAGACCACCAACAGGAAGGTGGAACCCAATAGAGCCACCCTTGCCCGCACCCTGCGGGCGAGGCCGAAAACGAGAGCCGCAAGGCCCAGCACGACGAGACTCCCCGTGACAGGGTCGGCCAGAGGGCCGAACGTGAAAACACCGGGCCGCTGGTTGATGAGAAAACTCAGCGCGCCGTGCTTCGTGTTCGAGGCGAGGAGTGCCAGCTTGCCGCCGGGGGAGAGGTCGAGGCCGAAGACCGTGCTGCCGACTTGTCCGATCCAGGCGCTCCGCGTCGAGAGGACGGGCAGCGCCATGAGAATCGAAGTTCCCACCAGCGCCACGAAGCCCGCCAACAAGAGCCCGAGCGAACGGCCGCGTTTCACGGCGTAGACCCCAACCCAGAAGGCCACGACGAGGCTGAACGTGCGCGCGATTCCGAACGTGTAGAAGCCGCCACCTACGGCAAAGCCAGCGAGCACCCAATACGTGAAAAGCCCCCGTTCCAGCGCGCTCAGGACCGCCCACAGGCACAGGCTGAGGAAAAAGACCGCCTGGGCATTGTTCGAGCCCAGCTTTGCGAACGAGAGAAGGACGTTGGAGGCTCCGCAGAGGGCTGCGACCAAAAGGCCGCTCGTTCGCCCCAAAAACCGGCGCGCAAACGCATGGAGGGGCAGGAGGGAGAGGGCGAGCAGGAACGCGTGCGCGACCTTCCATCCGTAAGCGTCGCGGCCCAGGAGCAGCATCGTGACGGCGGGGGGAGCAGACGACGCCACCGGGTGGTATCCATAGGCGCCGGCGCCGGAGAGGAGCCTCGTCCACGGGATAACACCGTCGAGAAGCGCCGCCGCCGCTTCGTGGAAGGCGTACTCATCGCCGAGGAACGCCCACGCCCACGAATCCATGCCGTAGCTGAGCAAGAGAAAGCTTCCGGCGCAGAGAAACGGCATCAAGACGAGCGCCGTGCGGTCGGCCCCCTCCTCGCGAAGAAGCCCGAGGAGCGCGACCCCGAGAAGAAGCGCGGATGTTCCCGCCGAGATGGCGAGAACGGCGGGACGGCGGGCATGGCCGGCGGCAAGAGCCAGGAGGAGCGCGAGGATCCCGGAGGGGTACGCCAGACGGGGAAGAAGGCTCCGAAGCGTCGGCAGCCGGATCGGCCCCGCGCGGTCCACGAGCACGGCCGCCAGGAGAAGCGCCGCTGTCGCGAGGAAAAAGGGGATCGGGGAGACATCCTCTCCGCGCCACGCCTGTTGAAGAACGCGCCCTTCGGCGACGACGAGCACGAGGACGAAAAGGAGCCCCGCAGGTCGCCTGAGCGCGCGCCATCCCGCGAGTGACGGCGGCACGAGCGTCAGCTCGAAGAGCGCCTCCGGCGAAGCTCGAAAAGCCACGAGGCCGCCGAAGAGAAGCCCGGCGAGCGCGAATGCGGCAAAAGCGACGTTCGCGTGGGATGGAAACGCGGCCGCTGCCGGGAGGAGCGAGCCGAGGCGATCCACCCACGACGGAAGCCGGGAGACGGGCGTCGTCCAGCCGTGGACGTTGAGAATCCACTGGCCCGCCGCGAGAAGGGCCGCCACGAGGAGGAGCGAAGCGCCGAGAAACAACCGAAGGCCGAAGCCAGGCGCCGAGGCTTCTGAGGGCCCGGCCTTCGAAGGCGCGCTCATCGCCGACCGAAGAGTTCGGGGTGGGCGAGGAGGTAACGCGTGGTACGGCGGATGCCCTGCTCGATCGAGATCGCGGGCGCCCAGCCCAGGCTGCGGAGGCGCGCCGTATCGAGCTGGACGGTGGGGGCGTCTCCCTTCCAGCCGCGTGTTCCGCCGGTCGTGCGGTAGCGCACGCCGGCAAGCCCCATCTCTTCGCACACGAGATCCGCCACGGTGAGCACGTTCAGACAGTCTTCATGTCCGAGGTTGAAGACGTTCGCGCGCCCCTCGGCCTTCGAGAGGGCCGTCAGCATCCCTTGAACGCCGTCCGCGACGTGAAGGTACGACTTCCTCTGCCTGCCGTCGCCCAGGACCTCCATCTCCCGGGGGTTGGCACGGAGCTTCTTCACGAAGTCGAAGACGACACCATGCGTGTACCGCTCGCCGACGAAGGAAACGAAACGGAAGACGTACGAGCGGATCTCCTCGTACTCGCCGAAAGCCTGAATGAAGGCCTCGCCCGCGAGCTTCGAGGCGCCGTAGACCGAGGTCTGCACCATCTCGGCGGATTCCGGGGTGGGAAAGACGGAAGGCTCGCCGTAGACGGTGGCCGAGCTCGAGAAGAGGATGCGTGGGACGCGGTTCTCGCGCATGGCCACGAGCACGTTGAAGGTGGCGCCGACGTTCTGCTCCAGATCGCGCCTCGGGACCAGCGGTCCGCCACGCACATCGGCGTTCGCTTGCAGGTGACAGACGAGGTCGGCGCCCTCCATGGCGCGCGTGAGCCTGGCGGCGTCGAGCACGTCGCCGCGTACCAGTTGGAACCCGTCATGAGCGCGCGCGCCCTCGAGAAACAGCTCGGAGCCGGTGCTGAAGTCGTCGTAGACCACGACCTCCCAGCCCTCCACGAGGAGGCGGTCCGTGAGGTGGCTGCCGATGAATCCCGCGCCGCCGGTGACGAACGCTCTCATGCCGTCCCTTCGGTGAGTCCGTCCTCCTCGAGGATGATCCTGGCGGCCGCGATCAGGTCCCCGGCAAGGAAATCGGGGGTCTGCCCCGCCAGCGCTTCGGGCTCGCCCACGTAAATCGTTCGGGTGCCGGCGGCATGCCCGGCCGCGACGTCGGTGGGGTTGTCGCCCACGAAGAAGGTCCGCACCAGAGGGATCGCGTGGCGCCGGGCCGCCTCGAGCAGCATGCCTGGTCGCGGCTTGCGGCACGGGCAGCCCTCGAACTCGGAATGAGGGCAGACCAGGATGTCGAGAAAGGTGGCCGCGCCTGAAACTTGCCGCCGCAGTTCGTCGTGGACGGCGGCGAGGACCTCGCTCGAGAGTTGCCCCCTCGCCACACCTTGTTGGTTTGTGACGATCACGATCCCGTACCCATGCGCCGAAAGAAGAGAGAGACCTTCCCTGGCTCCGGGCAACAGCTCCAGCTCCTGCGGCGTCGTGACATATCGCTTCACGGACGATCGGCGGTTCAGGACTCCGTCCCGATCGAGGAAGACGAAGCGAAGACTCATGCCTCCTCGATGCGCCTCGCGCACTCGTACAGCATGTGGTGTACGACGCTATGCAGGCTCTCCACGAGGCCGTATGCCCCCGAGACGGTCGGCACGAGAATCACGTGATCCGAAAGCCGCGCGGCCTGGCCGCCATCGAAGCCTACGATCGCCACGGTCACCGCGCCCCGCTGTCTTCCAAAGAGAAGCGCGTTGACGATGTTGGGGCTGTTGCCCGAGCTCGAGATGGCGACAAGGACATCGTCCTTTGAAAGAAAATTCTCCAGCTGGCCCACGAATGCTCCGTCGTATCCATGGCGGTACGTGCCTGGATATCCCCCGCCCTGGAACACGCGCTCGCCGTCGTTGGCCTGGGCTGTCAGCCAGGCCTCGTTGTCGAGGCTGAGCACCCTGTACAAGCGCTGCCCGGGTCGAACCCCTTTCGTGCCCTTCCCGAGGTCGGCCGCGAGGTGCGTCGCGATGCTATGGCTTCCGCCGTTTCCGAACACGAAGATCGTTCGACTCGCCTCTTTGGCACGGTGAAGGACCGTGGAAACCTCCACGATCTTGTCCACGTCCAGCGCGGCGAGAAGCCCCAGCGCCTGATCGCGAAACTCGCGGGCCTTTTCCGCCGCCAAGGCCCCTGGGTCGTGTTCCGTCATGCGTCCGCCTCCCGGCTCTCGACGAGAATGAGCTGCGTGCCCTGGGGGTCCATTTCGAACTTCATCTCCCGCAGATCTCCGAGAGCCGCGCGCAGTCGATCCTGGCGCTCGGGCCGGCAGTACAGCAGCAGAAAGCCCCCGCCGCCGGCGCCCAGCAACTTGCCCCCTTCCGCACCCGCCGAGAGAGCCTTCGCATACCAGTCGTCGACGCGCTCGTTCGAGATTCCGCTCGCCAGATTCTTCTTGAGCAGCCAGTTTTCATGCAGCAAGCGCCCCAGATCGCGAATGGAGTTCCGTCGCAGAAGGTCGCGCAACTCGCGGGCGTAATCGCGCATGCGCACGTGGGCCTTGAAACTCTCTTCGTCGCTCGCCAGGCGCCGTTGCTGGTCACCGAGGATACCCCGCGCATCCCGGGTCAGGCCCGTATAAAACAGTGCGAGGTGCGAGCGTAGGTCGGCCCGTATACGGGGATTCAGAAAGATCGGCTCCACCACGACGGTGCCGTCGGGGTTGAACTGGATGTAGTTGAGGCCGCCCATCGCCGATGCAAACTGGTCTTGCTTGCCGATGGGGTTCCGGAGGATCTCCAGCTCCAGCCGGCAGGCCTGTCCGGCCAGCTCGAAGTTCGAGAGCGGCCGGCCCGTGTAGTGGGAGAGCGCGTTCAAGAGGCCTACCGAGAAAGCGGTGCTGCCACCAAGTCCCGAGCCGCCCTCCTTCGGAAGGTCGGCCACGATTCCCAGCTCGATTTTCCGGCGAATGTCGTAAAGGCGGAGGGCCTCGCGGAAAACCGGCATCTGAATGTCGTCGAGACTGGAGACCGTTTCGGTCTGCGCGTACTTCAGCTGGATGTGATCGCTGAAGAATGGGTGCGCAAAGACATAGACATAGTGAGCGATCGCGGTGGAAACCACCGCCCCCGGCTCGCGCTCGTAGAAAGTGGGCAGGTCGGTCCCGCCTCCGACGAAGCTGATGCGCAGCGGCGTTCGGGTGATGATCATGTCGTCAGGGCGGCCTTTTCGGAAAGACGCCTTTCGAAGGCGGCAAGACGCTCCGGAGTTCCGATGTCCCAAGGGCGCTCCGCGGCGGGGAAGGCGCGGATTCCGCCCGCGGCAATCGCGCGCGGCCAGATGGTCTCCTCGAGCGACACCGGCGGGCGATCGTCGGGCCGAAAGAAGCCAAAGACCCCCGGCCGGTAGGCGCCCGCGCCCGCGTCGACGTGCGTCAACCTCGGGCTTGCGCCACGCTTTTGGTAGAGCGTCACGGCTCCGTTTTCGCTGAGCGCGAGGTTATTGGCCTCGATCGCGCCGGTCGGGTCGGGGTTGCGCCACGTGGCAACCATCGCCACGACTCCCGAGGGCGCCGCCAATAAAGCTTCCAACAAGGCACCGTAGTCGAGATCGAGATACGAGTCGCCGTTGAGCAGAAGAAACGGTTCCTCGAAGTGCCGGCGCGCATTCCAGAGCGCGCCGCCGGTGCCGAGGGGTTCCACCTCGCGCGAGAAGACCATATCCAATTTGTCGCCGAAGGAGTGGCGAAGCCACGACTCCACCTGGTCGCCGTGGTAACCGGTCAGGTAGACGAAACGCCGAAAGAGCTGGCGCCCAAGAAGGTCCGTCTGGTAGCCGAGGAATGGCCTTCCGAGGACGGGCACGAGGGGTTTTGGGCTGGCGTCGGTCAGGGGACCCAGGCGCGTTCCCCGGCCACCGCAGAGGATGGCCACCGGCACCCGTTCGGGTCTCATGCCGTGTCCCGCCTCGAAAAGCCGTGGGCGGACTCGACGAGAAACAGCGGCCGCACGCGCACCTCGTCGTAAATGCGGCCGATGTACTCGCCCAGAATGCCGAGCGCGAGCGAGTGGAAACCGGACAGCAAAAGGACCAGGGACACCAGCCCGGGCACCCGCCAGGGCCAGTTGAAAACGAGACCGAGAATCCACAGAACCAGTGCCACGAGGCCCGCGGCCAGGAGAAGTCCACCGAAGGCCGAGACAAGCTGCAACGGCACACTGGAGAAGCAGACGAGTCCGTTGAGGCCGATGCGCAGGGAGCCCGTGAGCGGATACTTCGTCCGTCCGGCCACACGCTCGTCGCGATGGTAGGGGACGGCCGTCTGGCGATAGCCCAGCAAGCCCACCAGGCCTCGCAGATACCCATGGCCTTCTTTCAATTTCTTCAGCTCATCCACGACGCGGCGAGAAAGCAGCCGAAAATCTCCGGTATCGCGCGGGATCGGGATTGTAGAGATGCGGTTGATCACCCGATAGGCGATTGTGGCGACGACCCTTCGCAGAAGAGGTTCGCCCTTTCGCGAGAGGCGCTGGGCGTACGCGACGTCGAAGCCCTCTCGAAAGCGGGCCACCAGCTCGGGGATCAGCTCCGGGGGGTCCTGCAGGTCCACGTCGATCACGACGCAGGCGTCTCCCGTGGCCCAATGGAGCCCGGCAAGCGTGGCCGCGGGCTGGCCGAAGCGCCTCGACATCTTCAACAGCTTGATGCGCGGTTCGCGAGCGCGGTGCTCCAGAATGACCCGCTCCGTACCATCGGGGCAAGGATCGAGGACGAAGAGGATCTCCCAATCGCGCCCGAGGTCGGCCAGCACCTTCTCCGTTCGCGCGAGGAAGAGGGGCACGTTCTCCTCCTCGTTATACACAGGCACGATGACCGAAAGCCTGCACGAGGGCACGTCCTTGCTCGCCACCGACGTCACTGGTCGACAGCGTAGGAGCGGGGCGCCACGCTGTCAACGAGGATGGGGAGGGAGGAGCGTGGGAGAACGAGGGCCGCCCGAGCGTGCGCCTTTTCGGAGAGGTTCTTGCGAGCGGGAGTAAGTGTTACCGTGGAGTCGTGGCTGTCTCCACGCCGGCCATGGCGGGCGAAAATGTCCTGGATCGCCGGGTGGCCGCCGCGGCTGCGCTCACCTTTCTGCTGCTCCTGGCATTCGCCGAGCTTGTCTCCCGAGGCCTCTCGGCCACCGGCGTTCTCGACGGGCGAATCTCCTTTTCCGGCGTCCTGACGAGCCTGCCTGAGTTGGAGGGCCGCGTCCGATGGGGTCTGCGAGGTCAATCGCCGCCCGTGCTGCTGCTGGGTGACAGCGTACTGGGTGCCAGCGCGATGTGCGAGCGCGGCCAGCCTGGCGCGCGTCGCAGCACGATGCCCGCCGCCCTTGCCGGCCGAAGGGCCCCGATGCGTTCCCGCGTCGTGAGCCTTGCCGCCGACGGGCTGGTTCCCGGCGATCTGGAAGCTATCTCATACGTCCTCGAAAAGACGGTCAGCCGCTCGGCCCGGCCAGCCCGGGTCGTGCTCGTGGTCAATGTGCGCATGCTTGCGTCGGAGCTGGACCGCGAGGGGCAGCGGGTCTCGCGCGACTTTCTGCTGCCGGCACTTCCGCCCGCCTCGTGCGCGGAGCTGGTGCCTTCGGCTGCTCTTGAGGGAGAGGCTGTCGGCACGCGTCTCTACGGTGGCGCGGCGTCGGCCTCGGCACTCTTCCGAGTTTCGCAGCAGCTCCGCACGCTCTGGTACTACCCGACCCCGGCGGATGCCCGCCAACGCCTCGTCGAGGCGGTCTTCGGGAAGCCTCCCGTCGGTGACGTGGAGGAGGCCGCGCTCCGCATGCGTGTCGAAGGCTTCTATCAGGAGCTCTGGCGGGAGGACGCCCCGGCCGCGCGTACGCTCCGCCGATTGATCCCGGCTCTGCGTCACGCGGATCCCCGGCTTCTCGTCGTTTTCTCGCCGCAGAACCCGTCGTTCATGGCAAAAGGGGGACCGGAGCTGGCGGCCGCGAACGCGAACCTCCTCCGGACGATCGTCGGGCCGGGAGCCTCCGGCTCGTTCGTCGACTTATCAGCGGCGTTCGGGGAGGAGCTCTTTCTCGACCACTGCCACATGACGCCCGAAGGCAACCTCCGGCTCGCGGAAGAGATTGACCGGCGTCTCGGGAGCCACGCTTGAGAGCTCGCCTCCCGTTGCGAGGCGTCCTCCTCGGGGCCCTGCTCTTCGTCGTGTTTTTCGCGGTACTTCTTTTCGCGGGCGACCTGTCTTCCTCGAAATTCCTCTACGTCGACTTCTGAGATGGGTTCCGGGAAGCCAGGCGACGCTTCATGATCTTCAACACGGCCTGGTTCCTGGTCTTCTTCGCGACTTTCTACGTCGTGTTCCATCTCGTGCCCACCGCGCGCCTGCGGTTTCTCTACGTCCTTGCGGCGAGTGCCGTCTTCCACTACCACTTTGCGGGTCTTGCTGGCGTCCGCCCCATCATCGTCATGGGGGTCGTCACGTACGTCGTCGGGCTGACGCTTCCGCGGTTGCCCTCGGGCACGCGGGTCCGCTCGCTTGCCTTCGCCGCCGGCCTTCTCGTTCCTGTCCTCGGCCTCGTTTTCTACAAGTACCGCGAGTTGCTGCTCGGATCTCTCGCCACCGTGAAAAACAGCCCGGCGCTCGCGGCATGGTCGCCGCGCTCGGCCGGCCCGGCGCTGCCTCTGGCGATCTCGTTCTTCACGTTCGAGTTCGTGCACTACCTGACCGACGTGCACCGCGGCTCGTCGCCCATTCGAAACCCGCTGAAATTCGCCTTCTTTACGATCTTCTTCCCCTCCATCGTCTCGGGACCCATCAAGCGCTTCCAGCCTTTCCTCGCGCAGGTGGAGGACGGACTTTCGCGACCCTCCCTGGAGCGATCGCTTTCGGGTGCGGCTCAGGTCCTGTTGGGCTTCTTCAAGAAGCTCGTGGTCGCCGACGCCGCGGCGGCTTTCGTGGAGTTGCTCGAACGGTACCCCTCGCCGAACCGCGCGACGGTAGCGACCATGATTTTCCTGCTGTCGGTTCGGATTCTCTTCGACTTCTCCGGGTACAGCGACATCGCCATCGGTCTCGGGCGGCTCATCGGTCTCGAGCTACCGCCCAACTTCCGGTTTCCTTACGCAGCGCGCAACATCTCGGAGTTCTGGCGGCGCTGGCACATGTCGCTCTCCTCGTGGATCCGCGACTATGTGTACGTACCCCTCGGCGGCGGACACACGAGCACGCCGCGCAAGGCGCTGAACCTCGCCGTGACGATGTTTATCTGCGGCCTTTGGCACGGGCCCGCGTGGCACTTCGGCCTCTGGGGGCTGTACCACGGCGCCGGCCTTGCCGTGCACGGCCTTTGGGAGCGCTCGGCCTTCAGCCGGCGGATCGCGCCACACCGGGGCACTCATCTCCTCGGCATCGTCGTGACGGACGTCTTCGTCGCGTACGGATGGCTTCTCTTTTTCTACCCCGTCCCTTCGGTTGTGAGGTACTCCCGGATTCTTCTCGGTCTTCCGGAGGCGCCATGATGAGCTGCTGTTTCACCGCCCTCGTTTTCTCCACGCTGTTCGCCACCGCGGTGGCGGCCGCTCCTCCGGCAACCCCATCGGCAAAGGTGACGCCAGTGATGACGGCGACCGCTTCGGCTCCGGCATTCCCGGCGGCGTGGTTCGACAAGAACGTGATCGTGACGAACAAGGAAGGGTATGTGCACGTATTCTGGAACGCGCAGGAGGCCCGCGGCGCGCTGACCGACCCGGACAAACGTGTTTTGCTGGCTCGGGCGGCCCGGAGGCTGGCTGCCGAGAAGGTGAGAGCCGGAGTCGACCTCGTGAAAATGGACGTCGTCTTCGTGCGAGAGCGCGACCGGTATGGGGTGCCGCGATGGGACACGCTCGAGAAAGTCGCCCACCTCGAGTTTTCCCGGGAGGCTTTGCTCGAGGGTCTCAAGGAGGGAGCCGTGCCGGAGAGAGCACAGATGGCCAAGCTCTTTAAAGTCTTCGAGGTCCGCTGATGCCGCGCCGGGGATGGGCCCAGCCGTGGTCGGTGGTCGTCGGGCTGATCGCCGGCGCCGTTCTCGTGACGGTCGGGAAGTCCGTCGTGCATCCGGATGCTCCCCGGACGCTCCGGCCGCTCTACCACAGGCTGGCCCTCGTCGCCGGCTCGGGGGACGAGGGGACGACGGACGGACCCTTCGCGGAGGCCCGTTTCCAGGAGCCCGCAGGTCTCGCGGCAAGCCCGAGCGGAAAACTCCTCGTGATCGCGGATCGCGGGGGACACCGACTGCGGGGCGTCAAGCTCGATGAAGCGAACCGGGTCGTGACCCTGGCGGGGACCGGCCAGCCGGGATCTGCGGACGGCGCTCTCTCGAGCGCGACCTTTGATCGGCCCACTCACGTGCAGTTCATCAGCCCCCGGCGACTCGTCGTGTGGGATGCGGGCTCGGGCCTACTGCGCCTCGTGGATCTCGAGAGCGGGGCCGTACGAGCCCTTCGCGCGGCCGGTACCGCCCCCTTCAAGGACGTCTGGGCCCTCGCGGCCTCGGAAAAAGAGGTCTTCCTCTCGCAGCCGGGACCGGGTCGTCTCGTGCGCGTCGACGTCGCCTCGGGCCTGGCGCGCGTGCTGTTCGAGGGGGATCCGCGCGTGCCCCACCCGGGCGCGCTCGCCTTCCACGACGCAGCGCTCTATCTGGCGGATCGAGACGGGACCGACGTCTTCCGACTCGCGGTCCCCGGAAAAGGCTCGTCCGACCTGGCCGTTGCGGGGACTCCAGGCCGCCTCGTGGCGATGGCCTCGGCAGGCGGCGTCCTCTACGGACTGCGGGCCGCGGCCGACCCGCCGCTCATACGGGCGCTCACCGGCGAGCCGGTGTCCCTGATCTCCGCCTGGGGTCAGGACCTTCCAGGTTGGACGTCTGCGAAGCCCTATCTCGAGGTTCCCGGCAACCCGCCCGTCGGCCTCGCAGCCGATCCGCGGGTCGAGCGAACGCTGTTCGTGACGTCGCCTGCTCTGCGCAGAGTCCTCTCCGTCCGCGACCTCGACCAGGGGGCTCGCCGCGACGCGCTGAAGGAGTGGCCGGGCGAGCCGGACGACGACTCCTACCCGAAGCGGAAGCCCGCCGGAGTGTTCCGGCTCCTGGTCGTGGGGGATTCCCACGTCTTTTACGGCACCGACAAGGAAGTCGAGGAGTTTGGCGGCTATCCACGTGCCCTGACGTTCCCCAAGCGGCTCGAACTGACGCTGAATACGCGCGCGGCTCTCGAGGGCCGCCCGATATCCTACGAGGTATTGGCAAAGGTACACGGCAGTTCGGCACCCTTGGGCGTGTGGCCGGTTTACGAAGTACCAACCGTGGCGAGGACGTGGGACGTTGATACCGTTCTCCTCATGATGCCTCCCGCTTCCAGCACGCTGGATGCCTGGTTGAACCGCCCGCCTGGGACGGACGGCGGGATCCCCCCGGCGGACATCGACCCTGAGTACCTCCTCTTGCCGGCGGAAGCGAAGCTCCAAAAGAGTCCGGCGGCTGCGCTTTTCCGAGCATGCCAAAAGCGAGGGCTGGCAACCGCCTCGCCCGAGGGCCGTCTCGAGATTGAAG
Source organism: uncultured Acidobacteriota bacterium (assembly GCA_937888435.1). Classification (GTDB taxonomy): domain Bacteria; phylum Acidobacteriota; class Thermoanaerobaculia; order UBA5066; family UBA5066; genus Fen-183. The sequence goes on from CALAQS010000176.1 coordinate 13,324, forward strand.
CGTCTCTCGGAACACTGGCCTCGGAGCCGGAGCTCCGCCGGGAGGCGCTCGAGCTTTACGGGCGCCCGCTCGAGCTGTTGAAAGAGCGCCTTGCGCCCCGACGGCTGGTTCTCTGCTTCTATCCGCTCGGCAGTCGCGAGGACCTCGGCGAACAGCGCAACTTCTACCGCGAGCTTTGCGAGAAACGCGGAATCGAGCTCCTTGATCTCGTACCGGCGTTCGATGTCCTTCGCGAAGCCTTCTATCCCCTCAGCGAGCTTTCTGGAAACGACCATTTCCACGCGGCCGGACACGGCGTCTTCGGCTACCTCGTCGCGCACGAACTGGTTTTCCGGCGGATCGTCTCGTTCTGAAGCGGCGGGCAGCCGCGCGATGGTCGCGCGAGGGCCCGCCGGAACGAGTGGCGCGGCGGCGTCGGCCGAGGCGAGAAAACTCGATCACGTAAAATGAGCACATGCTCGCCGGCACGAAATATCTTCCCGAAAGAAGAGTCTCCTTCTCGACGGATAGGGGCTGATGGAGACCCGCCGGACGTTCACGCTCGCAGCGATCGGGACGGCCCTCGCCGCG
>CALAQS010000177.1 GCA_937888435.1 uncultured Acidobacteriota bacterium
GCCACGATGGCCGTGCGTCCCGACATGATGTTGCAGACCGATTGTAGGCGAGAATGCATCCTTACTTTCGCGCTATTCGTCAGGATTCATCAGAAGTCGTCAGACTTGCACAAAACCCCTGCAAACAGGGCCTCTGCACGAGGTCGCGGATTCTCAGACTTCATCGGTGCTCGTCGCCGTTTTTCGCCTTTTTCGGGCTCCGTCAACGAAGCGTCAACGAAGTTGAGACGCGTCTCAATTGAGAAAAGACCCCCCGGTGTCGAAAAGTTGCGTTTGCATTTTCGATGCACTGCGCCTACATTCCTCGCGGAACAAGCCGCAGCCTCCAGACCGACTTCGATTCCTCGAAGGACCCGGACGGCAAAGCAGCGGCCCACCGGCGGAAGAGATCCGAGCAGAGACGACGAGATCGCGATGATCTAGGGAAACTCTGGGGCCGGCCAGGAAACACGACCGAGGAGTGTGTTTCCATGAGCAGCGCCGCCCCATCCTGTCGTTCTCACCGCTGGCCCGTCACTCCGATCAAGGTTGCGCGCGTCGCAGCCGGCCTCTTGCAAAGTGATGTTGCCGCCGCCGCAGGCTCGACGACGACGAGGATCTCACTCCTCGAGCGCGGCCTCGTTCAGGCGACACCCCAAGAGGCTGAACACCTCAGCGCCGTCATCGAGCGCATCGCGCAGGAGCAGCGCCCGTGACCGTCGCCGAACGCGTCGAGCAGCTTCTCGCGGGTATCGCGATTGAAGACGTTCTCCGCGGCCGCGAGGTCGAGGAGGCTGGCCGGCTCCTCGGCGTCTCGACGGCCACGACCTACAGGTACATCGGCGACGGGCGCCTCGGGCACATCAAGCTGGAAGGCGAGCGCCGTACCGGTCACGGGCACGCCGGAGCGGTGCGTGTGCGACTCCTCGACTGCATCCGCTTTCAGGTCGAGAACGAGGTCGTACCCGGCACCGCTGTCGTGAAGAGGCGCGCACCGCCTGGAAAGGAAAAGCCGGCGTTGTTACCGCTGGCCACCGAAACCACGACCCAAGGCCCCGAACGCTCCGACGATACCGCGGCGACGTGCACGGCGTCAACGACGGTGCCGGCGTGAGCGCGGCCACGATCCCCGCCGAGCTTCGCGAGCTTCCGCAATGGGTCCGCTGGAAGGCCATCCCTGACGAACCGAAGCCGCGAAAAATTCCGATCCACCAGTCAGATCCGCGATGCGCCTCGAGCACCGATCCTGAGACGTGGGGCCCGTACGACGTGGCGCTCGCGAACGTTGGCCAGCACGGTACGTGCGGCATCGGGTTCATGTTCGCGCCTCCCTACTTCGGCGCAGACCTAGACAACCAGGTCGTGAACGGGGTCGTGACCGAAACGGCGAAAGCCATCGTCAAGGATTTCTCCACGTACACGGAAATCTCCCCGTCGGGCGAAGGCCTCCACATCATCGGGGGCGGCTCACTCAACGGCCATCGCGGCATCAATCGCAAGGTGGCTTGTCCCGGTGGCGGAGAGACGGGCGTCGAGGTCTACGACTCCGGCAGGTTCTTCGCGACGACGGGTAATCATCTGTACGGCACGCCGCTGGAGATTGCGGACTGCCAGGTGGCCCTCGACGCGCTCGTCGCAAGGCTGGACCCGCCGCGCCCCGCACCGCTCTCCACGCGCCCGCGAAGGACGGAGGATCACGGAAAGCTCGTCGAAAGGGCGAGGGCCTACGTGGCGAAGATGCCGCCCGCAATCAGCGAGCATGGCGGGCATGACGCGACGTTCGCTGTCGCCCTGACACTCGTCAAAGGGTTCTTGCTCGACTCCGACACGGCGCTCGACCTCTTGCGCGAATACAACGGAAGGTGTGAGCCACCCTGGACGGAGAAAGACCTACTCCACAAGATCGAAGACGCGGGCGAGGCCGACGCGGAGGACGGGTACATCGTCGAGCGAGATCCCGCACCGGAGCGACGCGCACCTGGCGATCTCGTCCTCTCCAGCTGGCGCGACGGGCTCGTCTGGAAACCGGCCTCAAAAGGTAAAGCCACCGCTCTTCAAAACCACATCGTGAATGTGACGGCAATTCTTGCGAACGATAAGCGATGGGCCGGGTGTCTTTCGCTGAACACGTTTTCCCAGATCGTCGAGTTCGTAAAACGACCGCCGCACGAACCGGCCAACGGGCAGTGGCTCCCGCGTCCGATGCGTGACGCCGACCTAACCTATATCGCCGGATGGCTGGCCGAGAGTTATCGGCTGATGGTGTCGCCCAACACGGCGGGTCTCGGCGCGGAAGCCGTGGCGGATCGGAATCCCCATCATCCGGTCAGAAAATATCTTGACTCGCTTTCATGGGACGGCGTCGAGCGCCTCTCCAGCTGGCTCGAGGATTTCACGGGCGCAACGTCGACGACAGGATCTGCGAACTACATCCGATCCGTTGCCCGCGCTTGGATGATCTCGGCGGTCGCACGAATCTACCAGCCCGGTTGCAAGGCAGACCACGTCCTGATTCTCGAGGGAATGACGGGCATCAAGAAATCGACCGCCTTCTCTGTGCTCGGCGGCGAATGGTTCACGGATCAGGTCGCCAGCCTTGACACGAAAGACTCCAACCAGGGCGTGCAAGGCGTCTGGATCATCGAACTTGCCGAACTCGACGCGATGAGTCGACATGAGGTCGGGAGAATCAAGGCGTTCCTGACTATTACGTCTGATCGTTTCCGCCCTCCCTACGGGCACGTGCCGATGAGGTATGACCGGCAGTGCGTTTTTGCGGGGACTGTCAACCACACCGACTACTTGCGCGACGAGACAGGTAACCGCCGTTTCTGGCCGGTCAGGTGTGCCGACAACCGAATCGACATTCCTGCGCTCACCGAAACACGGGATCAGCTTTGGGCAGAGGCCGTCGTTGCATATCGCTCCGGGGAGATCTGGTGGCTGGAAGACGAGAGAGCGGCCCAGGCCGAACAGGAGGACCGCATGACGATTGACCCCTGGGAGAACCCGGTCGGCGTCTATCTGGATCAGGTGGTAGACGACTGGGGACCGCTCCTGCGGGATCGGCCACATGTGACGCTTGACGAGATTATGAAGGTGCTCCAGATCCCTCTTGAGCGGCGGGGACTCGTAGAACAACGACGCATTGTCTCGATTCTGAAGCGCCGCAGGTGGGATCGGAAATACGTTTGGGTCGTCAAACCCTCTTCAACCGAGAAGGGGAAGCGCCAATGGAGGTATGTCGCCTCCGGTTCCGATGGTTCCAGCACGGTTCCAGTAGTTCTAGTAGTTCCATTAGGTCCGCGCATATGTGAGAGAGAAGAGGGGTGTATGCGTATTACGTGGACTCTTAGGGTTCCAGTGGAACACTGGAACCAAGTGGAACCAAGACCGGTCGAGGGTGCCTGATCGTGCCGCGAACATGCACCGCGTGTAGGCCGTCGAAGGCCGCGAAAGTTGCGTCCCTACTCGACGCTGGAGTGCCTATTCGGGCCATAGCGAGGCAGGTGTCTCTCGACCGGCACGTGATCGAGCGGCACAAGAAAAACGGTCACCACCTCACCCCCGCCTTCGTCGCGGCCATCGCGGAGCGTGAGCGCGTCGAGGCCGAGTCGCGTGACGAAGCACTCGACAGGATCACGCGCGGCATCCGTCGGCGCACGGCGCTCCAAGAGGAGCGGAACGACCTCAAGGGCGCGAATGCGGGTGCGAAGGCGGAAGCCGACATTCATCTCAGAGTGGAAGAGATGACGGCGCCGCGCAGCTCCATCCAGGAGGTCCACGTTTCGTTTGCATTCTTGCAGTCACGGTCTACGCGGCCCGCCCTCGAGGTTGAGCGCGTCCAGGAGGGCATCGAGCTTGCGAGTCCAGACGCTGGCATCCCCGAGATCGTCGAGCCCGTATCGGGCAAGGTCGAGGCCGTCGAGTCGCCGGCCATGCTGCCGCCGATCGACCTGACGTTCGAAGTGCCGAGGGTGCGTCGGTAAGCGCGGCCATACTCGACCTCGAGGAAAGAGCCATGCCATCGAGGAGAAAAGAAACTCGTCATCGGAGGGGACCCACTCTTGACAGAAAGGTACTCGGGGCCTACCTTCTGAGCATGAGAAACGCCATCAGATCCCCTCGCAAAGTCACGGCAATCGGCTACGTCAGGGTCTCGACCGGCAAACAGGTGTCGGAGGGCGCGTCCCTTGAAGAGCAGCGAAGCGCCCTGGCCTTCTACGCGGCAGCGAACGGCCTCGACCTCGTGGGCATCTGCGAGGACGCCGGCATCAGCGGCGCGAAGGACGAGGGCAAGCGTCCGGGACTCGCGGCTGCCATCGAGGCCGTCAGGACCGGACGGGCGAGCGTCCTGCTCGTCCACGACTTGGCTCGGCT
>CALAQS010000178.1 GCA_937888435.1 uncultured Acidobacteriota bacterium
CGACGGGCGCGCGTTCGGACTCGTACGCGCCGACCGCGGCGCCCAGCCCAGGCCACAAGACCGAAAACGGGATGATCCTCGGCACGCTCGGCTACATGAGCCCTGAGCAAGTGCGCGGAGAATCGGTCGACGCGCGTAGCGACATCTTCAGTTTCGGCGTTGTGCTTTACGAGATGCTCACGGCCCGACGCGCCTTCGCCCGCGACAGCGCGGGCGACACGCTCGCCGCGATCCTGCGCGACGACCCTCCGGAGATGGAAGGCGCGAGCAAGCCCATTCCTCCCGGGCTCCAGCAGATCGTGAGCCATTGCCTGGAGAAGGAGCCGGCTCACCGTTTTCGCGATGCACATGACCTGGCGTTCGCCCTGGGAAACATCACGGACGGCGTCTCACCAGTCACGGCGCCGCGGAACCGCCGGACAATATTGCTCTGGGCCGCACTGGCCGTGATCCTGATTCTGGCGGCGGTCTTGACGGGATTGGTGTACCAGCGCGTTTCCTCGCCACCCCCTTCCTTCAAGCGCCTGACCTTCTTCCGGGGGACGCTTGATCGCGCGGCCTTCGCCAACCACGGGCAGACCATCCTCTACAGCGCCCAGGTGAACGGCCAGCCCTCCAGCCTCTATAGCCTGTCCAAGGGTGCAGCGGAGCCCATCCAACTCGGCCCGCCCGGGACCCACCTGCTGAGCGTCTCCGCCGGGAACGATCTCCTGGTCCTCAGGAACGCCCGGATCTGGGCCGAGGGGAACCAGGGCACCCTGGCCCAGACCACCCAGGCGGGCACGGGGCTGCGGGAGATCGCGGAACGGGTAATCATGGCTGACTGGGCTCCAGATGGGCAGACCTACGCAGTGGAGCGCTTCAGCAATGCGAACGCCACTACGACCCAAACGACCCAAATCGACTTTCCCTTTGGGAAAGTGGCGTACCAGAGCGCCGGCCGATTGACCAACCTCCGGGTGTCTCCGGACGGGAGGCATCTGCTCTTCCTCGAGCACACTATTGCTCCTGGAGCTCCAGTCCATCTGCAGATCCTGGGCATGGACGGGAGAGTGGAAACACTGGCCCGCGGCCCGCAAGTGGACAGCGCCATCTGGGGGCCCTTCGGCCGGGAGATCTGGCTCGCGGAACAGGAGGGGGACCAGACGACCCTCTCGAAGATTGCCCTCTCGGGTTCCAGGAAAACCCTCTGGCGCGGGGCGGGGAGCTTCGAGTTGCAGGGTGTGGACGAGGACGGCCGCCTTCTGGTCAGCCTCCAGCGAGTAGAGGATCAGGTGGAGACCGCCGGGGAGGATTCTGTCTTTCCGAGGAACTTGAGCTGGCTGAACTCCACCTACGCGGCCGGTTTCTCCCGGGATGGCCGGACTCTGCTCTTCACGGAATCGAACACCGGGGGAGCCAGCCTCGACGGCATTTACCTCCGCAGGGCCGGTGAGCCGGCCCCTGTCCGGCTGGGGAGCGGCACCGGCTGCGACATTTCTCCCGATGCGCGGACGGTGCTGGGACTGCGTCCGGATGGGCAGTATCAGCTCATCCCCACCGGGGCCGGGTCGACCCGGAACCTGGACACCGGGCCGGGCACGGGCGGCGCAGGATGGTTCTTCCCCGACGGGCGCAGAATTCTTCTGGACAAGGTCCTTCCCAACGGAGTCTCGCAGATGGTCATCTGCGACCTGGAGCAAGTGAGCATCCGGCCCGCCGCGCCGGAGAACTTCACCTGCTTCACCGGGCAGCGCCCACTGTCGCCGGACGGGACCCGGATGGCCCTCTACGCGACTGACACCAAGACATCCGAAGTCACCTTCTGGATCTTCCCGGTGGGCGGCGGAGAAAGGACCCCATTGAAGGGGATTCTCCCCAAGGAAGTTCTCCAGGCCTGGACCGAGGACGGGAAGGGATTGTACGTCTTCGAGCGCGGGACCGTCCCCACGCAGATCGTCCGCGTGGACGTCATCACCGGCCGCCGGGAGCCCTGGAACGTCTTCGTCCCCGCCGACCCAGCCGGGATCCGCGGCATCACCAATTTCGAGATCACCCGGGACGCGAAACGTGTCGCCTTCAACTACAAGCGCGTGCTCAGTCAGCTCTTCCTCGTCGAGGGGCTCAAATGACCTTCGGCGTGGGATGCTACCGGCAGGGTGTAGGGGCGCAATGGGAATTGCCGGGGGTCTGTGCCGCGTAGAAACCAGAGTCACGCCCTCGGTTTCCTTCTCAATCCCAGCCCGCAGGCGGGAATTCTGTCCGGACGCCGACTTAGGTTCGAGTAATCGACCTTTTTCCTGAAGGCTCCCCGGGGGGATGGCTCAGAGCGCGGTGGTCCGGGACTACCGAGCGCTGGAGACCGGACGGCGGCGGGCGAACCGCACCGTCTACGTCCTCCGAAAGGGCGTTCGGGCGGCCTAGGCCCCCGAGTGGATGGCTCAGAGCGCGGTGGTCCCGTCGGCGAGGACAGCCCTTTCTTCGTCTTCATTGAAACGATATCGTTAGGTGGCGCAAATGGGAGAGGCCACATCCCCGCAACTCGCTATCGCGTCTTCTCTCGCCCTCGTATTCGCTCTTCTCGGCGCACTCCATGTGTTCTGGGCGCTCGGCGGCCGGCTGGGTTTCGCCCCCGATCCGGGCTTCGACTCCGCGCTTTCCCACCCCACTAACGCCGGGTCGTCGAAGAAATGAAAGCCGAAATCCCACGACACAGGAAGTCGCGGATTCCGCGCGGATCAAGGCGGATTCGGGACCACGCACTCGCCTGTCCGCGCGCTGCCCGAGAGGCGCTGGGGCTGCTCGCCGCCGCCGCTCGGGGCTGGAGGGACGACAACGCACTTCGACTGGGTGCCGCCCTCTCCTTCTACTCACTCCTCTCGTTTCCGCCCCTCCTCATCGTCACGATC
>CALAQS010000179.1 GCA_937888435.1 uncultured Acidobacteriota bacterium
ATATCCATTGGCCGCTGCGGGATCCGACGGCCGGAGGCGGGACGGAGGAGGAGAAGCTCGCGTGTTTCCGTGAGGTGCGGGACGAGATCCGGCGCCGTCTCCCCGAGCTTCTCCCGGAAACCAAGTCGGCAAGGAGGCCGTCATGACGCGAGTCGAAGTAAGCGGCGGTTGAAAAATGTCCCTCTGAAGCGGCCGGGTGTAGGGGTGCAATGGGAATTGCCGGGGCTGTAGGGGTGCAATGGGAACTGCGGAGCGCTGTGGCGCGTAGAGACCAGAGTCACGCCTTCGGTTCCTTCCTCAATCCCGGCCCGTAGCTATTCTGCCCGGATGGCGATTTAGATTCGAGTTTTCGGCCTTTTCCAGGAAGGTGTCCCCGGAGTAATGGCTCAGCGCGCGGTGGTCCGAGACTACCGGCCTCTGGAGGTCGGGCGGCGGCGGGCGAACCGGCTCGTCCTAACCGTCGCGGGATGAGGAGCTTGCGGCGGCCTAACCCTCTCTTGCCGTCCACGGCGGATGCTGCCAGCGCTGGTGCGAAGGGCCGCCTCAAGGGTGGTCTCGAAAATCAGCGAAGGCGCCTGGAATGGGCCGATGTGTGTGCGCCGAGCGGAAGAGCCAGTCTGAAACGCTGGACCGAGCGCCAGGACGGGCCGCAATTTCCATTGCACCCCTACACATACGGTCATGATGGAGCGGAATAGGACGCAGCTGTTTCGGGAAGTTCAGTTGTTCCTGGACGAGACACGTTGAGCCTTGCCTAAGCCAGGAATCACGATGTCCTTGCAGGTAACAGATCGCCCGCTATAGGCTGGCCCCAGACTACGGAGGAATCCATGAGATGGCTGACCGTTCCCGCGCTGGTCTTCTCTCTGTCGCTTTCCGCACAACCGATGACGCAGGGCACTAAGCCTCCCGCCCTTGCTCCGCTCGATTCGCTCTATCCTGATCTCGACAAGTTCTACATCGACCTTCATCAGACCCCCGAGCTCTCGCTTCACGAGGAGAAGACCTCGGCCAAACTCACAGCGCGCCTCAGGGCGCTCGGCTTTGAGGTGACAGAGCACGTGGGCGGGTACGGCATCGTCGGCGTGCTTCGCAACGGTCCCGGGCCGACCGTTCTCGTGCGCACCGACATGGACGCTCTTCCCATCAAGGAGCAGACCGGGCTTCCATACGCCAGCACCGTTTCGACGAAGAACGATGCCGGCGATACCGTCTCCGTGATGCACGCCTGCGGCCACGACATTCACATGACGTCCTGGGTGGGTGCGGCCACTCTCCTCGCTCGCGGCCGGGATCGCTGGGCCGGCACGCTCGTTTTCGTCGGCCAGCCCGCGGAGGAAGTGCTGCAGGGCGCCGAGATGATGATCAAGGAGGGCGTCCTGACGCGCTTCCCGAAGCCGGACTTCGTCCTCGGGATGCACGACACTAACTCCCTGCCCGCGGGTCAGATCGGTGTCGTCGCCGGCCCTGCGTTCGCGGCGTCCAACGCGGTGGACATCACGTTCTACGGCCGTGGCGGCCACGGAGCTTTTCCCCACCAGACGATCGATCCGGTGGTGATGGCAGCGCGTGCCGTGGTAACTCTCCAGACGATCGTCGCCCGCGAGGTCAACCCATTCGACCCGGCGGTCGTCACCGTGGGCACGTTCCACGCCGGGACTAAGCGCAACATCATTCCCAATGAGGCGAAGCTCCAGTTGACCGTCCGCTCGTTCAAACCCGAGGTGCAGAAGAAGCTCCTGGCGTCGATCGAACGCATCGCGAAGGCGGAGGCGGCGGCCGCCGGGGCCCCGCGTGAGCCCACGGTTTTCGTGGACCCGAAGGAGGCCTCGGAGGTCGTTCTCAACGACCCGGCTTTGACGGCGCGGCTCGCGTCCTCCCTCCGCCGCTCCCTTGGGGATGCCAGCGTGGCTCCTGACGAACCGAAGAGCGGCTCCGAGGACTTCGGCGCCTTCGGCCACGTCGCTGGAGTCCCCTCGGTGCAGCTCCTTCTCGGCGCATCGGAGCCCGGTATGTTCGCCAAGGCGAAGGCTGAAGGAAAGCTCCCTCCTGGTCTGCATACCTCGACGTTTGCGCCCGACAGAGAGCCCACCATCCGCACGGGAGTCGCACTCTTCACGCTTTCCGTCCTCGAGTTGCTCCCTCCGCCGACGAGCAGGCCGTAACCCCCAGACTCGCTACGCTCGCCGCCAAGCGCGATATCGTTAGGTGTAGGGGCGCAATGGGAATTGCCGGGGGGCTGTAGCGCATAGAAACCAGGGTTATGCCCTGGGTTTTCGTCTGAATCCTGCCCTGTAGGGGCGCAATGGGAATTGCCGGGGGCTACGGCGCGTACAGGCTAGGGTCTCGCCCCTAGTTTCCACCCCGTAACCCTGAAGAGCCGTCCACTCCTGGGGACAACATCGTCGACTTGTGCGCCGACGGACACCGTTCTCGGTGGCAAGGCGCTGGTCCGTACGCGACAGAGGGCTCTGCAATTCCCATTGCGCCCCCACAACTGGCGCGAAGGCCCGCGTTACTGAAGCCTCGGCGCATGCGCTCCGCACACCTGCATGCGTCGCATGCTAAAGATTCCCGCGGGGCGAGAGTCGTAAGACGACGGCGCGCCCATCAGTCCGGAACGTGTC
>CALAQS010000180.1 GCA_937888435.1 uncultured Acidobacteriota bacterium
AAGCCCGCGGCGGGAAGAGTCGTAGACGGGCGTGCCGGCGTCCATCGGGTGCGGGAAGTCTAACCGCCGGAAGGCTGCGGACGTCGCGCAGAACGGTAGACTGTGAAGATCGTGGACGAGGCGCGGAGCCCCGAGACCGACCTGGCCGAGCTCGAAGTGCGCCTTCAGGAGGCAATCGCAGAGCGGGACCTCGCCCGCGGCGCGCGGAGGAACGCCGAAGCAGAGATCCGGCGGCTCCGGCAGGAGCTGACGCTCTCGAAGCTGGACCTGGCCGCCGTGCGGGAACGCCTGAACGAGCGCGAAACGTATGTCAGGAACCTGCACGGCTCGGCGAGCTGGAAAGCGCTTCAATGGCTGCGCGGCCTCTTCGGCCGCCGCTGGTGACGATGGAGAGAGAAAAGGGAGCCCGGTACTGGAAGGCCCGGGCGGAAGCGCTCGAAGCCGCGAACCGGCGTCTCCACGAGCGGCTGAATGCCCTCGCGGCAGTGCTTCCGCCGGAATACGTCGATGACCTCGAGAGCGCGCCGAATCCTCCGGAGATGCGCCGTCCGACGGAGACGTTCGTCAACCTGGGCCAGGACGGCCCGCTCTTGACGCCGGCGACCGTGGAGCCCGATCTCCGCGGCCTCTGGGCCCGGACGGCGCCGCCGGAAAGCGACTGACGGCAATGCCGCGTCCGGTCACGATTGTCATCCTCTGCTGGAACCACTGGGATCTGACGGAGCGGTGCCTCGCGACGCTTCACGAAAAGACAGACCGTTCCGGCGTCACCGTCCTCGCGGTGGACAACGGCTCGACCGACGAGACGCCGTCGCGGTTGAGACGCTACGACTGGGTCCGCGTCCTGACGCTTCCCGGGAACCTCGGCTTCGTCCGGGGGAACAACGCCGGGATCGCCGCAGCCGACCCGAAGAGCGACGTCGTCCTCCTGAACAACGACATCGAAATCACGCAAGATGGCTGGCTGGACGAGATGCGGCGCGCGGCGCACGCGGCGCCGGACGTCGGCGTCGTCGGCTGCCGGCTGGCCTTTCCGGACGGGCGGCTCGCCCATGCGGGTACGTACATCCTTCCCGACACGCTCTGGGGGCAGCAGATCGGGTCGCAGGAGAAGGACGTGAACCAGTACGCCGCAACGCGCGACGTGGAGGGGATCGTCTTTGCGTGCGCGTACCTGAAGCGCGAGGTCCTCGACGCCGTCGGCGGTCTTTCGGAGGAGTACGAGTCGTACTTCGAGGACACGGATTTCTGCCTGCGAGCGGGAGTGAAGGGATTCCGGACGGTCGTCTGTGGCGCCGTGACGCTCGTCCACCGCGAGCACGGCTCCACCGATGACGCGCCCGCGACCTTCTCGAGGCTCTTCCAGGCGAGCCGCGCCGTTTTCCGCAGACGCTGGAAGACGGTCCTCGCAGCGCGCTACACGCGCGCCCTCCACTGGCAGACGATCCTGAACTTCCCGACCGGCTACGCGATGAGCATGCGCTGCCTGCTTCGGGCCCTCGACGAGGGGGGGGTCTGGACGAGCTATGAATACGTCTACGGGCCCGGCACCGCCTTCCCCGTGCCCGAGCCCGAAGGGCTGCGCGACCACCGGCTCGACGCCATCGCCCGGCGCCGGCCGGGGCGGAGGCCTCCCGTGTCGGTCGTGCACGCGCAGGGGGATGTCTTCCGGAAGAATCGGGGGCGGTACCGGATCGGCTACACGGTGCTGGAGGTGGACGGTTTTCCGCAGGAATGGGTTCGGCAGTCGAACACGATGGACGAGCTTTGGGTGCCGTCGTCGTTCAATCGCGACGGGATGCTTCACTCGGGAGTGGCGAAGCCGGTGCACGTCATGCCCCTCGGCGTGGACGCGGACCACTTCAACACATCGATCCGCGGCGTCCCGAACCCGAATGGCGACTTTGTCTTTCTCGCGAATTTCGAGTGGAACGAGCGGAAGGCGCCGCCGCTTCTTCTGACGGTCTTCAACCAGACCTTCCGCGCCTCGGAGCCCGTGCTCCTCGTTTGCAAGGTGCTGAACCGCAACCGCGAGCGGGACGTTACGGCCGAGGTGCGGGCGCTCGGTCTTCGGCCAGCAGGAGGCCGCATCGCCTTCCTGCTCAACCGGGAGTACTCCTATCCGGAGATGGGAATGCTCTACCGCTCGGCCGACGGCTACGTTTCGGCGAGCCGCGGAGAGGGCTGGGACATGCCCCTCATGGAGGCGATGGCGTGCGGCCTGCCGGCCATCGCGACCGACTGGGGGGCGCACCGCGAGTATGTCCACGACGGCATCGCCTACCCGCTGCGGATCCGAGGCCTCGTCCCCGCCGTCTCGTCCAACCCTTGCTACGAGGGCTTCCGCTGGGCCGACCCGGACCCCGAGCATCTCGCGCATCTCTTCCGGCACGTCTTCGAGCACCGGGAAGAGGCGGCCGGGAAGGGCCGCCGCGCCGCGGCCGAGATGGCGGCGCGCTGGACGTGGGACCGCGCGGCGCGCCGGATCGCGGAGCGACTGGATAAGATCGGCGCGTGAGTGTCTCCCCGTCCTTCGCGGGCACCCACGCCCTCGTGACGGGCGGCGCCGGGTTCATCGGGA
>CALAQS010000181.1 GCA_937888435.1 uncultured Acidobacteriota bacterium
GGCCTGCCCGACATCCGCACCTTGAACTTCGCCTGCGCCGCGGCCGGGCCGCGCTCGATCGCGACGTCCGAGAGCGTGAGCGAGAGCGACTCGTAGGCGGTGAGGGTCCGACGCACGAGCGCGGTTGAATCCGCCTTCCCGCCGCCCTCGGCATCGCGGAAGCCTTCGGCCACACGGCTCATGACGCCGTCGGCGTCGCGCGACTCGGCGGCCGCGACGGCGCCCGTCAGGCACGCCATCACCGGATCCCGCCGCACACGGTGACAGGCCGTGGCGGGGAGGAGGACGAGGGAGAGAACGAGAGCGATGCGGCGCATCGACACGCCTTAAGATCGACTGAGGCTCCTGACGCCTACCAGATGCTCGGCCGTTCCGCCTCCGCGCGGCGCATCGGCGTGCCCTCGGCGCAGCCGAACGCGTCGTAGAACTCGGGCAGGTTCGAGGTGGGGCCGATGGCGCGCCACTTGCCGGGGCTGTGCGGGTTCGTGTTGAGCTGGACGCGAAGCGCCTCCTCGCGCGACTGGTTCCGCCAGATCGTCGCGAACGAGAGGAAGAAACGCTGTTCGGGCGTGAAACCGTCGATCGCCGTGCGGGGCTTCCCCTCGAGCGCCTTCTGGAGCGCCGCGTAGGCGATCTTGATGCCGCCGAGGTCGCCGATGTTCTCGCCGAGCGTGAGCTTGCCGTTGATGGCCTGGTCGGCGAGCGGCCTGTAGCCGTCGAACTGCTTCACGACGAGCGCCGTGCGGGCGTCGTAGGCCTTCCGGTCATCGGCCGTCCACCAGTTCTTGAGGTTCCCATCCGCGTCGTACTGGCTGCCCGCGTCGTCGAATCCGTGGGACATCTCGTGGCCGATGACGACGCCGATGCCGCCGTAGTTCACGGCGTCGTCGGCGTCCTCGGAGAAGAAAGGAGGCTGGAGGATCCCCGCCGGGAAGACGATCTCGTTCATCGAGGAGTTGTAGTAAGCGTTGACCGTGGGAGGCGTCATGCCCCACTCCGTGCGGTCGATGGGCTTGCCGAGCTTCGCGAGGTTGCGCTTCGTCTCGAAGACGCGGGCGTTCGTCACGTTCTCGAGATACGACCCGCGTGAAATCAAGAGGGACGAGTAGTCGCGCCATTTGTCGGGATACCCGATCTTCACGTTGAAGGCGGCGAGTTTCTTCTGGGCCTGTTTCTTCGTCTCGGCACTCATCCATGCCAGGGCGTCGATCCGCTCCTTGAGCGCGGCGCGCAGGTTCTCGACGAGGACGCGCATCCGCTCCTTGGCGCGCGGGGTGAAGGCACGTGCAACGTAGAGCGGCCCCAGGGCCTCGCCCAGCGCCTGGTCCGTCGCGGCCTGCACGCGCCTCCAGCGGGGCTCCTGCTCCGGAACGCCCATCAGCGTCTTTTCGTCGAACGCGAAGGCTTCGTCCTGGAAGGCCTTCGAGAGATAAGGCGCGGACTGCCGCAGAACGTGCCACCTCAGGTATGTCCGCCAGGACTCCGCGGGAACGGTGCGTGCCAGCTCTCCGAACGCGACGAAGAAGCGCGGCTGCCTGACGTTGACCTCGCTGGAGTAGGACGCGCCGAGGTCGGTGAAAAAGCGCGCGAAGTCGAAGCCCGGCGCCTCGGAGGCGAGCGCGGCGAGCGTCCGCTTGTTGTAGGTCTTCTGCGGATCGCGGTTCTCGACGCGCGTGAGCGAGGGCTCCGCGAGCTTCGTCTCGAGGGCCATCACGACGTCCGCGGAAGCCTTCGCCTTCTCGGGAGAGTCGCCCGAGAGCTCGAATATCTTTGCGACGTGTGTCCGGTAGGCTTCGCGCAGGTTCTTCGACTTCGGATCGTCCTTCGTGTAGTAGTCGCGGTCGGGAAGGCCGAGGCCGCCCTGGTTGAGGATGCCTATGTACCGCGTGCTCTCCCGGGCGTCCTGGGCGACGCGGAAGTTGAATCCGGCCTCGAGGCCTCGGGCGTGGAGCTCCGCGAGCACCGCGGGCAGATCGCCCGGCGCCTTGAGCTTGTCGATCGCGGCGAACAGCGGCGCGAGGGGCTTCGTCCCCGCCCTCTCGATCGCGGCCTCGTCCATCCCGGCGGCGTAGAAGTCACCTACCTTCTGCTCGAGCGATCCCTTCGGCCAGTCGCTCTTCGCCGAGGTCTCCTCGAGGATCTTCCTCAGGACCTCGCGGTTGCGGTCCGAGACCTCTTCGAAGGATCCGTAGCGCGCGCGGTCGGCGGGGATGGTGTGACTCTTCAGCCAGTTGCCGTTCGCGTAGGCGTAGAAGTCTTCGCACGGTTTGGCGGACGTGTCGAAGTTCGCGGGATCGATCGCCTTCGGCTTCGTGGGCGCGGTGGTCTGTGCGTTCGCGGCGGCGGCGCCCGTGAGAACGGCGAGAGCGAGCGTTGTGTTACGAATGAGCACGACAACCTCCATGAGCGGATTTTACGAATTCCCGATGGAACACCGGCGCCCGTCGCGGCTCGGCTACGCGATTGCCGCCTGGCGCGAATCGCGGGCGCGGCGCACGAGGGCCGTGAGGCCGCCCGCCATCATAACGTAGAAGCCTCCCCACACGAGGGAGATGAGCGGCTTCGTGGTGACGTCTACGGACAAGGTCTCACCCGTCGCGGGCTTGAGGTCTCCCCCCGGCGCGACGCCGAGAAGCTCGATCTCGCATATGCCTTCGTTCGGCGACACTTTGAGGAGCTTCAGGCGGCCCTTTCCGGGAAGAGTCGTCTCCGGCGACTCCGTCGCGGATTCCGTCGCTTCGCCGAAGTACATGACGAGTCGGGCGGTCTTCTCTTCCGAAGCCTCGGCGGTCGTCACGAGGAAATTGCCTGTCACCGTGACATGCGGCCGGGCCGACGAGACCTGCGAGCGGTCGGCGGAAAAGTCGAGAAACTTCACTTTCAGGCCCTCGACGGTCTTCGACTCGCCCTTCTTCAGGGCGAACGTCGTGCCTTCGATGCGCGCCGACCGCCCCGGGTCGTAAGCCTGGGGGGAGACGTAAAGGTCCATGAGCGGTGACGACTTCACGTCGGGGTTCGCCATCATCTGGTTCGTGCGCGTGTTCGTGTAGAGCTTCGGATAGGCCTTCCAGACGCTTCGGCCGGGCGACGACACCTCGACCTCCATCGCCTGCTTGGCGCGGCGGTCGGAGAGGTCCATCGCGTTGAGCTCCTCGGGGCGCTTCACGACGCCGCTGTCGGTGACGAACACCGTGCGCGTGAACGTGAGCGTGTTGCTCCCGACGGTGACGGGCTGGTTCCTGACGAGGTTCACGGTCGTCCTCTTCTCGTAGACGCCCGAGATGAGGATGCCCACGAGCATGATCGACATGCCGATGTGCGCGAGATACCCGCCCATGGTCTTGACGGCCTTGCGCCTCACGAAGAGGACCGCGGTCTCGGCGTTCGCGACGAAGCCGGCCACGGCAAGAGCGAGGATCAGAAGGTCGCCCGCCCCGCGCACGCCGGCCGCGAAGAAGACCCCGACGCCGAGGAGACCCACGATGAGGGGGACGAGGGCCTTCCTGAGGACGCCTTTCCCGCTCTCGCCGCGCCAGGAAAGGTACGGCACGAGAAGGAGGAGCAGGGCCATGAGACCCACGATCGGGCGGTGCGTGACGTTGTAGAAGCTCGTCGCGACCTGCGAGGGCTTGCCCACGACACGCGTCAGGATCGGAGCCGAAGTCCCGAGCAGGATGACGAGGCCCGAAGCGCAGAAGAGCGTCACGGAGAGGATGAAGAGGACGGACCGCGACAGGAACGGCTCTTCCTTTTCTTTGCCGGTCGCCGCATCCACGTCGGAGACGACGGGGATCTCCTTCCAGCGCCACGCGAGGAGGGCGAGGCCGCCGACGAAAAAGACGAGGATGATCCCGACGAGCCAGCCCGTGATCCCGAGATCGATGAAGGAGTGGACTGAGAAGTCCGCGAGAACTCCGGAGCGGGTCAGGAAGGTGCCGTAGAGGATGCAGCAGAAGGCGAGGATCGCGAGGATGATGTTGATCTTGCGGTGCTTGGCACGCATCTTCTGGAGGACCATGCCGTGCACGAGCGCAACGGTCGCGAGCCACGGCACGAGCGACGTGTTCTCGACCGGATCCCAGCCCCAGTAACCGCCCCAGCCGAGCGTCTTGTAGGCCCAGTAGCCGCCCATGAGGATCGCGGTGCCGAGCGTGACGAACGTGAAGAGCGCCCACGGCATCGCGCGGACGACCCAGCCGTCCCAGCGCTTCATCCACAGCGCGCCGATCGCGAACGCGAACGGCACGGAGAGGGACGCGAACCCCGAGAACATGACCGGTGGGTGGATGACCATCCAGGGGTCCTGCAGGAGCGGGTTCAGGCCCTGGCCGTCCGGCGGGATCTGCGCGAGGAACCGGAACGGCGACTGCTTGACTAGAATCGCGACGATTCCGAGGAACGTCGCGAGATAAACCACCATGACGGGCGCTTCCTGCTCCCTGGCGGACCTGAGGACGAACAGCCCGATGAGAGCGCCCCAGAAGAGCCAGAGCAGGAACGAGCCTTCCTGCCCGGCCCAGAACGTCGAGAAGAGGTAGTAGAAGGGCAGGTCGCGCCCCGAGTACGACGCCACGTACGAGATGCGGAAGTCGTGCGAGAGGAGCCGCGTCAGGAGGAGGAACGACGCGAGGAGAACCGAAAAAACGTAGGCGTAGTAGAGGCGCCGGGCGAAGAGAAGATTCGGAGAGAGATTTTCTGCGAATGGTAATAGGGCGGGGGTGCGCATGGAACGCAGGTAGGCGAGCGCGCACGTGACTCCGAATAGCATGGCCGCCCATATCGCGAGCGTGCCCGGCGCGAAGCCGAGAAGACCGGGGAGACTGTTCATGGGGGGACCTCAGGCCTTCTTGGCGCCGTACTGTTTTTCGATTTCCTCGCCCTGGTACTTGGACGGGCATTTGACGAGAAGCTTCTCGGCGGCGAAGACGCCGCTCTCGTAACGGCCGATCGCCACGATGGACACGGCATCCTCGAAATTCGCCGGCTTCACGTCCGTGTAGGAAACCGGGATCGAGTCGTGCGACTTCGGGTCGAGGAGCGTGAAATAAAGAGTTTTCGAGCCCGTGTCGTAACGCGACGTGCCCTTCTCGAGGGCGCCCATCACCTGGACAGTACGCGGCGCGGCCTTCGCCTCGGCGAAGGAGACGTAAGGCGTCATCGAGCGGGTGAACGTCGACAGACCGAGGGCGAGAAAGCCGATGACGAGGAGGGCGCCGGCCCAGTACGCGCGTTTCATCGGGGTTTCTCCTGCCCGGGCCCGGAGGCGGCCCGGACCTTGCGGTCGAGGTAGACGAGATAGCCGAAGATTCCGGCCCAGATCACGATGTTGACCGCCGCGACGTAGCCGAGAGCCCCGCTCATGCCGCCGCCCTCTCGCGGACGATGCGGGACACCCGCCGGTCGAGATTCCACATCCAGAAGAACAAGATCATGAAAGCCACCATGGAGGAGAAAAAAACGGTTCGGATGTCCGCGGACATTTCGACCCTGCCGCGGACGTTGAGGACGGTGTCGGGATGGAGCGACTGGTACATGCGGGGGACGGCGAAGGTCAGGAACGGCACCGTCACGACCGCCACGAGCGCGTACGCCGCCGAAAGCGTCGCGCGCCGTTCGGGGTCCTCGAGCGCGCCCCTCAGGCCGAGGTACGCGCCGTAAACGAGGAGGAGAAGCACGATGGACGTCTCGCGCGGGTCCCAGTTCCAGTACGAGTTCCACATGACGCGGGCGAAGATCGAGCCGGTGACCGTAGCCAGAACGCAGAACACGAAGCCCAGGCGCGCCGCGCCGGCCGCCGCGTCGTCGTTCTCGATCCGGCGCTTTCTCAGATAGACGGCCGAGTGCCAGGCGGCGATGAAGAAAGCCAGCGTCGACACCCAGGCCATCGGCACGTGGAAGAAGACGATCCGCGAGGATTCGCCGACGAAGTTCTGGGCGGGACGAGCCCAGAGAAAAGCAGCCCAGCAAATCGCGGCCATCCCAAGTCCCAGGAGTGCTTTGACGGTGAAACCGAGGCCCCTCACGACGCGCATGATACCGCCGTGTCGAGAATCGTTCTCTAAAGCAGGCGAATCATGTCTCCCACGGTCGAAAGGCGGTTCGGGGGCGCTCGATTCACTCCCTCCAGACGGCGTCGAAGAGCATGAAGGCGGCCGTCGTGACGACGCCGTCGTAAGCCACGAGCAGCCGCGCGAAATCGATTCCGGCGGAGAAATCCGCCTCCGTGGCCGCGACCCGCGTCGCGAGCACGGCGCCGACGAGAGGCGGCAGGAGGAGCGGGATCGCGAGCACCGCGAAGAGCGCGCCCTTGGCGCTCGCCTTCGAAACGAGCGCCGCCGTGAACGTGGAGGCCGAAGCGAGCCCGAATGTTCCGAGCAGAAGCAGGAGAACGAAGAGCGGCGGATCCCTGATCTCGAAGCCCATGAGGACGACGAAGAGCGGCACGATGAAGGCGGTCACCGCGCCGAGCAGCGCCATGTTCGCGAGAAGCTTTCCGAGGAGAACCCCCGACGGGGGCGCCGACAGCCGAAGGGCCGCGGCGGTTCCCGCGTCCTCCTCGTGCACGAACGTGCGCGAGAGGCCCGTCATCGCGGAGAAGAAGAGAACGATCCAGAGGAGAACGGCGTTCACGGTGGGCCTGTCTTCCGGGGAGAGGCGGGTCGGGCCGACGGCGTAAGCGACGAGGACGAGAACGGCGAAGGCGAAGAGGAAGAGCGAGTTCACGGCCACGCGCGTTCGCCACTCCGCGAGAAGCTCCCGCCGGAACACGGCGATGGCCGCCGGGAGGACTCCGGCAGCCTTGCGTGGCGCGCTCACGAGAGCGTCACTCTTTCGTCCGCGAGCGCGAGATCGCGCGGGTCGTTCGAGGCGATCACGGCGATTCCCCGGAGCCGCTGCTCGGCGACGACCCTCTGGACGATGGAACGCCCTGCCTCGTCGAGATTCGCGCCCGGCTCGTCGAGGAAGAGAAGATCGGGCTCGTGCAGCGTCGCGAACGCGAGCTTGACGCGCTGGCGCTGGCCGGTCGAGAGAGAGGAGAGAGGCTTTTTGGAATGGGAATCGGGCGGAAGGCCGACGCTCTCGAGCAGCGCGCGCGCGCGGCCGGGAGTCGGCACCAGGCCGCGGACCCTTTCGAAGAAGGTCAGGTTCTCTTCGGCCGTCAGCTCTCCGTAAAGGGCGAGATCCGGCGCCACCCACCCGATGTGCCAGGGGACGTCGCGCGGCTCGCAGCCATCCCCGGCGTCTTCACCTTCGAAGAAAATCCTCGCACGCCCTCCGCTCGGCCGAATCAGGCCTGCGAGGGTCTTCAGCAAGGTGGTCTTTCCGCTCCCGTTCTCTCCCGCGACACCGAGGACACGCCCCGTCTCGACGCTGAACGAAACCGGCCCGAAGGCACGGCGTCCGAAGGAGCGCGAGAGGTTCTCGGCGACAAGCCGCACGGCGACAGCATAATCGGTCCCGCCGTGCTGCCGCGTCTCCTCGGCGTCCTCGTCTTCCTCGCGATCTCCGTCTACCGGTGGACGCTGCGGGTTTCGATCGTCGGCGAAGAGCACCGGCAGGCGGTCCGCGCGCAGGGGAAGAAGCCGCTCCACGCGATCTGGCACCAGCGGATGGTGGGCGGGATCCTCGCGCACCGAGGCGAGGGCTACGTCACGATGGCGTCGAAGAGCCTGGACGGCGAGATCATCGCGACCTTTCTCACCCTCTGGGGCTTCAAGGCCGCCCGCGGGTCCTCCTCGAAGGGTGGCGACCTCGCCGTCCTGGAGTTCCTCGAGGCCTTGAAGGGCGCGCCCGGCGGCGCGCTCACTCCCGACGGTCCGCGCGGCCCGGCGCGGCGCTGCAAGCGCGGGATCCTGACGCTCGCCGAGCAGGGGGACACGCTCATCCTGCCTTCGTCCTCGTCCTCGAGCCGCCCGAGATTTCTGGGCTCGTGGGACCGGTTCCTCCTTCCGCTGCCGTTCTCGCGCTGCGTCGTCGTTTTCGCGCCCGCGCTCGAGCGCGTTTCTGGCGAGAGCGAGGACGCCTTCCTCGCGCGCGCGGCAGCGGCGATCGACGCCGTGACCTCCGAGGCGGATCGCCTTTGCGGTGTGAAGGATGCCCCGCGGGAAAGGTTGAAGGCGACATGACTCCGCCCGTGACCCTCGGCGACGTGAAGGCCGCGCGCGAGCGGATTGCCTCCCACGTGCACCGCACGCCGGTGATGACCTCGCGCCGCCTGGACGCGCGCGCGGGTTGCCGCCTTTTCTTCAAGTGCGAAACGTTCCAGCGCGTGGGCGCGTTCAAGGCGCGCGGTGCGTTCTCGCGGCTGGCGCTTCTGACGCAGGAGGAGAGGAAGTGTGGCGTCGTGGCGTTTTCCTCCGGCAACCACGCGCAGGCCGTGGCGCTCGCGGCGAAGGAGCTCGGCGTCTCGGCGGTCATCGTCATGCCGCACGACGCGCCGGCGCTCAAGCTCGCCGCCACGCGCGGGTACGGGGCCGAGGTGCGTCTCTACGATCGCGCCGAGGAGAGCCGCGAGAGGATCGCCGGGGAGATCGTCGCGAACGAGGGCCGAATCCTCGTTCCACCGTTCGACGACGTTGCCGTCATCGCGGGGCAGGGCACCGCCGGGCTCGAGCTGCTCGAGGACGTGCCCGACCTCGACGCCGTCCTCACGCCGCTCGGCGGAGGCGGGCTCCTTTCCGGCGTGGCGGTCGCCGTGAAGGCGCTCCGGCCGGCCGCCCGCGTCTTCGGCGTCGAGCCCGAGGCGGGAGACGATTTCGTGCGCTCGCTCGCCGCGGGGCGTCCCGTGTCCATCCCGGTGCCCGCCACGATCGCGGACTGCCTTCAGACGACGAAGCCGGGCGTCCATACGTTTGCGCTCGTGTCCGCCCTGGTCGAGAGCGTCGTCACCGTGAGCGACCTCGAGCTCCGGCGCGCCATGTCGCTGCTCTTCACGGCCATGAAGCTCGTCGTCGAGCCGGGCGCGACCGCGGCCTTCGCCGGTGTTCTCTCGGGGCGCGTGAGAAATCTTTCGGGCAAGCGCGTGGGCGTCGTGTTGTCGGGCGGCAACATCGACCCCGAGACGTTCGGCCGGCTCGTGTCCGGCCTCGGGCCGGACGCCGTCTAGAAGTAGACGTTGAAGCCCGCCGCGAGGCGGAGGTAGTCGGACTTCGGCTGGTTCGGCAGGGCCTTGACCGCGCCGACGTCGAGAAAGACATAGCGGCCGTCGAGGAAGACGGATGTCCTGAAGCTCGTTCTCACGTCCACCCCTGCGCCGCCGTGCAGCGCGAAGAGGTTCTCCGCGGGGGTGGACGTGTCGGCATTCGGTCCCACGCCTTTCGGCTTCGCCCACGTGTAGCCGATGCCGGCGAGAAGGTATGGCTGCACGCGCCCGTCGTGCGGGAAAAAAACGAGGAGGGACGCCGAGACGGGGATCTCATCGACCGTCAGGACGCGAACGCCGTCCGTCGCGAACGAGTCGTGCCGGTATCCCGCCGACACTTCCAGGCCGATCCCGCCCGTGAGGCGCAGGCGCGTGTGGACTCCGCCCGTGGCGCCGCCCATCTCTGCGTCATGCCCGCGCGCGTATCCGGCGTCCACGCCATAGGCCGTCCCGGGGTCCGAGTACGACTGAGCGGCGGCGGGGAGGGCCGTCGCGAGAGCCGTGGCGAGGAGAATCGGGGCCGGCGGACGCATGGAGAAAGCGACTGTACCGCGGCTGCGGTTCGCCCGTCCGGCGTGCGCGCCCCCGAATCGCTCATAATCGTGCACCCGTGGCGTCCAGAAACTGGAAAGACGACCTCCCGACGTTGGTTCTCGCGCTCGCGGCCCAGTTCGGTCTCGTGCGCGCGGTGGACTGGGCGCGTACCCATACGGAATCGAGCGATCTCGCCCGCCGGCTCGTTGCGGAGCGCTTCTACTTCGCGCCCCAGATCGGGGCGGTGCTCGTCGTCCTCATCCTCGGGCGGCTCATCGTGAAAGCGCTGAACCTGCGCGGAGTCGCGATCGGCGAGTGGCTCCGCTCCTCGATTCTCGTCCTCGTGGTGGGCGTCGGCTTCCTCGTGGCCGCGCATCTCGATCAGATCCTCGACGTCCTCTCGGTTCTCGTGCGCCAGCCATGGCTCGATACGGCGGCGCGTGACCTGGGCGCCTCGCCCTTTTTCCAGCTCCTCGGGCGCACCGCCACGCTGCGCTACGCGATCGACATCGCGGGCCTTCTCGTCTGCCTCTTCGCGATCCGGCTCGGCCAGCCCGCCCATCCCGAAGTCTCGTCCGCGCAGACCTTCCAGGACGCCCGCGACTGGGTCCATGCCGGCGAAGCGTATTTGAAGGCGGGCGACTCGAAGCGCGCGCGCCGGATGTTCAAGAAGGCCAAGGCATGGCCCCGGCTGGCCGCGCTCGAGCAACGTGACGGGAACGCCCGCGAGGCGGCGCGTCTGTATGACGAGGCCGGCGATGGCTACGCGTGGGAGGCCTCGCGCGCGTGGGACGCCGCCGGCGAGACCGAGGTCGCCGAGGCGCTCGGCAAGAAGGCGCTTCTGCTGGCGCGCACGGGGTCCCGCTGGGACCGGCTCGCCGAGATCGCCGAGGCGCTCGGCGACCATGCGTCTCTCGCGGAGGCGTGCCGGCGGCTCGCCGAGGCGATGCCCCAGGGGCCCGTCCGCGCAGCGCTGTGGAAGAGGGCCGCGGACGCCTACCGCAATGCGGGAAAACCCGGGGATGCCGCCGAGGCGTACCGGAACGCGGAGGAATTCCTCCTCGCCGGTGAGCTCTTCGTGGAAAGCGGCCGCCCGGTCGAAGCGGTCCAATCCTTCGAGAGGAGCGGCGCCCTCACGAAGGCCGCGCTCGCGGCGGCACGGGCCGGCGACGATAAGGGCGCGCAGAACCTTCTCGCACGCGAGGCAGAGAGCCGAGGCGACCTCGTGTCCGCGGCCGACGCTTGGCGCCGGGCCGGACAGGCGCTGCGCGCCGCGGGCCTCTTCGAGAAAGCGGGTGATTTTATCCGGGCGGCGGACACCTGGAAAGAGGCGGGGCGCCTCGAAAAAGCCGCCCCTCTCTACCAGCGCGGCGGGAATCGCGCGGCGGCGGCGGAGGCCTTCGCAGCGGCGGGACAGGTCGAGAAGGCGGCGGCGCTCTTCAGCGAGCTGAAAAACTACGACAGGGCGGCGGCCCTTTTCCGCGGTGCCGGCCGCCTGCCCGCCGCGGCGGCGGCGCTTCAGGCCGGCGGAAAATTCGACGACGCGGCCCAGCTCTTTCTCCGCACGGGCCGCGGCCTTGAGGCCGCGCGATGCGCGCTCCTGGGCGGGCGTCGCGAGCAGGCGTGGGAGTACCTCACCGGAGTGCCACGCAGCGAGCCGGGGCTCGCCGAGGTGTTTCTCGAGCTCGCGCGCGCGCACATGGCCGTGGGCGAAAGCAAGGACGCCGTGCACATCCTGCGCGAGCTGCTCGGGCGCGGAAAGGTCGAAGCCGAGAACCTCCAGCTCCACATGACGCTGCTCGAGGCGCTCCGCGCTTCCGGCGATTCCGAAGAGGGCGTCGAGCTGGGACGGATCGCGGCTTTCGATCCTTCGGTGCTCCGAGGCGCCGCGGTGCAGTCCGTGCCGTTCTCGGACGTGGAGCCGGACGATCCTATGCCCGCGGCGCTCATCCGGACGCCGGCCGTGCACAAGTCGGGGCCCTATGCGGCGTTCACGCGGCCCGCTCCGCCGCCGCCCGCGCAGCCGCCGCCGCTCCGCATCGCGATGCCGACGGCTCCGCCACCCGCAAAGCCCACGATGGGCTTCGGCCTGCCCGAGACGCCCGAGTCGCGCTACGAAATCCTGGCCGAGCTCGGGCGCGGCGGAATGGGCGTCGTGCATAAGGCGCTCGACAAGAAGCTGGACCGGTTCGTGGCGCTCAAGATCCTGCCGTGGCAGCTGCGCGGCGACGAGACCGCGATGCGCTACTTCAAACGTGAGGCCAAGGCCATCGCGGCGCTCAAGCACCCGAACGTCGTCGCCTTGTACGACTACGGCGAGGGGTTCGGCAGCCTGTATCTCGCGATGGAATACCTCGAGGGGCCGAATCTCCAGAAGCTCATCAAGAAGGACTCGGAGAGAGTGCGGAAGAACTGGAGAACCTGGTTCGTGCAGGCGACGCGCGGCATCGCGGCGGCCCACGCGAAGGGCATCCTGCACCGCGACCTCAAGCCCGCGAACCTCATCCTCGACGAGCACGAGACGCTGCGCATCCTCGACTTCGGCCTCGCGCTTCCGCAGGCCGACGCGGGCGGCACGTCCAAGCTCATCGGCAGCCCGGCCTTCTTCCCGCCCGAGGTCCTGCGCGGCGAGATGCCGAGCCCGGCCTCGGACGTGTACTCGCTCGGCGCCGCGTTTTACACGCTCGCGACGGGACGGTGGCCGTACGTCGGCGACGACGTCCTCGTCGCGCGGCTCGAGCGCGACCCCGACGACCCGCGCCCGTACGCCCCGTTCCTCAACGAGGAGGAAGTCTCGGTCCTCATGCGGACGCTCGCGCGGCACCGCCCGGACCGCTTCCCGGACGGCGGCGAGCTGCTCGCGGCGCTCCTCGCGCTCGAAGCGTAGGGCGAGGCGCCAGATGCGGATCGCGGTCGTGCCCGG
>CALAQS010000182.1 GCA_937888435.1 uncultured Acidobacteriota bacterium
GGTCTCAAGGAGGCGCTCGCGGCCGGCGCCGCGGGGATCCAGGTCGGGACGGCGTTCGCCTTCTGTGACGAGTCGGGCCTCGACGCACGCTACAAGGAGCTCGTCCTGACGATGGCGCTCGCCGGCACCGCAAACGTCTTCACGCATCCGGTCGCCTCCCCGACCGGCTTCCCGTTCAAGGTCGCGCGGGTGGAAGGCAGCCTGTCGGAGGAAGAGGATTACCTCGCACGCACGCGCGTCTGCGACCTCGGTTACCTGCGCGAGGCCTACCGGCGAGACGACGCGACGATCGGCTATCGCTGCCCCTCCGAGCCCTCCGCGACCTGGGCCGCGAAGGGAGGCGCCACTTCCGACATGGACGGGCGGCGATGCCTCTGCAACGCTCTCCTCGCGAACATCGGCCACGCCCAGGTCCGGAGCGATGGCCGGGAGGAGAAGCCGCTCCTGACCTCCGGCGACGACCTCACGGAGATCGGACGCTTCCTGCCGCAGGGAGCGTCCTCGTACACGGCGAAGGATGTCGTGTCGAAGCTCCTCGGCGCCCGGGGGCGTTGAGCAGGGATCCGGCCCCGGCTATCTCCTCACCGGAGCCGACGCCGCACTCTTCACCTCGACGAGGACGAAACCCATTGTGGTCCTGCCGACGTTCTCCGACGTGTGCGGGCCTTCGGCTTCCGACCACCCCTGCGTGCCGGCCTTCGCCTCCCACATTTCGACCCTTCCGCCACCGTGGACGACCTTCATCGTGCCGGGCTGCGTCACGTAGAACCAGCCCGCGGGGTGCGTGTGCATCGGGTCCTTCTCGCCCGGCTTGAGCGTGTTCTCGATGACGCGCACGTAGGCGTTGTCGAGGAGGACCCTGTAATGGTTCTTCGCGACGACGGCCACGTCCTGCGCGCGCGCGGAGGCGGCACCGAGAACGAACGCGAAAAGCGCGAGCCTGCGGGACGTGACGAGCTTCTTCATCGTTTCTCCTTTCGATTCTTCCAAAGCTCACGAAAGCGTAGGACATCCGCGAACGCGGAAGCAAGCGGCCGTCAGCGCCGGACGCCCAGCAGCATCCCGTCGGGTGTCGGCAGGCAGACTGTGTCGAACTGCGCGCGCGCTTCCTCGTGAAAACGGCGCATCGCGGCGGCCTCGGGCGAGTCCTCGAGAAGCCGCCCGAAGAGAAACGCGTTGTCGCCCACGAGGAGGCCGCCCGTGCGCGTGTTCTCAGCCGCCCAGCGCCCGTAGGCGTCGTAGTTGGCCTTGTCCGCGTCGATGAAGACGGCGTCGAACGGGCCGAAGCGGACGAGTCGCGGCAGCACCTCGAGAGCCCGGCCCTCGTGAACGGTGACCGTCCCCGCGAGCCCCGCCGCCGCGACGTTCTCGCGCGCGACGCGCGCGTGCTTCGATTCGAACTCGATCGTGTGAACGTGCCCGTCCGCGGGCAAGGCCCGCGCGGCGCGAATCGCCGAGTAGCCGGCGAGCGTCCCGACCTCCACGACCCGCCGCGCGCCGGCGAGCTTCAGGAGCAGCTCGAGCACCTTCCCCTCGGAGGGTCCGAGCTGGATGGCCGGGAGCCCATGTTTTTCCGGCGCGTCGAACGCGCGCGCGAGCGCCTCGTCATGCGGGGCGTGGACACGCGCGACCCAGTCGAGGATCTCGGGTGTCGTGTACCTCTGGCCGGCGCGCGAGTCGGGATCGGCCACCGGCATCACCTGACCGCGGGCTCCAGGAGCGTGAGCGTGCCCGCGTCTCCGTCGAGCTCGGCCATGACGCCGAGCGGAAGCGTCGCCTTGTCGGTGACGTGACCGAAGACGAGGTTCGCGACGACGGGGACGCCGAGCCTGCCGAGGCGGTCCTGGCAGACCTCCTGCCACGTCCAGGTGCCCATGCCGGCGAAGCTCGGCTTGTAGTCCTTCGGGCCGCAGTCGTGGAATTTTCCGAGCGCCACGCCCGCGAGGCCCGAGAGCTTTCCCGTCAGGAGAAACTGCGTGAGCCAGCGGTCGATGCGATACGGCTCTTCGCCCACCTCCTCGAGAAAGAGGATGCGGCCCTTGAGCTCCGGCTCGAACGGCGTTCCCACGAGCGTGGAGAAGACGCTGATGTTGCCGCCCACGAGGCGGCCCTTCCCCTTTCCCGGGGCGAGCTTGTAGATGCGGTTCTCGACGTCGACGTGGCCCTCGGACGCCTTGAACGGCGGCGGCTCGGCGACGCGCCCGGCGGCGTCCGCCCGGGTGAGCACTTTTTTGAACGCCGCAAGGGTGTAGTCGCTCTGCATCTCGCCGCCGATGGGCCCGTGAAAGGTCACGAGCCCCGTGAGGCGGTGGATCGCGTTCAGGAGGGCGGTGATGTCGCTGTAGCCCGTGAAGACCTTCGGATTCTTCCGGATCGTCTCGTAGTCGAGGAGCGGAAGGATGCGCGAGGCGCCGTAGCCGCCGCGCAGGCAGAAGATCGCGTCGACGGACGAATCCGCGAACGCGGCATTGACGTCCGCGGCGCGGTGCTCGTCGCTTCCGGCGAGGTAGTTCGTGGCATCGCGGGCATGCGGGAAGAGCTTCGCCTTGAATCCCATCGACTCGACGACCTCGACGGCAACGTCGTTTCTCTCGGGATTCCACGCGGGCGACGAAGGCGCGACGAGCGCGACGGTCATGCCGGGGCGGAGCGCCTTCGGGTATACGGGTTCGGGCGGCTTTTCCGCGTAGCGGGCGAGCGTCGCCTGGGCGGAGAGCGGAAACCCGGCGATGAGCGAGGCGAACGAGACTTCTTCGAGGAAGGTGCGTCGGCTGGTCGGCATGGGGCCGGATTCTAGGCCGCGGCGCTCCTCCATGGGCCGGGCACGAACCGGATCAGGGGGCCCTCTTCTCCTCGTAGTGTCGGAGGGCAACGCGCTCCTCGTCGTAAACCTCGAAGACCGGAAGGAGCCGGGAAAGGTGCAGGCTCTTGCGCACGCGTTCGTGCAGATTCAGGAGCTTCAACTTCGCCCCGAATCGCTCGCAGATCTTGTGGCTCTCCACGAGCTCGCCCGTGCCCGCGCTGTCGATCGCGGTCACCTCGGAAAGGTTGAGCAGGATCTTCCTCCAGCCCTCGGCGAGAAGCTCGTTCACGACGCCTCTCAAGATCTCGTCGCCGACCCCCGCTAACAGCTTGCCCGAGAGGTCGACGATCACGACGTCCTTGACCTTGCGGACTTCGACGTGCATCGCATGATCGTACCGCGAAGCCCCGAAGCTGGCAGAATCGCGGCCTCATGCGCGATCCGACTCTCCACGAGGGCCTCGAAGCCCTGCGCGCTGACCGCGCGTCCGAGCCGGCCGCCGTCCGCGCCATCGCCCGCCTCGCCTCGGAGTTCGAAACACCTCTTTACGTCTACGACAAGGCGACGATCACGGGCCAGTTCCGCTCGTTTTCGGCGGCCTTCGCGCCCCGCTTTTCAAAACTGCGCATCCATTACGCTCTCAAGGCGAACACGAATGGCGCGCTCGTGTCTCTTCTCCGGGCGGAAGGAGCCGCTGCCGAGGTCGTCTCGCTCGGCGAGATTCTCGCCGCGGTGAGAGCCGGATACCGCGGCGACGAGATCCTCTTCACGAGCTCCTCGAAGGGGCCCGAGGAGATCGCGAAGGCCGTCGAGATCGGCGCCGTCGTGAACGTCGACTCGCGCGACGAGCTGGAACAGGTCGCCGCGCACGCTGAGGCCACGAGCCAGAAAGCGCGGATCTCGTTCCGAATCAACCCCGGGGTCGACCCACACACGCTCCACCAGATCAACACAGGCATCGCCGAGTCGAAGTTCGGCCTCCACCTCGAAGGAGGCCTCGCCCGGGCCGGGTACGCGCGGGCGAAAGAGCTGGCTTCGATCCGGATCGCGGGGGTGCATTGCCACATCGGATCGCAGATCACCCAGATCGACGGTTACGTCGCGACGGCCCGCAAGCTGCTCTCCTTCGTGCGCGAGCTGCAGGACGGTCTCGGGATCCGCGTATCCTTCGTGGACCTCGGCGGTGGCCTCGGCGTGCCGTATCACGACGGCGAAGAAGGCCTCTCCCCCGAGGCGCTGGCCTCCGCGCTCGAGCCGCTCTGGAAGAAATTCACCGCGGACGCCGGGTGCGAGCCCGAGCTGTGGATGGAGCCCGGCCGATTCTTCGTCGGGCCTGCGGGCTTCCTCGTGACACGCGTGAACTCGGTGAAAGCGACGCCGCTCAAGGTCTTCGTGAACGTGAACGCGGGCTCGAACACGCTTCTGCGCCCCGCGATGTACGCGGCGCACCACCGCGCGCGCGTCGTGGGCCGCACGGGAGCGCCCGAGACCCTCGACATCGCGGGCGACGTCTGCGAGAC
>CALAQS010000183.1 GCA_937888435.1 uncultured Acidobacteriota bacterium
GGGCGTCGACGACGCGATGCGTGAGGCGTGGGGGGAGGAGAGATCTGCTCTCGGATCCAGTGCGGCGGGCGTCGAGCTGGTCGAGACGGGCGCGTCCGTGCTTCTCGAGGCCCGGGAGATTTCTTCGAATAGAGAAGAGAAGAAGCAAGAACGCATTCGCTTTGTCGAGGGTTGTCTTTTCTTCGAGCCGGATGCGCAGCGGGCGTCGGCGCGTTTCTTCGAATGGATGGATGGGGTCGAAGCGCGGGCGGGCGGAAATGCTCGTTCTGCGGCCGTCTCGCTGTGTGTGCCGGACTATGAAGATTTTTTGGAAGGGTCTAAGGAAAAAGGGCCTCGGGTCGAGCGATTCGGCGCTGCAGGCGTGTTCGAGATTGCGCGCGAGGTCGCTGGTCGGCGCGCGCAGGCGGCTGACGCGCTCTCGCCCCATTCTCCTTCTAAGAAAATCCTTCATGCGTACGTGACCCGAGACACGACAGGCGCGGTGGCCGCCGTGGCCCTGGAGTCCTGATGTTTCTAGCGATTTCCCTTTTCTGCTAACAGCTCGTCGGGCTGTAGCACCGCGGGGATCGACTCCTTCGGCAAGGGAGCCCGGTCGCCGCCGGAGCAGGCCTCGCGCCACCGCTCCGCGGCGGCACGCAGCGGGGCGGGGCCCGGATCGCGCGCGAGGGCCTCGTCGAGGAGCTGCCGCGCCCGTGCGCGGTTTCCGCGCCGCGCTTCGAGCTCGCCGAGCTTCGCCGCCGCCTCCGCGAACTCGGGAGCGAGCTCGTGCGCACGCTGGGCATCGCGTGCCGCCGCCTCGAGCCAGCCTTCCTTCCGGTCGTGCTCGAGCCGGCGCGCGGACGCCAGCGCTTCCCGCGCGCGCAAATAGCGGCCGTAACCGCCGTCCGTGAGCCACGCGTCCGCGGGAACCGGTTCGGCCGTCCGAGGAGGCGGCCCGGCGGCGCTCGCGAGGACGGCTTCGAGGTCCACGGGCAGGTACGGTCCGAGCGTGTGCGGCGCGGCGGCCACCCACGCGCGCCGATGCGTGAGGTCGAGGACGATCGAGTGCGAGGCGATCGACGCGTCGATGGCGTTGCGGTTTCCGGGGCCGAGATCCCTCCCGTCCGCGCCGCGCCGGTCTCGCAGGATGGCGACCGCGGACGGCACGTCGAGCGATCCGCCGGCCCTCTCGAGCAGGACGTCGAGGCGGGCGCGCCTTTTCCGCGACGTCGATCCCGGCGGCAAAACGCGCGCGCGTCGGCGCACGGCGGCGTCCTCGGCCTCGTTCGTGGCGCCGAGCGACGTGCCCGACGCCTCTCTTACGGCGAACGCCGACGGGCTCTTCTCGACGACCGCGAATCGGCCGGCGCGCGCGTCGCCGAGAAGAATCAGGTCCGAGACGAAAACCTTCGCGGCGCTCAGGCGAGCCACGGCGCCGTCGAACGTGCTCTCGTTCCTGAGGACGTCCGCGAGGAGGAGCGTCATGGGTGTGCCGGAGGCGGCCGTCTCGCCGCCCGCGATCGCCTGGATTGCGACGCCGATACCCTCGCGGTTGAACCCGGAGACGACGCCGAGCATTCCGGAGAACCCGACGGAAAGGTAGGGAATCTTCCCTTCCGGCGCGACGACCGACACGAGCTTCTGGCGGTCGAAGATGTCCCCGCCCTCGAAGTCGAAATCGCGCGCGAGGAGGAGCGACCCGTCCTTGCCCTTCGCGAGGAAGCCCGTGCAGGCCGCCGCGAGCGCCGGCGCGTCCACGAAGCGCTGCGAGATGTCGTGCAGCGCGTGAAGGTCGAGCATTCGGCGATACGCGTTCCAGCCCGAGGCCGGCGGCACCCTCTCGTAGCCGTCCGCGAGCCCGGAGATGGAGACGAGGAGATCGTTCGGAATCTCGTCCGGCAGCCCCCGGAGACGGAGCGCGGAGAGCTGCCTGACGAGCGACCTTTTGAAACCGCTTGGGATGAGGGCCGTGAAAAGCTGCTCGAGATGCGTCTCCTGCGAACGGTTCCACGGGCGCGTGAGACGGCCGAACGAGAAGCCGAGGTCGTAGGGTGCGCCGGTGAAACGCCCGACGAGAATTCCGCCGGCCGCGCCGGCCACCCTGGCTTCCGCTACCCACGAGCTGCCGAGCCGGCGCACCCCGCCGAGGACTTCCGGCGTGACGTCGGCCGCCATGGCCGAGGGCGCGGTGTCGGGCCGCCGCGGCGCGCAGCCGGGCAGGAAAATCGCGGCCGCGAGGAACGCGAGCGCGCGTCTCACGCGGCGTCATCCCAGAAACGCGTGAAGAGATACCACTGGGCCGGGTACGCGCGGATCGTCCGCTCCATCGAGGCGACGAAGCGCGCGAGCGCCGCGGTCACGGCGGCTTCTCCCTCCACGCCGCGCGCGTTCGGCACGCGGATCGCCTCCTCGACGATCGTGCGATACCGTCCGTCGTCCTCCTGCAGGACGAAAACGGGGAAGATCGGCGCGCCTGAAGTCTGCGCCAGGCGGAACGGCCCGACGGGAAACGAGGCCGTCTTCCCGAAGAACGGCATGTGGAGGCCGGTGCCGGACACGTCCCGGTCGCCCTGGATCGCAACGCACGTGTTCTCTTCGAGCGCCTTGCGCACCGGGAGGAACGCGAAGGGCGACGTGTCGATCGGAAGGCCGCGCACGCCGAGCATCCGGCGCGCGTCCTCGCGGTGCCGCTCGATGACGGGCGAAGGGTCGGGCACGTAGACGGCGGCGACCTTCAGGCCGAGCTGCGCGAGGAAGAGGCCGCCGAGCTCGAAGTTTCCGACGTGGGCCGTCAGCAGGATCGCGCCCTTTCCTTCGCGGGACGCGACGACGAGGCGCTCTTCTCCGACGCGGGCGGCGAGGAGCGCAGCCGGATCCACGTCACTCCGGCCCGAGTAGCGGAGGAGGTCGATCCAGAGGCGCGAGTGGCGCGACACCATCTCGCGCCCCGCCGCCTCGACTGCGCGCGCGTCCCGGGGGAGGTCGAGCACCGCGGCGAAGTTGTCGAGGATGGCTTTGCGTACGTGATGGCGACCCCAGATCACGCGCTCGACGGTCGCCTTCGCGAGGCGTGCCAGCCAGAGGGTCGGCAGCGTCCGCGCCATCCAGCGGAAGAGCGGGAACCAGAGCCCGAACGTCACGTGAACGAAGCGGGAGACGATCGCGGGTTCTTCGCCGGGGAGCGCCTGCGTCACGCCGTGAGAATGCCACGGCGGCGCGGGGCGCTAACATCCGTCGGCAAATGAGAAAGCCGGTCGTCCTCATCACGGGAGCCAGCGGAGAGATCGGCCACGGTCTGATCACGCGCCTCGCCACCGACGGCTCGCGGCCCATCCTCACGGTCGACCTCAAGCCGCTCGATCCCGAACAGGGCCGTCTCGTCGCGCGCGAGTTCATCGGCTCGATCCTCGACCGGACCGTCCTCGAGCGGATCCTCTCAGAGTTCGAGATCGACCTCATCTTCCACCTCGCGGCTCTCCTTTCCACGCGCGGCGAGTTCACGCCTGTGACGGCGCATCAGGTGAACGTGGAGGGGACGCTCAACCTCCTCGAGTTCGCGCAGAACGAGCGCCAGTCGCACGGGCGACCCGTCACGTTCCTTTACCCGTCCTCGATCGCCGCGTACGGCCTTCCCGACCTCGCGACGAAGTCTTGCGCCGGAAAGGTGAAGGAGGACGACTTCAACCAGCCGACCACGATGTACGGCTGCAACAAGCTCTACGCCGAGCACCTCGGCCGGTACTACTCGCGGCATTACAAGCAACTCTCGTCCGAGACGGTGAGCTCTCGCGTGGATTTCCGGTGCATGCGCTTCCCCGGGCTCATCTCCGCGGTGACGATGCCTTCGGGCGGAACCTCCGACTACGCTCCGGAAATGATCCACGAGGCCGCGCAGGGGCATCCCTACGCGTGCTTCGTCCGTGAGGACACGCGCATCCCGTTCATGGCGATGCCCGACGGCGTCGAGGCGCTGCTCAGGCTCGCGGCCGCGCCCGCGGGGGCTCTCACGCGGCAGGTCTACAACGTCGGGGCGTTCAACCCCTCGGCCGGCGAGATCCGCGACCTCGTTCTCGAGGCTTTTCCCGGAGCGAAAATCACGTTCGAGCCCGACCTCAAGCGCCAGGGCATCGTCGACACCTGGCCCGCGGACGTGGACGATTCGGCGGCCGCGAGAGACTGGGGATTTTCGCCGCGCTTCGACCTGAAGCGGGCGTTCGCCGAGTACCTGATTCCGACGATCGGCAAGCAGTACCTGCGATAGGGGCTAATCCCCCGCCTCGTCGTCGCGGTGGAAGACGCCGGCTGCGGCAGGCACACTCTCGAGCTCGACGGGCCTCACCCACCTCTCGACGACGCTCTGCGTCCCCGGAACGCGGAGCTTCTCGAAGAGAAAGCCGAACTTCTCCTCGAGGCGCCTTCCAATCTCGGCACGCACGGCTTCCGGCAGGTCCCACGCGGCCCTCTTGAACGGCCCGATCGCCTTCTTGCGCGAGCGGTAGAGGAACTGCTCGTCGGTGTCCTTCGGCTTTCTCTCGTCGGCGGCGTTCGCGTGCAGCCAGGCGTACATCTCCTCGCGGAGCCCTTTCGGAAGCCCTTCGTACGTCATGTTCTGGAACTCAGTCGCGAGGTGGACCTCCGAGGCGCCATGGTCGGGAAACTTGTGGAAGTTCTCCGGCGCGACCGTGGAAGCGCCGTGCTGGACGGCGCCGGACAGGCCGTATTCAGCCCGCGCGACTTTCGAGATGGATTCCATCGCGTCGAAGTGGATCTCGACCTTCGCCACGGTGCCGTCCGGGAGAGGCGTGCCGCCATGGGACGTCCCGGTGTTGATCGAGATCTTCGAGACGCCCTTCATCCCCGGGGGCAGCGCCGCGAGATAGCCGTTCATGAAGGCGCGAAACTCCTCCGGCGTGGAGACGTCCTTGCCCACCTCGCCAATCTCTCCGCCGATCGAGATCGTGACGCCTTTCGGCTCGCGTGCGCGGATGAAGCGCGTGAAGCGCGCGGCGTTCTCGAAGTTCTGCCGCTGCTGGAGGGCCTCGGTCGGCTGGGACATGTCGACGAGCGTCGAGGTGTCGATGTCGATGTTCAGAAAGCCGGCCGGAATCGCCTCCTCGATGAGCGCCTCGATGGCCCGCTTTTCGGCACCGGCGTCCGCGGCGAACTTCTTCGCGTTCGCTTGGAAGTGGTCGCCCTGAATGAAGACGGGACCTCGATGTCCTTCCTTGATCGCGGCGGCCAGAACGACCGCGACGTATTCGCCGGGGCGCTGTTCGGTGTAGCCCATCTCGCTGCGGGCGATCTCGAGGATGAAGGCGCCCACGTCGCGCGTCTTCGCCGCGCGGAAGACGGCGCGCGCGGCATCGTACGTGAGCATGCGGAGGTTGATGGCCGGCGTCGTGAACCCGCCCGCCTCTCCGCGCCCCATCGCGACGTACAGCTCCTGGATGGAGGCGGGCAGGATGCCGAGGGCCGCGGCGGCCTTCCGGATGGAAAGCCGCGCCTCGTCGCGCCTCGCGGTGTCGGCGTCGAAGACGGCGCTTCTCACGAGAGTGTCGATCGTGCCGTTTCGAAAGCCGGCGGGATCGCGCTTCAACTCTGCCAGGACGTTCTCGACGGACATGGAAGCCTCCAGATGCCGCGCGATTCTATTTGGAAAACGGACCGCCCAGGAACGACAACACGTGGGCGAAGTCCTTCTCGCCCAGCCCGGACACGCGCGCGCGCTCGTAGTCGCCTCGCGCGGCGTCCACGACCGGCACGCGGGCGGGGCCGCCGCCGGCCTCGACCAGGAGGCGGAGATCCTTTTCCATGAGTGAGAGCTGGAACGCCGCGGGCTCGCCACCCGCAGCGAGAAAGTCCATCTTGTCTCTGAGGTAGGGCGGGACGGATGGAATCGAGAGGAGCCACCCGCGCGTGCGCTCCGCCGGTAGGCCGAGGGATTGGGCAAGGGCGAGCGCCTCGCCGAACGCCGCGAAGGTGACGCCGTACATCAGGTTGTTCACGAGCTTCATCGCCGAGCCCTGTCCCACGCCTCCAAAATGGAGAGTTTCTGCGCTCACGGCGTCGAGAATCCCCTTCGCCCTCGAAAGGACCGGTCCGTCGCCGCCCGCGAGAAGCTTCAGCGTGCCGTCAGTCGCGGGCTTGACGCTTCCGGCGACGGGCACGTCGCAGAAGTCCGCGCCCTTCTCTCTCGCGCGCTCCGCCGCGCGGCGCGACGCCGCGGGCGTCACCGTGGAGAAGTCGAGCCAGATCTTTCCCGAGGAGAGGCCGGCGACGAGGCCGTCTTCCCCGTCCGCCACGGCCTGGAGCGCCGCGGGGTCGGAGAGCATCGTGCAAACAATGTCCGCTGCGGCCGCGGCTTGCCGCGGGGTCCGGGCGATCGTGGCGCCTTCGATCGCGCGGGCGCGTTCGGGGTTTCGGTTCCAGACCGTCAGGGGAAAGCCGGCCGCGAGAATCCGGCGGGCCATGGGAGCGCCCATCGCGCCGAGGCCGAGGAAGGCGACGCGTGTCATGGGCGCATCTTAAGATCCCCTGCCATGGAACGCCGAGAGCTTTCCGCCTCCGAGATCGCGGCTCTCGCCGAGATCGTGGGAGCGCCGCATCTCCTCGTCGCGAAGGACGATCTGCAGCCGTACGCGCACGACTGGACGGAGGACTTCGTCCACTATCCCGCGGCGGCCGCGAAGCCCAAGACGACCGACGAGGTCTCGCGTCTCCTCGCGTTCTGCAACGAGCGCCGCATCCCGGTCACGCCGCAGGGCGGACGCACCGGCCTGACGGGCGGGGCGCTGCCGCTCGCCGGAGGCCTCGCGCTGTCGCTCGAGCGTATGAACGCCATCCTAGAGATCGACACCGACAACTTCGTGGCCATCGCCGAGGCGGGCGTCGTGACGCAGACGCTCCACGAGGCCGTCGAGGCGGTGGGCCTGTATTACCCGCCCGACCCGGCTTCGCGCGGCTCCTGCATGATCGGCGGCAACATCGCCGAGAACGCGGGCGGGCCGCACGCGGCCAAGTACGGCGTTACGGGCCGCTGGGTGATGGGCGTCGAGGCGGTGTTCGCGGACGGAGGCGTCGCCGTCACGGGCGGCAAGACGCGCAAGGACGTGGCGGGCTACGACCTCACGTCGCTCCTTCTCGGAAGCGAAGGCACGCTCGGCATCGTCACGAAAGCGTGGCTGCGCCTCATCCCGAAGCCGCCTTACTGGGCGACGCTCGTCGCGCCGTTCCCGACGCTGGAAGACGCAGCGCGCTGCATGCTCGAGCTGCACCGGCGCGGGCTTGTCCTCTCGGCGTGCGAGCTCGTGGACAAGCCGTCCATCGACCTCTCGTCGAAAAAAAAGGGCGTCGGTGTGCCGTTTCCCGAGGCCGAGGCGCGCCTCCTCCTCGAGCTCGACGGCCCGTCCGAGGCGGAGGTGGAGCGGGACGTGACGCTCGCGGGCGAGATCGCCCTCGAGTGCAGGGCACTGGACGTCGTCCTCGCCACGGACGAGGCGAAGCGGCGCGTCCTCTGGGACGTGCGCCGCGGAATCGCCGAGGCGGTCCACGAGCTGGGCGTCTCGGCCGAGCTCGACCTCGCCGTGCCGCGCACCGAGCTCGTTCCGCTCGTCACGGCGATCCGCCGTATCTCGGGCGCGGCGGGACTGAAGTCCGTCGCGTTCGGGCACGCGGCGGACGGCAATCTTCACGTCCACCTCTGGCGCGAAGGGAAGGACACGGTCAAAAGGACGCTCTTCGAGAAGACGACGACCGAGATCTACTTCGAGGCCGTGCGCCTCGGCGGTACCGTGACGGGGGAGCACGGCGTCGGCATCACGTCGAAGGACGTCCTTCCTCTGTACCGCCCGCCC
The DNA here is from genome assembly GCA_937888435.1 of uncultured Acidobacteriota bacterium. Lineage (GTDB taxonomy): Bacteria > Acidobacteriota > Thermoanaerobaculia > UBA5066 > UBA5066 > Fen-183. Next base: position 7,833 of record CALAQS010000183.1, read on the forward strand.
GCGTTTCTCGCCGCGATGCGCGCGATCAAACAGGCCCTCGACCCGAACGGCATCCTGAATCCGGGGAAGGTGATCCCCGCGCCGGGATGAGTGCGCCCGCGGGGCGCGCCGCACACGAGCCCCCCGGGCGTTTCCGGGTCCTCGCGCTTCTGTCTCTCGCCGAGCTCTTCGGGATGTCGCTCTGGTTTTCGGCCTCCGCGGTCGCGCCGCTCCTCAAGGCCGAATGGGGCCTGTCCGACGCCTCCGCCACGTGGCTCACGCTCTCCGTCCAGCTCGGCTTCGTCGCCGGGACGCTCGCGAGCGCCGTCCTGAACCTGCCGGACGTCTGGGCGCCGCGGCGGCTCGTGATCGGGGCGAGCCTTCTCGGAGCCGCCGCGAATGCGTCGCTCGCGCTCTTTTCGCACGGCCCCGCCTCCGCGCTCGTCCTGCGCTTCCTGACGGGCTTCTGCCTCGCGGGCGTCTACCCGCCCGGGATGAAGATCCTCGCCTCGTGGTTCCGCGCGCGGCGCGGCCTCGCGCTGGGCGTCCTCGTCGGCGCTCTCACGCTCGGCAAGGCGGTGCCATACCTCGTGAACGTGGTCTTCGGCTCCGCGTGGCGCCAGAGTCTCCTCGCGGCGTCGGGTCTCACGCTCCTCGGCGCGGTCCTCGTCGTTTTCTTCGTCCGCGAAGGGCCGTTCGCACCCGCCCCCGCGCGCTTTGACGTGACGCAGGTGACGAAGGTCTTCGCGAACCAGGGTGTGCGGCTCGCGAGCTTCGGCTACTTCGGGCACATGTGGGAGCTCTACGCGATGTGGACGTGGGTCCCCGTGATGCTCCGCTCGGGCTTCGCGCTCCGCGGGCTCCCGCCGGCGGCCGCCGAGGCTGCCTCGTTTTTCGTGATCGGATGCGGCGCGGCGGGGTGCGTCCTGGCGGGCCTCGCGGCCGACCAGAAGGGCCGGACGCTCGTGACGTCGGCCGCGATGGCCGTCAGCGGCGCGTGCTGCGTCGTGATCGGGCTCTGTTACGGCGGCTCGCCCTTCGTCCTCCTTGCCGTCGCGGCAGTCTGGGGCGCCGCGGTCGTCGCGGACTCGGCGCAGTTTTCGGCGGCCGTCACGGAGCTCGGTGACCCGGTCTACATGGGGACGGCGCTCACGCTTCAGACCTCGCTCGGCTTTCTCCTAACGACGCTTTCGATCGACCTCGTGCCGGCGTTCCTCCCGGCGCTCGGCTGGCGATGGGTCTTCGCCCTCCTCGCGCCCGGGCCCGCTCTCGGCGTCCTCGCGATGCTGCGCTTACGTGCGCTCCCCGAAGCGGCGAAGATCGCTCAGGGCCGGCGCTGAGCGCAGGTTCCGAGCGCCGCCTCCGCTACACTCGCGCGATGCCCGCCTCCGATTTCGAGCCCGTGATCGGGCTCGAAGTGCACTGCCAGCTCAAGACGAAGAGCAAGGCGTTCTGCGCGTGTCCCGTCGTGTTCGGCGCGCCGCCGAATACCGCCGTGTGTCCCGTCTGTCTCGGCTACCCGGGCGTCCTCCCGGCCGTGAATCGCGAGATGGTGACGCTCGCGATGCGCGTCGCGCTGGCCACCGGCTGCACGATCGAGGAGAAATCGGTCTTCGCGCGGAAGAACTACTTCTACCCGGACCTGCCGAAGGGCTACCAGATCTCGCAGTACGCCAGGCCGCTCGCCACGCGGGGCGCGGTCGCCCTGCGCGCGGACGGCTCGCCGAAGAGCGTGCGGCTCAACCGCGTTCACCTCGAGGAGGACGCCGGTAAGTCGATGCACGACTTCCCGTGGCAGGACGTGCCCACGGGGGTGTCGCTCGTGGACCTGAACCGCGCGGGCACGCCGCTCATCGAGATCGTGTCCGAGCCGGACCTCTCCTCGGCCGAGGAAGCGTACGAATACCTCGTCCTTCTGCGCCGGCTCGTGCGCTGGGTGGACGCGTCCGACGGCAACATGGAGGAGGGCTCGCTGCGGTGCGACGCGAACGTCTCCGTCCGAAAGAAGGGCGCCGCGGGGCTCGGCACGAAGGTGGAGATCAAGAACCTGAACTCCTTCGCGCACGTGAAGAAGGCGATCGAGCACGAGATCGAGCGGCAGGTTTCGGCTCTCGAGGCCGGGCAGACCCTCGTGCAGGAGACGCGCCTCTACGAGCCCGCGACGGGCGCGACGAAGACGATGCGGAGCAAGGAAGAGTCGATGGACTATCGCTACTTTCCGGACCCCGACCTCGGCGCCCTCGTCGTCGACGCGGCGTGGAAGGCGGACGTCGCCGCGGCGATGCCGGAGCTTCCGCAAGCGCGCGCCGCGCGGCTCGTGAGCGCGTTCGGCCTCCCGGCCGCCGACGCGGACCTCGTGTGCCTGTCACGCCCCCTTGCGGACTTCTACGAGGCCGCGGTCGCGGCGTATCCGAAGAATCCGAAGGCGCTCGCGAACTGGCTCCTCTCCGAGCTTCTCGCGAGGATGTCCGACGCGGACCGGCACGCGGGGCGCATGCCCGTCGCGCCCGGAACGCTCGCGGCCCTCGTTGCGCGCATCGACGACGGGACGATCTCGGGAAAGATCGCGAAGGAGCTGCTGGGCGATCTCATCGCGACCGGCCGGCCGGTCGACGATCTCGTGAAGGAGAAGGGGCTCGTCCAGATCAGCGACGAGGGAGAGATCCGCGACGCGGTCGCGGCGGTTCTCGCGGATCATCCCGCGCAGGTCGCGACGTTCCGCGGCGGCAAGACGGCGTCGTTCGGCTGGTTCGTCGGCCAGGTCATGAAAGCGACGGGCGGCAAGGCCAATCCGGAAGTGGTCAACCGTCTTCTCCGGGAAGCCCTCGACGGCCGGTGAAATGATCTCTTCGTGATCGAGTTCTACCGCGTCTCCAAGGAGTATCAGGGCCGCAGGGTCCTCCGCGACGTGACGTTCAAGACGAAAAAGGGTGAGTTCCTGTTCCTCACGGGTCCGTCGGGCGCCGGGAAGACGACGCTCTTGAAGCTCATTTTCCACGCCGAGAAGCCCACGGAGGGCCAGATCATCGTGAACGGGATGAACGTGAGCGGCATGCCGGCCTCACGCGTTCCGGCTCTCCGCCGCTCGATGGGGATCGTCTTCCAGGACTACAAGCTCCTGCCGGCTCGGAGCGTTCTCGAGAACCTGACGTACGTGCAGAAATTCCTCGGTGTGCCCGCGGCCGAGCGCCGGCGCCGCGCCTACCAGACGCTGCGCCTCGTGGAGCTTCACCACCGCCTGGCCGCGCTTCCCGAGGAGCTTTCCGGCGGCGAGCAGCAGCGCGTCGCCCTCGCGCGCGCGCTCGTGAACGAGCCGGTGCTCCTGGTCGCGGACGAGCCCACGGGCAACCTCGACCATCGCCTCGCCGGCGAGGTCATGAAACTGCTGCAGGACATCAGCGTGCGCGGGACGACGGTCCTCGTCGCCACGCACGACCAGGAGCTCGTGAAGGCCGCGGGGCGCCGCTGCCTGACTCTCGATCGCGGGCGCGTCGTGGAAGGCCTCGTCGAGGCGGCCCTGCCGCCCCAGGCTCTGGCGAAGTGGGCCGACTCGGGACGCGAGGAGCCTGCCCCGTGAATCGGCCAGCGGCGCTCGCCGCGCTCGTTTCGGAAGCGTTCGCAGGCCTCGCCCGCGCCCGGCGCATGACGAGCCTGTCCGTGGCCCTCATCGCGATCTCGATCGGTCTGGTCGGGGCGTTCTTCCTCGTGGCCGAGAACCTGAAGAGCGTCGTCGAGACGGTGCGTGACGACTCGACTGTGACCGTCTTCCTCAAGTCCTCGGCGACGGAGGCCGACCGCGCCGACCTCGAGCGCCTCGCGACGGAGACCCGCCTCGTCGCGCGGATGCGCCACGTCTCGCCCGACGAGGCGCGCGCGCGCTTCTCGACGTGGTGGAAATCTCTCGGGCCGGCGGCGCGCTCCCTGCCGGGAAATCCGTTTCCGGCCTCGCTCGAGATGGAGCTCGACCCGGCGGCCGTCTCCTCCGACGCGCTTCCACCTTTCCTCAAGCTGCTCGCGTCCCACCGCGCCGCCGAGGAGGTCCAGTTCGACGTCGAGTGGATCCGTCGCCTGCGCGGGGCCGTCTCCCTCGCCCGCCTGACGGGCCTCGTCCTCGCGGTTTTCCTGACGCTCGGGGCGGCGTTCACGATCGCGAACGTCGTGCGGCTCACGATCCTGCTTCACCGCGACGAGATCGAGATCCTGCGCCTCGTGGGCGCGCCGGAATTCCTGATCCGCGGCCCGTACCTGCTCGGAGGCCTCGTGCAGGGCCTTCTCGGCGCGCTCGTCGCGCTCGCGCTCCTGTGGGTCGCCACGCATGCGGTCCTCGCGTGGGTCGCCGCGACGAAGAACGCGCTTCTCGGCGTTTTCGCCGTGCGCTTCCTGCCCGCGTCGGCGTGCCTGCTTCTCCTGGCGTTCGGCCTCGCGGCCGGGCTTCTCGGGGGCCTGCTCGCGGTGCGGCGGCGAAACCTAGCCGGCTGAACCGATCGAGGCACGTGCGCGAGAATGGCGGAAGAGGCTCCTCGGACGTAATCGATAGGCGGAAGCCCGGAAAGAAGTAAGAGAAGGAGAATAGGCATGCCACAGTTCGGATCGCCCTTTTCAGGGTTAGGAAACGACAGGAAGCTCACGGATGAGGAGCTCATCAGAGCGATTCGTTTCATGGTGGCCGCAGAGTACGAAGCGATTCAGTTGTACATGCAGCTTGCCGAGTCAACCGACAACAAGCTCGCCGTAGAAGTGCTCAAGGACATAGCGGACGAGGAACGTGTACACGCCGGAGAGTTTCTGAGATTGCTCCGCGAGCTTGCCCCCGATGAAGAAGAGTCCTATGCCGAGGGGGCAAAGGAAGTAGAAGAAGAAATCGAAAAAATAAAATAAGGACCCTACGCCCCGCGGTGGCCGGCGAGGAGCGCCTCCGGCTCTTCGGGTGGCGCGGGATCGGGAGTCCGGTCGCCGAGGAGCGCGGCCCACGGCGCGAAGCGCTCGAAGCGCTCGGTCACGACCTTGATCGTCGCCGTGAGCGGAACCGCGAGGATCGCGCCCGGAACGCCCCACAGGATGCCCCAGAAGAGGAACGCGAACAGAACGGCGAGGGGGTGGAGCCGAACGCGGCTGCCCACGATGAAGGGCGTCAGGACGTTGCCCTCGAGGAACTGCACGATCGAATAGAAGACGAGGACCTTCACCGGCAGCGCCGCGTCGCTCGAGGCGAGGAGCGAGATGAGAAAGGCGGGCGTCGTCGAGAAGATGACGCCGACGTACGGCACGAGGACGCACACGCCGGCGAGCGGGCCGAGAATGTAGCCGTATGGCACGCGCAGCACGAGAAGGCCTGCCGTTGTGATGCAGGCCGTGATCAAAACGACGAACAGCTCGCCGAGGACGTAACCGGAAAGGACGCGCGCGACGCCGACGGCGAAATCCTGGGCGGCACGGCCTCCCTTGATGCGCAGAATCTTCACGACCGCCCCGCCGTACCTCTCGCGGTCCTTGAGCATGAAAAACGAGAGCATCGGGACCGCGGCCGTGTAGAGGAGGAGGGAGACGATGGTCTTGACCTGAAGCGCGACCTTCGACAGCGAGTCGAACGCGTCCGACTCGAGCCGCACGGAGCGGGTGGCCCGATCGCCTTCGGGCAGGAGCAAGCGCGTGCGCTCCTCGATCTGCGCGAACACGCCCTGCGCTTTCGAGGTGAAAACCCGGAGCCGCGTCGCGTAGGCGGGCAGGTCGCGCGTGAAGGCCTCGATCTGCGACATCGCGTTGACGACGAAAAAGACGACGAGCGCCGAGAGGAACACGATGACCGTGAGGACGGCCAGAGAGCGCGGGAAGCGGAGCTTCTCGAGGAGGGTGACGAACGGCTGGAGCGCGAAGGAAAGGAAGAGGGCGAAGAAGAACATGACGAACAGGACCTTCCCCGCCCAGAGCATTCCCACCAGGGCCGCGGTCGCGAGGACGACGAGCGCGCGCGAACGGAACACGCCGCCCATGCCGGGGTTCGTCCCCGTGGAGAACGTTCCGGTCGAGAAGAGTCCGCTCGAGCTCGAATCCACGGCGGCGTCAGTCTAACGCCGCCGCGGACGAACCCCCCGAATCAGGGGAACGTGACGGTCACGACGGCGCGCCGGTTGCGCGTCGCGTCGGGCGAATCCCCGTCTCCCTTGACCTCGCTCGTGATGCGCGAGCCGTCGATGCCGTGACGTTTCATGAGGTAGTCGCGGGCCGCTTCGGCGCGGGCCCTGGCGAGCGCGGCGTGATCCCCGCCCTTCTCCTTCGGGTCGGTGGAGGCCGAGATCGTGCACGTTGCGGCAAGGTTGTTTTTCAGGCGGAGGGCGACGCCGTCCAGGATGGCCTTCGCGATGTTCGTGAGGCGGCTTTTGGCGGTGTCGAAGAGGATCTCGTCGGTCGTCGAGGTGGAAGGCCGGGCCGCGGGTGCGGTGACCGGCTCAGCCGTGGGGGCCGCGAGGGGCTCGGGAGCGGGAGGAGGCGGCGGCACGGGCTCCGTCGCCGGCGGCGGCTCGGCTTCGTGGGGCAGGGCGGCGCGAGGCCTCTCCACGACCGGAACGGGCGGCTGGTAGGCGAACTGAACGAGGCCGCCGATGTTCGAGGGAGTATTTCCGTATCTCACCCAGCGGTCGATGTTCACGCGCACGGCGCCGGACGCCGTGAAGCCGGAGTCTCCGAATGCGAATCGCCCTCCGAGCGTCGCCTCGGAGAAGTCCGGGGGCTGCGTGTCGCCGCCGTCGTAGTGGACGCGGTTGATCTCGCCGATCGCCTTGAAGACGTTCGGCACGATGGGCACGGCGATGCCGACGGCCGACGTCCACGTGTTCGACAGGGTGTAGCCGGTGGGCCCGGTGTTCGGGAACGGCGTGGGCGTGCCGATGTCCCCGTTGAGCTGGTAGGCCGTCTGGAACGTCACCCAGCCGGAGGTGAACGACAGGCCGAGGTCGTAGTCCGCGCGAGTGGTGCCGATCGCGTTCGTGTCGTTCGAGGACTGGGTTGGAATCGAGATGCCGCCGAAGAACACGACGAGGACCGGATCCTTCGAGTTGAGGCGAATCTTCGTTCCGATGCGGACTTTGTCCGTCTCGCTGTGCGTGAAGCCGCCGAAACGGTAGTGCCCGTCCACGAGCCCCTGCCAGTCGAAGGAGGACGCGTGGTAGCGGTTGGAGCCCGTGCTCAAGGTCGCCTCCCAGTTCGGCATGAGGCCGTAGCCGACGGAAAGCCCGAACCGCTGCAGGTCGTAGCGGAGAGGGTCGTCCGAGAGCGGGGCCGCATACGGAACGGACGCCGCGGTCCTACTCCACATTCCCCAGGACAACCCGAGAGAAAAGCGTCCCTGAGGCAGCATGTCGGCGTTCACGACCTGGAAGAGTCCCGTCTCGCCCGTGACCGTGGGACCTACCTGTGCCGCGAGGGGAGCCGCGAGGACCAGGCACGCGATCGCACCGAGGAGGAGTCGGGTCCGCATCCGTCGCATCGAATCTCCTTTGGTCCGCTCTGGCCGCAGGGCTCGTTCTTGGCCAGGGCGGGGAAAGTGCCTCGAGTCGTTGTCCAAAAAAGACAGGAATCGCTGGCAGATTCTAGCGCGTCCCCCGCCGGGAGGCAAACGAAGTCAAGGAGTTACGCTCAGAGGAGAGGGTTCATCTTTTCTCGGAACCCGCGCGCCGCCGCGTGGCCCCTGAGCTTCTCGACCATCTCCTCGAGCGTCCGGATCAGCTCGCGCACGACGTCGAGTCCGCGGCCCCGGTCGAGCTCCAGCAGAGCCGTGCGATAGGGACGGTCGATCGTCGCGTCTCCCGGCGCCGCCGCTGCGGCCTCGGCCTCCTGCTTCACTTTCGTACAGAGGATCTGAAGGCTGCGCTTCTCGTCGCCCTTCGAGAGCGCCTGGAAGGCCCCGCTGTGGGTCGAGACGTTCGCGATCGACTGGCCGGTGGGCGGGGGAATCGCCGAAAGGGGCGCGGGCGCCGGGGCCTGATGCGCGGCCCGGTCGCCCGCGCGCGCCTTGCCGATCTCGACGAGCTCGGCCGTGACGAGGCCGTAAAGGGTCTTGGCGATGTCGAACGCCGAGGTCCGAAGAGCCCGAGCGATCTCGTCGATCGAGCGGCTGCCGTCCGCCTTCGTCGCGACCTTCCATTCGAGCGGCGTCAGCGTCACGGGTCCGTTCGCGCCCTCGCGGGCCACGAGGACGGGAACCGAATCGGTCCCGGGAATCTTCTTCGAGAGGATCTTCCACTCGTCGCTCCGGCGCGCCGCCTCGAGGAGGAGATTCGTGTTCGAGCGGCTGATCGTGCGGGCTTCGCTCTCGACACCCGGCGAGAACTGGAACGAGCCCTGGCTCCAGAGCGCGAGCGCGTAGACCGCGTCCTCGCCCTCGACCTCGCCGAGCTTGGCGTGCGTGATCTGCCCGTTCTGGAGATAGACGTAGCCTTTCTCGGAGGCGCGCGTCATCGAGAACATGCCCGTCTTTCCGGAGACGGCCACGAGCTGGACGATATCGGAGAGCGGGAGCTCATTGAGGGAACCTTGAAACGACATCGGACCCTTTCACGATAGCAGCCCGCGCCGGATCGGCTCAACAGGGGCGTCAGCCGGCCGGGCGCCTCTTGACCCCCGCGAGAAAAGACGTGAGCGCCCGAGGGGCGGGCGCGAAGCTCGCGCCGCGCCGCGCGGCGACGAAGCCGTGGGTGAGGGCGGCGGCCGCGGCGTCGGCGGCGTCGAGGGCGAGGTGCCGGCCGAGGAGAGCGCCGACCATGCGGCGCACCTGCTCCTTCTCGGCGCCGCCGGATCCCGCCACGGCGCGCTTGATCTCGGCGGGAGTCACCTCGGCGGTCGGGATGCCGGCTTGGGCGAGCGCGAGAAGCAGAACGCCGCGCGCCTCTCCGAGGGCGATGAGGCTCTGGGGATTCACGCCGGAAAAGACGCGCTCCACGGCGGCTGCATCCGGCTGGACAGCGGCAATGACCCTGGCGAGCGCGCTGTGCAGGAAAGAGAGACGCTCGGCGAACGTGCCGGTCCGGGGCGGGCGGAGGACCCCGGCATCGACGAGGGCGGGCGAGGGGGCGAAGTCGACGACGGCCCAGCCCGCCGCCCGGCTTCCAGGGTCGACCCCGAGGATTTTCATCGCGTTCTCGGGATCTACTCCGTCAGGTACTTCTCGTCGATGTCGCCGTTCGACCAGACTTTCTGGACGTCGTCGTTGTCCTCGACCATGTCGAGGAGCTTCAGGAGCGCGGGGGCCTTGTCTCCGACGTCGATCGTGTTCTGCGGAACCATCTGGATCTCCGCCGTCTGGATCGGAATGTTCTTCGCCTCGACGGCGGCCTTCACGGCGTCGAACGAGGCGGGGTCCGTGAGGATCTCGAAGACGTCCGAATCCTCGGTCCTGAAGTCCTCGGCGCCCGACTCGAGAGCGAGCTCCATGAGCACGTCTTCCTTCGCCGCGCTCTTCTCGACGGCGATGGTCCCCTTCTTCGAGAACTGGAACGCCACCGCGCCGGCCGCGGCCATGTTGCCGCCGTACTTCGTGAGGAGATGACGGATCTCGGAGGTCGTGCGGTTCTTGTTGTCCGTCATCGCCTCGATGAGGATCGCGGCGCCGCCCGGCCCGTAGCCTTCGTAGTTGACTTCCTCGTAGGTCACGCCCTCGAGCTCGCCCGTGCCGCGCTTGATCGCCTTGTCGATGTTGTCGGACGGCATCGACGCCCTTTTCGCCGCGAGGACCGCCGAGCGCAGGCGGGGGTTCGAGTCGACGAGTCCGCCGCCCACCTTCGCGGACATCGTGATTTCCTTGATCAGCTTCGTGAAGAGGCGCCCGCGCTTGGCGTCGGCGGCGCCCTTCTTGTGCTTGATCGTGCTCCACTTACTGTGACCGGACATGACTCACCTCTGGGGTCTTCGGGCCGCGAAGTCTAGCAGGGATGCGCCTCCAGTCGGCCGTCCCGTCCGGTCGGCAGGAGGCGCACGGTGAGGCGGCGGCCCGGGACGTTCTCGCCCGGCGGAAGACGAAGTCCGACGTCGAGATAGTGATCCGTGAGGCCCCGGTTTCCGCGCAGCGTGACGACCTCGGCCGCCGTCCCCGACGCGCGCGAGGCAAACGCGCGGGCCTTCTCCTCGCCGAGGCGGCGCAGGGCGCGCGTCCGCTCCGTGACGACCCGGGGCGGCAGGGGATTTTCCTGATGCCAGGCCGCGGCGTCCGTGTGAGAGCGCGGCGAGAACGGGAACACGTGGAGCGAGGCGAAGGGCAGCTCTTCCACGAAGCGCCGGGTCTCCGCGAACTCGGCGTCCGTCTCGCCGGGAAAGCCGGCGATGAGGTCCGTCGCGAGATGGAGGCGCGGGTTCAAACGCACCGCGCGTGCCGCGAGCGCTCGGTAGCGCTCCGGCACGATGCCGCGGCGCATCCGCTTGAGGACGCCGAAAGAGCCCGACTGCAGCGGCAGATGCAGATGCGGGACGACGGCGCGCGAGTTGGCGGCGAGATCGACGAGGGCCTCACCGGCCTCCATGGGCTCGAGCGAGGAGAGCCGGACTCGGCACGCGGGCGGGTCGTCTTCGAGCCGCGCCAGGAGGTCGAAGAGCCGCGTTCCGCGGTCGTGTCCGAACGCCGCGAGATGGATGCCCGCGAGCACGACCTCGGGCACGCCGGCGTCTCCGAGGCGCCGGACGGCGTCGACGACGTCCTCGATCCGGGCGCTGCGCTCTTTCCCGCGCAGAGAAGGCACGACGCAAAACGCACACCGGCGTTCGCAGCCGTCCTGGATCTTCAGGAACGCGCGCGTCCGGTCCGGGTCGATGAGCGCCTCCGGCGGCCGGTCCTGTGCGGGCATCGCGAAGAGCGCGGCGCGTGCCGCCGCCCCGGTCGTGACGATCCGCTCGGGGAGGAGACCGGCCTCATGGGCGTCGAGGATCTCGGGCAGCGCGTCCCGCGCGGCGAGAGAGACGACGAGGTCCACCTCCGGCATGCGGGCGAGCGATTCGCCGCCCTTCTCGGCGAGGCAGCCGGAGACGACGAGCGTCGCGCGGGGGTTCTCGCGCCGCAGGCGGCGCACGAGGCGCCGGCCGTCGCGCTCGGCCCGATCCGTGACCGCGCAGCCGTGCACGAGGAGGACGTCCGCCCCGGCGGGCCCGGCCGCCTGCACCTCGTCGCGGGCGACTCCGGCGAGGCGCGCGGCCGCCGCGGCGTCGATCCGGCTGACCTTGCAGCCGAGCGGCGCGGCGAAGATGCGGCGCGCGCCGAGGGGCGCGTTCCCGTTCGTTGACACGGCGGTCACCCCGACGATAATAGATTCTTCCGAAAGGAGTTGTGCACGCGGCGGAGGCCTCGCCTCCGTCCTGAGAATCCGGCATGAAGTTCCTGCTGATCGAATACGAGCCGCGCTATCTCGAGCGGATCCGCCATTACCTGGCGAGCCAGTCCCAGACCGTCGAGCTCGTCGTGGCGCGCGATGGCGAGGAAGGGCTCGAGCTGTACCGCAAGTCGCGCCCGGATCTCGTGCTCATCTCCTCCGTGCTTCCCAAGGTCCGCACGCCCGACGTGATCAAGGGGATGCAGGCAACGGGCCCGACGCCGCCCATCCTCCTCATGATGTCCGGCTACAAGGGTCGCAACAAGCGCGCGGACGCGCAGCGAGTGGGCGCGACGAGCATCCTCGAGAAGCCGTTCTCCGAGGACGTTTTCCAGGCGGAAGTCGCGATGGCGCTGGGCCTGAGGCCCGGGATCGAGATGCCGTCTTCCTCGGGCCCGCCGAGCGATCCAGGCACCCCGCTCCTCTCGGCCGAAGACATCTTCTCGGACGTCCTGATAGAGCTCGACGAAGCCCCGCCGTCGGCGAAGCCCGTTTCCCGCGAGATGCCGCCGCCGGGCTCGGTCGAGAAACGCCTCCACGACACGCTCTCGGGGCTCATGCCGCCGAAGAAGTCGGTGAGCGGATCCTCGGTGCCGTTTCCCTCGGCCGAGCGGCCCGAACGGCCCGTCGAGCGTACCGCGCGCGTGAACGTCGCCGAGGCGATGGCGAGCCTCGCCGCGCGCCCGCAGCAGACGCCGCGCCCCGGCGAGTCCCAAGCCCGGAGCATTTCCTCCGTCGACAAGCTTCTGCACGACACGCTCTCGGGGCTCATGCCCCCGCCGAAGACGGCCTCGGCCGCGCCGCCCGCGCGCCCGAGGGAGATCTCGCGCGAGGTCTCGGGCGAGACGCTTCGGATGAAGGTGTCCCCGATCCCGCCGCCCGTTCCGCCCGCGCCGCCCCCGATGGTACGGCCGGTCGACACGACGCGTCCGGTCGTCGCCGGACGTCCCGCCTCGTCGCCTGGCGCGTTCGGGCGCTACCAGCTCCTCGAGAAGATCGGCGCGGGCGGCATGGCCGAGGTCTACAAGGCGCGCATGAGAGGCGAGCAGGGCTTCGAGAAGATCGTCGCGATCAAGCGCATCGTGCCGCACATGGCGACGAACGCCGAATTCGTGACGATGTTCGTCGACGAGGCGAAGCTCGCGGCCCAGCTCAACCACAACAACATCACGCACATCTACGATCTCGGGAAGGTCGACGCCTGGCACTACATCGCCATGGAGTACGTCGAGGGCAAGGACCTGCGCACGCTCCTGAAGCTCGGGAAGGAAAGGGGCTTCCCGCTGCCCGCCGAGCTGGCGCTCTTCATCGCCGCGAAAATCGCGAACGCGCTCGATTACGCGCATCGCCGGCCGGCCCCGGACGGCAGCGAGCTCAACCTCGTGCACCGCGACGTCTCGCCGCAGAACATCCTCATCAGCGACGAGGGCGACATCAAGCTCTGCGACTTCGGCATCGCGAAGGCCGCGAGCAAGGTGTCGACGACGATGTCGGGCGCGCTGAAGGGGAAGCTGCAGTACATGTCGCCCGAGCAGGCCTGGGGCAAGAGACTCGACCGCCGGAGCGACATCTTCTCTCTCGGCTCTGTGCTCTACGAGATGCTGACGGGCGCGCCCCTCTTCGAGGGCGACACCGACATGTCCGTTCTCGAGAGCGTGCGTGAAGGCGAGGTCGCGCCCCCCACGTCCCGCGGCGTCGAGGTGCCGAAGCGCGTGGATCAGATCGTCCTCAAGGCGCTCGCGAAAAATCCCCAGGAGCGCTACCAGAACGCGTCGGAGTTCGAGAAGGACCTGCACGCGGTGCTCTACACGTACCAGCCCTCGCCCGGCCCCGCCGACCTCGCGATCTACATGCACCGCCTTCTCGAGCCTCCCCAGGCATCAGACGACGAGATCGAGGCCGCCTTCGACGCGGCCCGCGACATGCCCCGTCCGGCCGCGCCGCCGGCTCCTGCTTCCGAGGCCCCTCCGAAGAAAGGGAAGGGCCTCGTCATCGCGAAGGCTTCCGGTGATGTGACGCGGCCGCCGATTCCGGCCCCCGCGCCGCACCGTGCGCCGGCGGCCCGCCGCGCCGTGAGAGAGAGCGCGGCCGCCCACGCGCTGCCCGCCGCGGGCGAGTCGAAAAAAAGCCGCGCCGGCCTCGTCGCCGGGATCGGCATCGCAGCGGTGGTGCTCGTCGTCGGCGCGCTCTTCGTGACGAAGAACCGCTGGACAGGCGCGAATCCGCCCGTCACGGCGCCCGCGCCGAAGACGGAGGCTCCGGCGGCGAGCGCTTCCTCCGCGGCGTCCGTGGCTGTTTCGCCCGCGCTTCCCGCGGCCGAGCCGGCGAAGATCGTCGACCCGAAGGCCGTCGAGGCGGAGGCGCGGCGTCTCGGTGCCGAGCGCGAGAAGGCGCTGCGCGATGCGGCGGCCAAGCAGCTCACGGCGGCGGGGAAGCCCGCGACCGCGTCCGCGCAAGCCCCGGCCGTCGTGGGGCTCGCGCCCGTGAAGCCCGCCGAGCCCCCGCGCGAGGGTGACGCCAGCTCCGCGTCGGTCCCGGCACCGAAGAGTGTCGAGCCTTCCTCCGCAACGGTCGTGCGCGCTCCGGAGCCGCGGCCCGCCGAGGTTGCCGCCGAGGCGGCCCCGAAGCCCACGTTGGCGCCGCCCGCCGAGGTTTCCGTCCCCGACAAGTCGCCCGTAATTCCCGCCGCATCGAACACGCCGGTTTCGGAAGGCGACCTCGTGGGGCCCGGCGAGGGGGTCGTCGAGCCGCGGCTCGTGCGGCTCGGCGGCATGGGCGATCTCCCGCCGCAGGCGCGACAGATAACGCGCGCGGCCGACGGTTCCATCGGAACGCCGTTCCTCATGGCGCTCGTGGACGAGCGCGGTGTCGTCCGGGACATCCGGGTCATCAAGCCGTCGAGCTACAAGTTCGTCGACGAGGCCGCCGTGCGCTCGTTGAAGGGTGCGACAATCCAGCCCGCGACGAAGGATGGCGTGAAGGTGAAGATGTGGAAAACCTTCCCCATCACCGTAAAGCCCTGATCCTGTCGAGAGGGATTTTCGAGGAGAACGCATGAACCTTTCCGACGAACAGAGAAAGTTCTACGAGAACACGCTCAAGGTGACGAAGGTCGAGATCGACCAGCTTGAGTCCGAGATCCAGGCCGAGCTCGCGAAGGTCAAGGAACGGCTCGCGGACCTCCAGAACGCGCAAAAGGCGGCGCGCCAGATGTACGGGGCGGCGTGCCTCAGGCTCGGGATTTCGAACGACCTCGAAGAAGCCGAGGAACCCTGAGCGGACGTCTCGGTCTTATCTCCCTCGGTCTCGCGCTTCTCGCTTCTCCGGCCCCGACCCGACCCCCGGCCCCGCCCCGGCGCGTCGTCGCGCTCGCTCCCTCCGCGGCCGAGATTCTGTTTGCGCTCGGAGCCGCGCCGCGCGTCGTCGGCGTTCCTGATTTCGCGGACGATCTCCCCGAAGCAGCCGGAAAAGCGCGCGTCGGAGGTTTCGCGCCGGATCTCGAGCGCGTCGTCTCTCTCGCTCCGGATCTCGTCGTCGTCTCGAAGGACGGGACCGATCGCGCCGCGTACGAGAAGCTCGAGGCGCTGGGGCTCACGGTCGTCGTGACGAGCGGCGCGACGCTCGCCGGCGTTCTCGAGGACGTGGCCCGCGTAGGACACGCGCTCGGCGAGGACGAGCGCGCCCGGGCCCTCGTTCTCGCCCTCACGAGACGCATCGCCGCGGCGGAGGCTCTCGGGCGCGCCCGTCCGAGGGCGCGGGCGCTCGCCCTCATCTGGCCGGATCCGCCCGTGGCGGCCGGCGTGGCCACGTTCGTCGGCGACGTCGTGAGGCGCGCGGGATTCACGAACGTCGTGCCGGAATCTGCGGGAGATTGGCCGAGCGTCTCGTTCGAGACGCTCGCCGCGTGGAATCCCGATCTCGTGATTCGCCCCGAGACCCCGGAGAACGCCGAGGCGTTCGCGCGCGCGTTCGGCGACGCGCGCTGGCGTCTCGTCAAGGCGGTGAGCGCCGGCCGCGTCGTGGTGCTGCCCGGGAGCCTTCTCGAGCGGCCGGGCCCGCGCCTCGTCGAGGCGCTCGAGCGCCTCGCGGCGGTGCGCGTGCCGTGACGTCCCGCCGCCCGGCGCTCGTCTGGGGAATTGCGCTCCTCGGTGTGCTCGCGGCAGCTCTTCTCGCGTCGCTCCTTCTCGGAAGCGTTTCGCTCGCACCCGGCGCCGTGCTCCGGGCGCTTCTCGGCGACGGCGACGCGCAGACCGTCTCCATCGTGCGCGACCTCCGGCTCCCGCGGGCGCTTCTGGCCGTGCTCGTGGGCGGCGCGCTCGCACTCTCGGGCGCGGCGCTGCAGGCGCTGCTCGGAAACCCTCTTGCCGACCCGTATCTCCTCGGCGTCTCCGGGGGCGCCGCGTGCGGAACGCTCGTGGGCTCGCTCCTCGGACTTGGAGCCTCGGTGGGAGCGCACTCCGGCGTCCTCGGCTCTCTCGCATTGCCCCTCGCCGCGTTCCTCGGCGCCCTCGCGGCGGTTCTCGTCGTGGGGTTGGGCGCCTCCGCCGGGGGCCGGCTGGACCGCGGGCGGCTCCTTCTTTCGGGCGTCGTCGTGAACGCCCTCGCGTCGGCCGTGCTCCTCTTCCTGCTCTCCTTCGGCGACGCGTCGCGCTCGCGGACGTTCGTCTTCTGGATGCTCGGCTCGCTCGCGGGGGCCACTCCGGGCGCGGTGCTCGCCCTGTCGGTTTACGCGGCGCTCGGCCTCGCGCTCCTCCTGCCGCTCGCCCGGGCGTTCGACGCGCTCACACTGGGGGAGGAGACCGCCGCGACGCTCGGGATTCGCGTCGAGACCGCCAAGCGCACGGCCTATCTTGCCGCCTCGCTCCTCGCCGCGGCGGCCGTGGCCTACGCCGGAATCATCGGGTTCGTGGGCCTCCTCGTGCCGCACGCCGTGCGCCGCGTCACGCGCTCACACCGCGCGCTGCTTCTCCTCTCCTTCCTCGGAGGCGCCCTGCTCCTGGTCGTGTCGGATGTCGCCGCGCGCTCGCTCTTCGCTCCCGCGGAGATCTCGGTGGGCGCCATCACGGCGCTCCTCGGGGCCCCGGCGTTTCTTCTGCTCCTGAGGGCGCGGCCGTGACCGCGCCGCTCGCCGCCGAGGCGCTCGCCGCGGGGTACGGCGCGTGCGACGTCCTCGCGAACGTGACGCGCACGTTCGACGCGGGCCGCGTCACCGCGCTGCTCGGCGAGAACGGCGCGGGAAAGTCGACGCTCCTGAAGGCGCTCGCGGGCATCGTGCCCGCGCGGCGCGGAACCATCCGTCTCGGCGGGCGCCCCCTGTCCGGGATTCCGCGGCGCGAGGCGGCGCGCGCGCTCGGCTATCTCCCGCAGGGTTTCGAGCCGCTCTTCCCGATTCTCGCCCGGGATCTCGTCCTTTTGGGCCGCACCCCGTGGCGCACGGCGTTCGGCGCGCCCTCGGCGCGAGACCGCGCGGCCGTCGAAGCCTCGCTCGCCGAGATGGACGCCCTCGCGCTCGCCGAGACCGATCTCGGCGCGATGAGCGGCGGCGAACGCCAGCGCGTCCTTCTCGCGCGCGTCCTGGCCGGCGAGCCCGAGGTCCTCCTCCTCGACGAGCCGACCGCGAACCTCGATCCGCGCCACCGATTCCTCGTGATCGACGCGATGCGGCGCCGCGCCGACCAGGGGGGCGCGGTCGTCTTCTCCACGCACGAGCTGGACGTCGCCTCGACGGGCGCCGACGACGCGCTGCTCCTCTCCGGTGGGCGCGTGCTCGCGGCCGGTCCCCTCGTCGAGACGCTCACCGAGCCCCTCTTGTCGGCTCTCTTCGGGGTCGCGGCATGCGTGGCGCCCGGCGCGGGCGGACGGCCGACCGTTTCTCTCGGCCCCGCGCGGGCGCGCTAAGATCCCCGGTTCACGCCATGTGGTTCCGAAAGGACAAGATTCCGCGCGCTCCACGCGACCCGAAGACGACGTCTTCGTTGGGCGAGGGCCTGTTCCTGAAGTGCGAGGGGTGCCGGGAGGCGCTCTACCTCAAGGAAGTCGAACGCAATTTCCGCGTGTGCCCGAAGTGTGGATTTCATTTCCGGCTCCCGGCGGCCGAGCGCCTCCGGCTTCTGCTCGGCGACGCGGGCGGACAGCCCCTCTTCGGCGACGTCAGGCCTACCGACCCGCTCAAGTTCAAGGACAGCAAGCGGTATCGCGACCGCCTGAAGGAGTCAGAGGCGAAGACGGGGCGGCCGGACGCGATCCTCACGGCAAAGGGCACGATCGAGGACGTTCCGGCGATCGTCGCGATTCTCGACTACGCCTTCATGGGCGGCTCGATGGGCTCGGTCGTGGGTGAGGTCCTGACGCGCGCCGCCGAGCAGGCGCTTGCCGAGCGGGTCCCGCTCGTGATCGTGACGGCGTCCGGCGGTGCGCGCATGCAGGAGGGGATCCTCTCCCTGATGCAGATGGGAAAGGTCTCCGCGGCGCTCGCGCGCCTCGGCGCCGCGCGCGTGCCGTACGTCGCGGTCCTCACGGACCCGACGACCGGAGGCGTCACGGCGTCTTTCGCGATGCTCGGGGACGTCACGCTCGCCGAGCCGAAAGCGCTCATCGGCTTCGCGGGCCCGCGCGTCATCGAGCAGACGATCCGCCAGACGCTGCCCGAGGGTTTCCAGAGGTCCGAGTTCCTGCAGGAGCACGGCTTCGTGGACATCGTGGTGCAGCGCGCCGAGATGCGCGCGACGGTCGCGCGCGTCCTGAGGTTGCTCCAGACCGCCTGATGGTCCGGCTCGGTGAATAGGGGACGTGGCTTGAGCGCGCACCACGCTGTTTCCGGTCTGGCGTGGCTGGACGCCTTGGGCCCGCAGAAGATTCGCCCAGGCCTGAGCCGGACTCTCGCCCTCTTAACCTTTCTAGGAAATCCCCAATCTTCCTTTTCTTCGATCCTCATCGGCGGCACGAACGGGAAGGGGTCCACGGCCGCGACGATCTCCGCGATCCTCACCGCAGCGGGTGTGCCCTGCGGGCTCTACACCTCGCCTCACCTCATTTCCGTGACGGAGCGCGTGCGGTTCTCGGACCGCGATGTCTCCGCCGCCGCGCTCGATGAAGTCCTCCGGCTCATCGCGGCGGTCGCGGCTCCTGGCGAGCGGGGACCCACGTACTTCGAGGCCCTCACGGCCGCGGCGTTCGAGCTGTTTCGCCGCGCGCGCGTCTCGGTGGCCATCGTGGAAGTCGGGATCGGAGGGCGGCTCGATGCGACGAACGTCCTTTGGCCCGACGTCTCGGTCGTGACGAACGTCGCCGCCGACCATCTCGACGTTCTCGGCCCCGCGCTCGAGGACGTCGCGCGTGAGAAAGCCGGAATCTTCAGAAAGGGTCAGCCGGCGCTCCTCGGGGCGTCGGGCACCGCCGAAGGCCCACGCGCCGCCCTCCATGCCGAGGCGCGGCGGATCGGGGCGCGACTCGTGGAGATCCCTCCGGCGGCGAACGCCGCTTTTTCGCTGCCGGGAGCGCACCAGAGACAGAACCTCGCTCTCGCGCTCGCGGCCGCACGCGCCGTCGCGCCGCTCGACGAGGCGGCCGTCGAACGCGGCCTCGCGGCCGTGCGCTGGCCCGGGCGCCTGCAGAGGCTCGAACGCGCCGGAGCGAGGCCCCTCCTTCTCGACGGCGCGCACAACCCGCCGGGCGCCTCCGCGCTCGCGGAGCATCTCGACGTGACCGGGCTGGCGGGCCGGGTCGACCTTCTCTTCGGCGGCATGTCGGACAAGGACCTGCCCGGCGTTTTCGCGCCGCTCGCTGCGCGCGCGCGCCGGATCGTTCTCGTGGCGCCCGAGTCGCCGCGGGCCGAGAAGCCCGAGGCGCTGCGCGCGCGGCTGGGGCGGCCGGACCTCGAAACCGCGAATTCCGTGGCCGAGGGCCTCGCGCGGCTCGAGGAGGCGGACGCAGACGGCGTGATTCTCGTCGCCGGCTCGCTCTATCTCGTCGGCGAGGTGCTGCGGCTAAGATCGAGAGCGTGACCGCGCCTTCTCTCGTCGTGGCTCTCGTCCCCACTCTCACGAAGAGGGACCTCGAAGCCCAGGAGGATGCGCGGCTCTCGATCTACGCTTCACGCGCGTCACGCGCCGTGCGACGGTACCCGGTCGCCGAAGAAGGGAAGACGTACGACTACCGGACGGAGTACCAGCGCGACCGGGACCGCATCATCCACTCGCGCGCCTTCCGCCGGCTCAAGCACAAGACGCAGGTCTTCATCCCGTTCGAGGGCGACCACTACCGAACGCGCCTCACGCACACGCTCGAGGTCACGCAAATCGCGCGTACGATGGCACGGGCGCTCGCGCTGAACGAAGACCTCGCCGAGGCCTGCGCGCTCGGCCACGACCTCGGCCACACGCCGTTCGGGCATTCGGGCGAGAAGGTGCTGAACCGCATTCTCACGGGGGGCGAGCCCTCGATCCCGATCGAGCCGAAGATCGCGGCGCAGGTCGGGGCCTTCAAGCACAACTACCAGTCGGTGCGCGTCGTCGACGTCCTCGAGAAGCGTTACGAGCATCCTGGCCTCAACCTCACGAACGACACGCGCGAGGGCATCCTCAAGCACACGACCTGGCGCCGGGATTTCCCGTTCCCCGACATCGATGCCGAGGGTCTGAACCTCTCGTCCGGCGGCCACCTCGAGTGCCAGGCCGTGGGGTGGGCCGACGAATTCGCCCAGCAGGCGCACGACCTCGAGGACGGCCTCAAGCTCGTCGATTTCGGCAAGGTGCTCGCGCTGAGCGTGTCGCGCGCGGTCGTGGACGCGCTCGGCCCCGCCTACACGGCCACGAAAGACAACACGGTGCGGCACGCCATGCTCATCCGCGGGATGATCCACCTCCTCGTCACCGACCTCATCACGGCCTCGCGCGCCTCGATCGGGAAGTGGCTCGAGGCGAAAAAAGTCACGACGTCCGACGAGTTCTACGCCCAGCGCCGCAAGCTTCCGGGCTCGCTCGTGGCGCCTTCGAAGACGGGCGACCGCTTCTATCAGGAGCTCAAGGAGTTCATCTACCAGAACGTCATCCACAGCTACCGCGTCGCGCGGCACGACGGGCGCGCGCAGCTCGTCGTCACGACGCTGTTTTCAACGTGGTACAAGAACCCGCGGCTCCTTCCGGATTACGTGCTCCTCCGGTATCGCGATCTCGCGGGCGTCTCGTACCTGAGGGACGTGCCGCTGAAGCGCCTCGACGCCGAGATCGCCTCGAACTACACGAAAAAGCCTCTTTTCCTGCGCGCGATCGCCGACCACCTCGCCGGGATGACCGACAGCTACGCCCTCGCCGAGTACGACTCGATGGTGTCCGCCTATCCGCGGCA
>CALAQS010000184.1 GCA_937888435.1 uncultured Acidobacteriota bacterium
ATGAGCCGCGAACGATCCTCATTGGCCGACACGGAGGCCTTCGGCGCGGTCGCGCCCCCCCCTTCTGCCCCGGCCGAGCGCAAGGACACCGCGTCCGCGCCCGCGCTCGGGCTGGAGCCGGCATCCTGGGACTGGGACCGTCTCGACACGCATCTCCGCCTGCGCCTCCTGAACGTCGGAGAGCGGCGTTTCGGCCTGACTCCGGAAGAGGCAGAGGACATTCTGCAGGACACGTTCGAGGCCGTCTTCACGAAGCGGCCGCGCGTGCGCAACATGAAGGGCTACCTCGTCGGCTCGTTCTTCAATCGCTGTCGCGACCGCCTCGAGGTGCGGCTCCGCCAGGGCGAAAGAGAGTCACCGTTTCCCGCCGAGCTTCCCGACGCGCACACCGCGACACGTCTCGTGGACGGCCTCCACGTGCGGTCGGCATTCCGGCTTCTGACACCCCGATGCCGCCATCTGATCCAGGCCTACTGCGTCCTCCGCCAGACGCTCGCCGAGACCGCCGCCGAGTCGGGATGCACGGTGCCGGCGGTCTGGAAGCGCCTCAACCAGTGCATGAAGAGGATGCGCGGATGTCTCGGGTGACACGGCATCCCGCGGAAGTGGAGCTTCTCGCCCTCTCGCTGGGCCGGAGCGAAGCCGGCGCGGCTGAGGCGGCCCTGCACGTCGCGGACTGTCGCGTCTGCGCCCGCCGCAAGGCGTCACTCGGTCGGCTGGCCGCCGCCATCGAGGAAGCTTCCTCCCTCGAGACGATGCTCGGGCCATCGGCCGACCTGCTGCCGTTTCCGTCCCGGACGTCCCCGAAGAAACACAGAGACCTTCTCTCGCTCGCGTCCGCCGCCGACGAAGCGGACCTGAAAGCTCAGCGCCTCGTCGAAGCCGCTCGAGAGTCGGACGGCGCCCTCGCGGCGTGTATCGCGGGATCGGGCGATTCGGAAGCCGACGATCTCGGGCTCCTGTATGCGGCCCAGACCGGAGCGCGTCTCGCGGCCGCGGAGCCGCATCGCGCCCTCGCCCTCGCTCACGCTCTTGCGGCAAGCGCGAGGAGTCTCCCCGCGTCCGGCCTAGTCTCATCGCACCGCCTCGAGGCGGAAGCCTCACTCCTCGCATCCCAGGCGCTCCTCAACATCGGCCGGCTCGACGACGCGCGCGCCGCCGCCCGCGACGCCCGCGCCGCGTTCGCGTCTCGCGGCAACGACCCGTTCGACGGGGCGCTCTGCGGGTATTTCGAAGGGACGGTGGCCGCGTTCCAGGGGGAGTTCGCGTTTGCCGAGCGCGAGCTCAAGCGTGCCGCGCGGGTCTTCGCTGCGTTCGAGCAGGAGACCTGGACCGCCCGGGCGGAAGCCGCCTTGGGCACGCTCTATTTGCAGAGAGGAAATCCCGCTCGTGCGATTCCATTCCTCGAAAGCGCGCTCGACCGGATGGGCGAAGAGAAAGATGCGCATGCCCGCACCGCCATCGAGATCAACCTCGCTTTCGCGCTCGCCCACACCGGGGCTTTCGGGAAATCGCGGTCCGTCTTCGCACAGGCACTCGCGGACGCGAGGCGCCACGACCTCGCGTATCTCGTCTTCGGAATCCGGATTGGACTCGCCGAGCTGGATTTCCTCCGGGGCGAGATGGGACGAGCGCTCGCCGCTTTCGACGCGCTCGCCGCCGAGGCAGACGCGAGGCAGCTCGAAGAGGATCGGGTCTTCGCCCGGCTCCACGCCGCGGAGTGCCTCGGCCGGATGTCGAGGATCGACGAGATGGTGGCCCGGCTCAAGGAGCTGCAGTCGTTCGTGACGGTCGCCACGCTCGCGGGAGTTCCGGCGTGGGCCGAGCTGGCCGCGCACCTCGATCGCGGCGACGTGAAGGACGGCCTCCTCGACCGGGTCCAGGCCTGCCTCGGGGCCCTCTCCGGCGGATTCCACGTCTCCGCCCGCCCCGAACGCCGCCGGGCCTGATCCAGAAACTTCATATTTCTTTTCTTGGGCGGTTGAAAACCGCCCCGCTAAACCGTCTCCAAGGATGTAAGGCGGTGATGACCGAGCGCTCGTAAGTTCCGCCTCCCGAGCCGCCCCGGACGGGTGGCAACAGGAGGAACCCATGGACGCCACGACCCTCATCGATCTCGCTCTGGCTCTTTTCGGCCTCACGACCCTCGACGCGACCGATTCCGGCGGCGGGACCGACCGAGGCACCAAACCCATCGGCGGCTGAACGCCAGAAAGGAAAGGTCCCTGACCGCCCGGCTCTCCGAAATCACCCTTTTCATCTCGATTGCGTGCGCGGCGGCTGGCCTCGCTCCGTTCCTCCTCTTCCTGAGGGAGGTCCGCCGCCGCCACGCGACCGAGAGACGCTTGCGCGCGGCGGAACGGCGGCTCTCCGAGCTGGACGCGGAGGCCGCCGAGGGCCGGCGGATGGAAGCGGTCGGGCGCCTCGCGGCGGACGTCGCGCACGACTTGCGCAACGTGCTCACCGCCCTCCTCGGTTTCTCCACGCTCATCCTGGAAAAAGCCAGCGACGCTGGCACGCGCGCGAACGCGCAGGAGATCGTCAGGGCCAGCGAGAGAGCAGCCGTGCTCAGCGCCCGGCTGCTCTCGATCGGACGCGGGGAGGTCGTCAAACCGCACGTTCTCGACCTTCACGTCTTTCTGTCCGACCTCGAGCCCCTGCTGCGCAAGCTCGTGAGGGAGGATGTCGTCTTCGTCGTTCAGCTCGCGAAGGACCCGATTTTCATCGCAGCGGACGAAACTCAGCTCGAGCAGGTCATCCTGAATCTCGTCCTGAACGCCTCGGAGGCCATGTCGAAAGGGGGCGTGCTCGCCCTGAGCACCGCGACGCGTACGGTGAGCGCCGGCAAGCGGTTTTCGGGCGTTCTGGTCGTTGCGGGAGAGTACGCCGAGATCACGATCACCGATACCGGAGTCGGAATGGACACGGCCACGCTCGCCCGCGCCTTCGAACCCTTCTTCACGACGAAGGCCGCCCAGGAGCAAAGCGGGCTGGGCCTTTCGACTGCATACGGAATCGTCAAGAACAGCCGCGGCTACCTGTGGCTCGACAGCGCTCCGGGCCGCGGCACCACCGCGACCGTCCATCTGGTTTGCAAACAGGCGAACGCCTGACGGGCCCCGCTCAGCGGAAGCGCTTCCTCATCACCTCGCGGAACGCACGGCGGCTCTCGTCCGTCGGAATCTCGAGCTCCAGCTTCGAGATGAGATCGGCGAGGACGCCGGTGGCTTTCGCCGCCCGTTTCACGACGATCCGCGCGAGAGGGCCGATCTGTCGCGCGAGCTCGGTTTCCACGAAGTGGAGGTCCTGCTCGGAGAGGACGAGCGACCTTCCGGCGGAGCCGGCCCCGAAGGATGCTCCCTGGGAGAAGGGGCGCGTGGGCCCCGAAGCGGCGGATGGACCGGCGCCTCGGGCCTCGGTTGGCGCCTCGCTCGCGTGAACCGGCGTCGGTGTAAGGCGGCCGGGCCCGCCCGGACCCGTGGGCGTGCGCGCCGCGCGGAGACATTTCGACAGGAAGGTGTCGCGCGCGCGCGGGTCGGAAACCTGGTCCGCGAGCTCGCCGCAGAGGGCCTCGTACGTCGGCGCGTGCCGCGCGGTCTTGCGCACGAGGACCCTCGCCATCGGACCCACGGCAGCCGCGAGGCTGTCCTCGATGCGGTTCAGGACGCCCGAGTCGAATGTGCCCGCCGTCGCGGGGACGTAGGCCGGTGAGGCGCGCGACCCCGCGTGCACCTCCGTGGCCGCGGTGGGCCGCTCGCCCGGCTTCGGGTTCTCCCCGCACTGCAGGCGATACAGGTCGAGGTCGAGCGCATAGACGTCCGGGTACCTCTCGTCGCGGTTCTTCGCCATCATCTTGCGCACGACGCGGCAAACCCCGTCCGTGAGAGATACCTCGAAGCGGCGCGGGTCGGGCAGCGGCTCGACGAGATGCATCGACATGACGATGGGGCCGGATGACCCCAGGTAGGGTGTGTGCCCGGTGAGAAGGTGGTAGAGCGTCGCGCCGAGCGAATAGATGTCGGCGCGGGAATCGATGTCCCTCTGCCCCCGGATCTGTTCGGGGGAGATGTAGTGAGGAGTTCCGATGGCCTGGCCCGTCTGCGTGAGCGACTGGTCCTCGTCGAGACGCTTTGCGATGCCGAGGTCCACGAGCTTCACGTCGCCACGACTCGTCAGCATCAGGTTGTCGGGCTTGATGTCGCGATGGACGATCCCGTCGGCGTGCGCGACCGACAGCGCGCGGCACGCGTGCCGGATGATCTGGATGGATTCCGGCTCGCTGAAGTGGCCGCGCCTGAGGTACGTTCCAAGCGAATGCCCGTCCACGAACTCCATCGCGAGGTAGTAGATCGAGTCCACACACCCGAAGTCGTAGATCTGGACGATGTTCGGATGGTTCAGGCGCGCGGCCGCGCGCGCCTCCTTGAGAAAGCGCTGCACGTAGTCCGTGTCCGCCGAGAGCTGGCCGGCGAGCGTCTTGAGCGCGACGAGCCGGTCGAGAGTGAGATCCCGCGCGCGGTAGACTTTCCCCATTCCTCCGGCGCCGAGCTCCTCCAGGATCTCGTAGTCACCGAAGCGGGAGCCGGGGGATATCGTGTCCGCCATCCGTTTGACGTCCGGCCTTACTCGCCCTCGAGCATCTTGAGCGCCTTCGTCAGGCTGATCCGCATCCGGTTGAAGGACCCGGACAGTACCGCGACCTCGTCCGAGCCCTTCACGGTCTCTTCGGGGACGTCGAGGTTGCCGGTCGACACCTGGTCCGCCATCCGCGACAGGCGCTTGATCGGCCGGATCACCACGAGCGTGAGCAGGATGTTGAGAACGACGAGGATGCTCGCGAAAACCGCGATCAAGGAGCCCAGGAGCGTCTTGAACGCCGTGTTCGCGAGGCCGATCGGCACGGTCATGGGCACCGAGACGATCTGCGCTCCGATGGTCTCGTTCAGCTTCCAGCCGTAGCCGCCGTTCGTTCCGTAGGCCTTCACGACGGACGCGGGCGCCACGTCCGGCGTCGTGTGGCACGAGAGACAGCCCGCGTCGATGATCTTGATGGGGTGCGCGAGGTAAAGCGCGCGCCCGAGGGGCGCGTCGCGCTCGCCGATGAGCTCCGGGAGCTTCTCGTTCGCACGGAACGCGTTCACGATGTCCGCTTCCCAGTCGACCGTCCGGTCGCGCGGGTTCGTCGGGTTGAGCGTGGCCTCCTTATACGTGTATTCGGGGTTGTTCTCGCGCAGGTAATTGAAGATCTCCGTCGCCGAATAGGCGGGGACCGACTGCGGCAGGAACTCGTCCGCGAGGCGCGGCGCCAGGAGCGGCTTGATCTGCTTGTTCGTGTAGCCGCGCGTGGCCATCGCCGTCTGCATCATGATTCGCGCGATCTGGACGATCTGCGTCCGTGCGTTTTTCTGGAGCAGGCTGTTCGAGATGTAGCCCGCCGGAACGAGCGCGACCGCGAAAACGAGAATCAGTATCAGGTTGAACTTCACGAAAAGCGACATATGTCCACCTTTTCCGCGATTCTACCGCCCCGCACGAGAAAGGCTGGCGGTCTCCCGTCGACAGCCTGTTGCGTCCTCGCTCGGCCGTCTCCGTTGCGCTCCTCAGAAGACGAACATACCGATCGCGGCCCCGAACATGAGAAGGGTCGCGATGCCCACCGCGACGCGGCCGAGAACAGAGCTCGGCTGCCTTTCCATCAGCTTTCGGCTCGAAGCGACGAGGAGAACTCCGACGAGGAGAAACGGGGCCAACAGCCCATTTACGATAGCGGACCAGTAGAGAGCCTTGAGGGGACTGATCTTCGCGAAGTCCAGCGCGACACCGGCCGCAGTCGCGATCCCCACAATGAAGTAGAAGCGTCGCGCTCCCGCCACCTTCTGATCGAGCCCCTGCCTCCAGCCGAAGGTTTCCGCGAACGCGTACGCGGCCGACCCGGCGAGCGTTGGGATCGCAAGGAATCCGACACCGAGGACTCCGAGAGTAAAGAGAGTCGCTGCGAACTCGCCCGCGAGCGGCCGCAGAGCTTCCGCGGCTTGACGGGACGTTTCGATCTTCGTGATGCCGTGCCGATGGAGCGTGACGGCCGTCGTGAGAATGATGAAGAACATCACGAGATTCGAGAAGAACGTGCCCACCCCCACGTCCAGCGTTCGGTCGCCGATCTCTCTCCGTGTCGCGCCACGTCGGCTGGCGCGCGTTGTCTCTCCGAGCCTCTTCTCTTCCTCGACCTCCTCTGACGCCTGCCAGTAGAAAAGATAGGGGCTGATCGTCGTGCCGAGTATCGCCACGAGCGTCGCCCATGCCTCGCGGCTCTGAGGCCATGAAGGGACAAACGCGCTGTGCGCCATTTCTCTCCAATCGACTCCGACTCGGAAAGCTGTGATCACGTATGCGAAGAGCGCGAGCGCGAGCCATTTGAGGGTCGATGCGATCCGGCCGTACGGCAACCGAACGATGGCCACCGAGATGCCGATTCCGAAGACGACGACGTAGACATGGGAGTTCAGCCCCGTCAGCATTTCCGCGGCATCCGCCATGCCGGCGAGGTCAGCCGCGATGTTGATCGTGTTCGCGAGAAGAAGAGAGAACGTCGCGGCGATGACGAAGGGTTTCGGAACGCGCTTTCGAAGCGCAGCGGCCAGTCCTTCGCCCCGGACCATGCCGATTCGCGCGCACATCATCTGCACCGCCGCCATGAGCGGCCAGGTCAGGAGGGCCGTCCAGAGAAGGCTCGTTCCGAGCTGCGCACCGGCAATGGAATACGTCGCGATACCGGAAGGATCGTCGTCCGCTGCACCCGTGATGAGTCCCGGGCCAAGCACCGAGAAAAAACGCCACGGCCATCTGCGAATGGCCGCCGGCTTCGGAACCTTACTGCGGACCGAGATAGTCCACGTGCACGTACGTGCCGAGTCTCGGGTTATAGGCCAGGTACCAGCCGTCGTGGTCCGGATCCTCGTAGATCACGATCTGGTCGCTGTCCCAGAGCCAGTCGCCCACGTAGCCGTACTCGAACGGCGCGACCTGGAAAGCGAAGCCGCCGAACCAGAATCGCTCCCGGGAGCCGCCGCCGAGCCGGAAGACGTGCTGTGGACCGAAGCCTCCCGTGAACCGACCGTGTGCCCAGACGTGGTCCAGGTGGTACTGGGGGTCGTTGCGCCCGGAATCGTGTCCGATCCAGCGGTTGTCATTGGCGTGGACGTGAGGGGCGATGGGATGCCCGGCCTGGTCGGGGGTGACGCGAGGCTGGCCGGTTCCGGTCGGATGAGCGCCCGCGCGTCTTGGCGAAGCGGGCGCGGGGCCATGGGGAGGAATGTGGCCGCCCCCCACGTGAGGCGAACCGCCTTGGTGTGGCTCCCCGCCCTCCTTCTTCTGGGCGACGGCAGGGATCGAGCAGATCAATAGCACTCCGAGAAGAGCAGCCAGATTTTTCATGACGACCTTTCCTGCCGAGACACGAGGCGACGGCA
>CALAQS010000185.1 GCA_937888435.1 uncultured Acidobacteriota bacterium
CGAGATGGGATGAGAAGGCCGGTCTCCCCAACGCAGTCGGAAAATCCGCTGCAAAGATGTTGCGGGCTCGAGGCCCAGAAGGGAGACCGGCCGTGAAGAAGCGTAGCACCGGGAACGGGACCGAGGGGATGGGGGCGTGGACGGTGGGAATAGATCTGGGAGATCGGACGAGCCACATCTGTGTGCTCGACGAAGGAGGGACGGTTGTCGAGCGGGGCAAGGTCCAGACGACTCGGGAAGGCTTGAGGAAGCGGTTCGAGGAGCGGACCCGAATGCGGATCGCGCTCGAGGTGGGGACGCACTCGCCGTGGGTCAGTCGGCTTCTGAAGGGGCTCGGACACGAGGTGCTGGTTGCCAACCCCAGGAAGACCCGGCTGATCTACCAGAGCCGTGGGAAGCAGGACCCGGTGGATGCCGAGGCGCTGGCGAGGATCGCGCGGCTGGACCCGAAGCTTCTCTACCCCGTGGAACACCGGGCCGAGAGCGTCGCGCAGGATCTGGCCGTCCTCAGGGCGCGCGATGCGCTGGTGAGGACGCGGACGCAGCTCGTCAATCACGTTCGCGGAGCGGTCAAGGCGACGGGACACCGCGTGAAGAAATGCTCGACGCGGACGTTCACGGGCCAGGCGGTGGGCGAGATTCCCGAGGAGGTGCGCGAAGCGTTGTCGAGCGTCGTGAAGACGATCGAAGTCGTGTCGAGACAGATCCTGGCGCTGGACGGGCGAATCAGGGAGCTCGGGAAAACGAAGTACCCCGAGACCGCGTTGCTGCGGCAGGTAGGAGGAGTGGGCCCGATCGTGGCGCTGGCCTACGTGCTGACGCTGGAGCATCCGGGTCGCTTCCGGAAGAGCCGTGCCGTCGGGCCCTACCTCGGACTCGTGCCGGCGCGAAGCCAGAGTGGGGATTCCGATCCGCAACTGCGCATCACGAAAGAAGGAGACGCCTTCCTGCGCCGGCTTCTGGTCCAGTCGGCGCAGTACATCCTCGGGCCGTTCGGAGAGGACTGTGACCTCAGACGTTTCGGCCGGGCGCTGTCGGCCCGAGGGCAACGCAACGCGAAGAAACGGGCCGTCATCGCCGTCGCACGAAAGCTGGCCGTGCTCCTGCATCGGCTGTGGAAGAGCGCAGAGGTCTACGAGCCGCTTCGCAAGACCGGAGCTCCCCGGGACGCGGCCGTAGCGGCGTAAGAAACCAGCGAAAGAAAACAGCGAGAGGACCCGATCAACCGTGGCCATCCCGATTCGAGTCAACGCCCCGTCAGGACAACTGCGCAGCGGACTCCGGTCCCCACGAGCTTCGGCCCGCGGCGGAAAACCGGTAACGAGATTGCAGCGCCCTTTCGGATTGGACCCCCTCATGCACCGGGCCAACAAGACATGGCCTACACGAGTGCGAATGGAAGCTCGGC
>CALAQS010000186.1 GCA_937888435.1 uncultured Acidobacteriota bacterium
CGGATGAAAGCCTAGCCGAAGAACCCCGGCACGATCGTTTCGATCGCATCTGTCCAGCGCATCGCTTGCGTCCTCAGCATGCGATGTCCGTGGACGTCGTGCGCCGCGGCCTCCGCGAGCCGCGCCCGAAGCGCCCCGTCGCTCACGATCTCCTCGAGCGCCTCCGCCCACGCCGCGGGCTCGTTCGCGACGAGGAGTCCCGTCTCGCGGTGCCGCACCGTGTCCCGATAGGCGCGCACGTCGCTGAAGACGCCCGGAATCCCGAGCGCTCCGTAGTCGAGATACTTGAGGTCCGACTTGCCGCGCGTGAACGCGTCGTCCTCGAGCGGCGCGATCGCGACGTCCCAGCGAAGATGCTCCCGCATCCACGGGACGAACCTCGGATACGGGTCCTCGGTTCCCGGATCCCGCATACGGAACGGCAGGCCCTCGAAAAGTGACGCCGTCCTCTGCCCCGCGACTCCGCCCACGAGCTCCAGCCGCACCCTTCCGGCGTGGCGCGCGAGGAGCGTCCGGAGCGGCGCGAGCACCATGCGGAGGTCCGCCTCGTGCGTCAGCGTGCCCATGTAGCCGATCGTCACTGCCGACGAACGCGATGCGAAAGGTTCCGGTGCGGAGCCGAAGAGCCGTTCATCCAGCGCGTTCGGAACGACGAGGACCCCGCTGCGGAAATGGGCCACGCGCTCCGCGAGCGCCGGCGTCGCGACGATCATTCCGTCGGCCTGCCGCGCCAGAAAAGCGACGACCGCGCGGAGTGCGTCTCCCGGGTACGTCTCCCACGGCTCACCGCGGTGGAGATCGAGCAGATTGTCGTCGAGCTCGTAGACGACGGGAATCCCCGCCTGCCGGCACCGGGAAAGCACGCGGACGAATCCGTCCAGCTGCCTTTCATACGGCCAGAGGACGTGCCGCTCGACGACGAGGAGGTCGCAGTCGGGTACGGCTTCCGCCGTTCCGTGCGTCAGCTCGATTCTCTCGGCGAGGGCCGGATGGGAGAGCGGGCACAGGAGCCGGATGTACGTGCAGCTGTATGGGATCTCCGCCCCATAGAACCCGTGGAGGACGTGGACCCTACGCCTCGCCAAACAGGACCTCGAGGATGCCCGCGGCCGCGCGATCGGGCGTATGGAGGCCGGCGTCGACAATCGCCTGCGCGGCGAGGCGCCGGAGAAGCGGCCCGTCCGTGGCGAGCCGTTCGAGACACGCGAGACAGGCGTCCCGGGACGACGTGTCCACGGCCAGCGCGTTGATCTCGTGACGGGCGAACGTTCCCGCTCCGCCCGCCCTCGGGACGACGACGGCGGCTCCCGATGCCATGGCCTCGAGCGAGGCGACGCCGAGCGCCTGATACGTCGAGAGATCCGCGAAGACGTGCACCTGTGACAGGAGCGCCGAGAGCTGCCGGTCGTCGAGGACGCCGGCGAAGCGGTGCGGAAAGTCGAGGCGAAACGGACGCAGCGCGGGATCCGACCGCTCGGATCCGAACAGGACGACCTCGACTCCGTCGCCGAGCTTCTGCGCGAGGGCCCGCATCACGTCGACGGTGAGGCCCGGCTGCCTCCGCGGCGTCGAGGGACGCACCATCGCCGCGATCCGCACGGGGCTCGCGGCGGATTCCGGCAGCCGGGGGCGGAAGACCTCCGCGTCGAAGCTCGCGCTCACGAGCGCGCAGTCGAGGCCCGTCCGGGCGACGACCTCGTCGGCGTTCCACTTCGACTTCGAGAACCGCCTCATGCCCGGCACGAGCCCGTACGAGGCGAGCGCGCGCTTGCGGTCTTCCGAACCCTCGGCGTAGAAGAGCGGCTCGTAGTCCTGGATGCAGTAGCCGAGCACCGGAGGCCGTGACAGCTTCGCGAGCGGCGCCATCCACGGCACCGAGTAGTGAGCCGTCGCGATCACGGCGTCGAACCCCTCCGCGGCCTCGACGAGATCGGACTCGCGCCCGTAGACGATTGGAAGGCCCGGCGCGGGATAGCTCTTCTCGAAAACGGATCGGTGCCCCGCGAGGTTGAAGACGCGCGCTTCGACGCCCATCCGCGTCATCGCCCGCGCCTCCGACAACACGACGTTCGACCCTCCCCCGCGCTCGAGAACCGGCAATACGTAGAGGACGCGCTTCCCTTCCCATCGCCGTCGCGCGCGTTCCCGAAGGCTGACCCGCTCCGGCAGAATCGCGAAACGAGCCGCGATGCCGGCAACCACGCGGTCCGGCGCTCCCGGGGCCGCGGCGGATTCCCTCGAAGCGCCCGCGGCCCACGTGTCGTCCGCGAGAAGCACGCGCTTCCCGCCCGCCCGGAGCACGCCGAGAAGCTCCTGTGGCGACCGCTCCGCGCCCTCGGGCAGCGCGGTGCGCCTCACGAGAACGGCGCAGCCCCCGCCCTCCTCGAGCGGCGGAAAGAGGCGAGCCGACTCGGCGGCGAAGAGAGTCGCGGGCTCTGCCTCTGAACCCGCGTCGGCCAGCGCGCGCACGGCGCGCTCGAAGGCCGGCCCCGCACCCGGAACGTCCGCGGCGAGGGGAACGACGCCCGCGGTGTCTCCGCCTGCGGCGAGGCAGGCGATCAGCCGGTCGAGGACGTCCGCCGCGACGCGCGCGCGCCCGTCGAGGAGGAGAACATGGCGCGACGCGCCCGCGTCCCGCGCCCTCCAGAATGCGTCGGTCCCCTGCACGAGGGCGGCTCCTTGCTCGCGCCCGAAAGCCTCCAGCCAGTTCCGCACCGCGGGCGACACGCCCGGATCAGCGAGAAAGAGCTTGTACGGCGGACGCGCGTGCCGGAGCAGCGCCCCGAGGCACCCCTCGAGAGCGGGCAGGTCGTCGTGCGCGAGAACGACGACGTCCACGGAGTCCGTCGAGCGATCGAATGAGCGGTCGTGGAAGCGAACGGGCGCGAAGCCGGGAACGTGCACGAGCCCGGGATCCGCCGCGCGACGGGCGGCCTGCTCGCCGGAGGGCGCGCCGGCGGCGAACCCGCCCTTCAAGGTCCACCACGCGTTGCGCAGCTTCCAGAAGAAGCTCATCTCCATCGCTGCGATGCGCTCGCGCGCCTGCTGCAACTCGACGCGGGTCTTCTCGAGCTCCTCGCGGAGCGCCTCGAACGAATCCTGGCTCAAACCGCGCACATTCTAAGGTCACCCTACTCGAGCGAATCCAAGTCTCGCCGGCTCAAACATCACTCTAAGGTCTTACGACGAGGAGCGGCCGATCGCCGGTGACCCGCGCTCCATCTCTTCCTTCCGAATCAGACAACGTACGACCCCCGCCACCGGGTGAACGACGTCCGCAAGAGTGGCAGCGTGCTGACCGTGTGCCAGCCATCGACTCACTCGACCTGTGCTGATCTGCTTCAGTCCTGTCCCTACGATGGTCCGGCACTTATTCTTCGTGGATTCTTCAAGTGGAGAGAACTGGGTTACCGCCAGGCGGAGAATCCCGTTTCGCACAGACCGAGGCAGCCATTCGACAGACGGAAGACCCGTATGGAGCTCTCGCCAGTGAAACCGGGTTGGAAACTCGAGAAACAGCCAGCCACGCGGGCGAAGGACACGGAGAAGCTCCGTCAGATAGCTGCGCGGGTCCTTCGTGTGCTCGATGATATGTCCCGACAGGACGAGATCGAAGGACGCCGCCTCGAAGGGAAGATTTTCTCCATCGTACAGCCGCGGGAAGAGACCTTCCAATCCTTCGAAGCGCCGACGACAAAGCTCGAAACTCAGTGGGTCCACCTCGACGCCGTAGACGGCTCCCGCTCCCCGCTCCCGAGCGACAAGCATCTCGCCGCCGACACCCATCCCGGAGATGAGCACGGCGGAGCGCTCCGAAAAGATCTCCGGCGGGACTTTCGACGTGACGTA
>CALAQS010000187.1 GCA_937888435.1 uncultured Acidobacteriota bacterium
AAGCTGGAGATCCTCATCGAGGACCACCAGGCCAAGAACCAGCTCGCGGCCACGGTGGCCGAAAAGCTGATCACGGAAGAGAAAGTGCTCGTGATGACCGGAGGGCGCGGGTCCGGACAGGCGATGGAGATCGCCTCGGTCTGCCAGCGTCTGAAGACCCCGTACCTCGTCGACCACCCGTCCGCCGACATGATCACCTCCAAGGGATTCGAGTGGGTCTTCCGCAACAACCCGACCGGGTCGATCTACCCGACGGCGTTCTCGGACTTCATCACGAACTACGCGGGCGCGATGCCGAAGTCGGCGGCCGTGGTGTACGACAACACGCTGTTCGGGAAGACCATCGGGGGCGCGGTGATCAAGATCCTGAAGGCGAAGAACGTCCCCGTCGTGGCCGACGAGGCCTATCCGGTGAACACGCTCGATTTCAAGCCGACCATGACGAAGGTGAAAGCGACGAATCCGGACTACGTCCTGCTCGTGGCCGTGGCCACCACCGACGCCATCCTTCTCACTCGCCACGCCAAGGAAATGGGGCTCACCCCGCGCGCTTTCGTCGGCTTCGGCGGCGGTTTCGGTGTCGCCGATTTCGCCTCCCAGCTCGGCCCCCTGGCCGAGAACGTCTTCTCCTCGGCCGCCTGGTCCGGGAATCCGAACGATCCGAGAACGAAGGCCTTCTACGAGAAGTTCCACGCCAAGTACGCCATCTGGCCGCACGAGCACGAGGTGGAGGGGTACTCGGCCATCTACATCCTGGCCGATGCGCTGAAGCGGGCGAAGCTGACGGGGAATCTCGACGCCGACCGCGAAGCGATCCGCAAGGCGCTTCTCGCCACCGACATGACCACCGTTTTCGGCAAGGTGAAGTTCGGCAACTGGGCTGGCCCTCTGGGCGACGCTTACACGAACCAGAACGTCTACTCACCGGGGCAGTCGGTCATGGCCCAGTGGAAGGGCGGCCAGCTCCTGAACGTCTGGCCGAAGGCCTTCTCCGAAACGGCGCTCGTCTTTCCAGAGCCGGTGAAGAAGTAGCGCCGACCGCCGACCGATGGAAACGTTTGCCCAGAGCCTCGTGAGCGGGGTTCTGACGGGAGCCCTCTACGCCATGATCGGCATCGGGCTCACCGTGGTGTTCGGGGTGATGCGGATCATCAACCTCGCCCATGGAGAGATGGTGATGCTGGGGATGTTCGGGGCCTTCTGGGGCCAGAAACTCTGGAAGCTGGACCCTTTCGTGTCGCTCCTCGTCTGGACGCCTCTCATGTTCGTGGCCGGGGTGCTCCTCTATCGGCTTCTCCTCCGGAAGATCATTCCGGGCGGGGAGCTGAATACGCTTCTCTACACGGCCGGTCTCTCGCTCCTCGTCGCGAATCTTGCCCTCCTCGCCTGGACCGGCGACTACCGGACGATCTCCCTCTCTTACGGCGTGACGGTTCGGCCGTTCGGGATCGCCATCGCGGTTCCACTGGCCATCGCGTTCGTACTGGCCATCCTCATCACCGTGACGCTCGGGCTCTTCCTGTCGCGGACGAATCTCGGGCGTGCCATTCGCGCAACGAGTCAGAACCCCGAGGCGTCCGTGCTGATGGGGATCGACGTGGAGCGTGTCGCGATGGTCACGTTCGGCCTGGGGACGGCTCTGGCCGGCGCCGCGGGTGTATTGCTGGCGCCATCGCTCTATCTCTACCCGACCGTGGGTGAGCTGCTCATCGTCAAGTGCTTCGTCATCGTGGTGTTGGGGGGTCTCGGATCTGTCCCGGGAGCCATCGCGGGCGGGATCCTCCTCGGCGTCGTCGAGTCGCTCGGCGCGGTCTACGTCTCCGGCGCCTACAAGGACGGGATCGGCTTCGTTCTCTTCCTGGCCGTCCTCCTCTACCGGCCGTCGGGCCTGTTCGGGGCAGGGAGGTGAAGCGCAGGCATTTGCCCGCGCTCCTCGGCGTGGCCGTTCTGATCGCCATTCCCCTTTCCATCCGGAACTCGTTCTTCCTGCACGTCTGCATCCTCATCCTGATGTGGACGGTCCTCGGCGCGGCCTGGAACGTCCTGGGCGGTTTCGCCGGACAGGTCTCGTTCGGGCATGCCGCGCTCTTCGCGGTGGGCGCCTACACGACGATCATCCTCTACCTGAAGGGCGGTCTGGCGCCGTGGTGGGGGATCCCCCTCGGGGGCCTGGCGGCGGCTCTCGTCTCGGTCCCGATCGGCCTCCTCTGTTTCCGGTTGCGCGGCCCGTACTTCGCTCTTGCCACCCTGGCGGTGGCGGAGATCGTCAAGCTCGTGGCCCTGAACTGGGAGTCGGTGACGGCGGGGTCCGTCGGCTACCTCATCACGACGCTTCCTTCCGTGCGTCTGTTCGGGCTGAGCGTGAATTGGGAGGCAAAGACCCCCTTTTACGCGGCGGCCGTGGCACTCGCGGTCGTGGCCCTCCTGACGACGGGGTGGCTGCGGAACTCCAGGCTCGGCGCGTATCTGGTCGCCATCCGCGAGAACGAGGACGCCGCCGAGGCCGTGGGGATCGACACGGTCCGCGCCAAGGTGGTGACGCTGGCGCTTTCCGCCTTCCTCGCCGGCATGGGGGGCGGCTTCTACGCGTTCTACTTCCGGTACGTCGACCCCGACGCCGTCGCCGGCATCGGGCTCTCGATGGAGATGGTCTTCATCGCGGTCGTGGGCGGACTCGGAACGGTGGGCGGCCCGCTGATCGGCGCCGTCTTCCTCACCGCGGTCGCCGAGCTGGTGCGAGATCGCTTCCAGATGGGCCACCTCATCTTCTACGGCCTTTTCATGATGCTGGTGATCCGATTCATGCCGGAAGGAATCTGGGGCCGCGTGCGCCGGCTCACGGCCGGCGCCACGGCGGGAGCCTGACGTGGCGCTGCTCGAGGTTCACGGCCTGACGCGCCACTTCGGTGGCGTGAGCGCCGTCTCCGACCTCTCCTTCTCGGTGAACGAGGGGGAAATCCTCGGGCTCATCGGACCGAACGGCGCCGGCAAGACGACGGTCTTCAATCTCGTCACCGGCTTCATCCGCCCCCTGGCCGGCGCGATCCGGCTCGACGGGCAGAGCGTCGTGGGGCTGCGGCCTCACGCGGTGGCGCGGAGGGGAATCGCCCGGACGTTTCAGATCGTCAAGCCGTTCCCCGGCCTTTCGGCGCTCGAGAACGTGACGCTCGCCGCCTTTCTCCGGCACCCGGCTCGAAGAGACGCGGAAGCGGCCGCCACGGCTCAGCTGACGCGCGTTGGTCTCGGAGGCCGGCTGAACGAGATCGCAAGCCGGCTGACGCTGATGGACCAGAAACGCCTCGAAATGGCGAAGGCGCTTGCGACGAGACCCCGCCTCTTGCTCCTGGACGAGCCGATGGGGGGGCTGAACGCCACCGAGGTCGACGACGCTTCGGATCTCGTCCGGCAGATCCGGGCGTCGGGCGTGACAGTCGTCCTGGTGGAGCACGTCATGAAGGCGATCATGCGGATCAGCGACCGCGTGGTCGTGATGAACCAGGGGGAGAAGATCGCCGAGGGCCACCCGAAGCGCGTGGTGGAGGAACCCGCGGTCCTGGCTGCTTACTTCGGCAAACGGGTGGCGTGATGCTGCACGTCGAGGGACTGAGGGTCCGCTACGGTCAGGTGACCGCGCTCTGGGATGTCGGCTTCGACGTGCCGTCCGGCGAGGTCGTGGCGCTCGTCGGAGCGAACGGCGCGGGGAAGACGACGACGTTGAAGGCGCTCTCGGGGCAGCTCAAGCCCGAGTCCGGGACGATCCGGCTGGACGGAGACCCGCTGGAGAACCGCTCCACGATGGAGATCGTCGAGCGGGGCGTCATCCACGTCCCCGAGGGGAGAAAGCTCTTTCCCGAGATGACGGTGCGCGACAACCTGCTCCTCGGGGGCTTCCACAGGGCGGCGCGGCCTCATCAAACGGAGCGGCTGGAGAAGGTCTTCGCCATCTTCCCGAGGCTTCGCGAGCGGCGGGGCCAGATCGCCGGAACCCTCTC
>CALAQS010000188.1 GCA_937888435.1 uncultured Acidobacteriota bacterium
GCGAGTGACCGCGAATGCATGACGAAGGGCGACGCGATCCAGGACGTCGCTCACGTCCCCGCCTCCTTCGCCTTGACTATTCTGGGCCGGAACGGCACGACGCCGGCTCGCGCCTCGCACCATTCCTTGATGAGCTGAGCCCCGCCGGCACTCAGCCCGAGCGCCGCGAGCTTCTCCGGCGTCAGACACTTCGCGACGCGGGATACGAGAGCGCTCGAGGATTCCGGGGCGCCGCCCTTCGCGGCGATATCCTCGGCGGCCATGTCGTTCAGGATCGCGTCGAGACCCGCGACGGTGTCGGCGCTCATGACAGACCTACCATTCCATCCGGGCCAGGTGCGTACGTCTCGTCCCCTTCTTCCTCGGGAGGCTCTTCCGCAGGAATAGGATCCCCAAGCCAGCACCAGCGCGGGAAACGGAGAACGCGGGCTTTCCCCACTTCGGCCGCGGGCTCGCGAAAGCCTCGGGCGAGAACTTCCGCGGCGAGCTGCATCGCTTCCTCGCTCGATCCGAGCTCGAAAAGCTGCGCGAGCGACAGTCGCCGCAGCGCGACGATCCCGCCGAGGGCGGACAGAGCCTGCGCGGGCTGCGGCGTGATGCCCGCTGCCAGAGCCATTTCGTTGTCGCATCGAAAGAACGCGTCCTCGCGCGCATCGAGGAGCGAGTGAACGAGCGTGAACCACCGCTCCTCATTCGGTCCGCTAATCTGCGAGACGCGTGTCCAGGCTGCCTCGGCGGCTTCACGAGAGATCGCACCCTTCGCAGGAGCCCGTCGTTTCCCGTTCGTCTTCGTGCTCATGGGTTCCTCCTTGCCGGCCTCAGGCCGGCACTATCAAGCCTCTTGAGGATGTTCGAGACGGTCATCAGGTTCCAAGGCTTACCTGTGGGTCCCGGGATGCCGTCGGCGTTGAGGGCGTCTGCGACGGCCCGGAGCGTCGTCCCCTGAACCCTGAGGCGGAGGATGCGGGCCACGACCTCGGCGACGGCCGGGTCGGGCCGTAGGCTGCCGTCAGGGGCGAACATCGAGCCATAGGGCGCCCGTCCCATCGGGAGGCCTTTTGCCTGTCGCGCGGCGCTCCACGTCCTCATCCGCGCACGGATCTTCTCCCGCTCGAGGACGGCCAGGAGCTGACGAACGGCGACGAGCTCGACGCCGGCGTGCGCCTCGGAAATGACGACGACTTTCCCGCCCGCGCGCTTGATCTCGACGCGGGCGTGCCCGGTGTTGTCTGCGTCCCTCGAGAAGCGGTCGGCGTCGGTCACAATGAAGGTGGAAGCCTCGCCGCTCCGGATCGCGTCAAGCGCCGCCTTGAAGCCTGGCCGGGCCTCCTCACCACGAGCGCCCGAGAGGGCGTCCTCGAAGGTGTTCACGAGCTCGAGGCCGTTGAGGACCGCGTACTCGACGATGCGGTCACGCTGGACGGCCAGGGAGCCGCCCTGATCCTTTTGCTTCCCCGTGCTGACCCGGGTGTAACCGACTGCCTTCGGCTTGTCGGTGGAGGTCGCTCGTTTCGCCATGAGGGAAAGATAGGCCCTCAACGCCCTCTTGTCAAGGATAGGCTGCCGTTCTTTAACTCGTCCTAGCTTCTTTCCGTTCTTCATGTAAAGCACGATACGGCCTCTTTCACGGGGCGGACGGGACTCTGTGCACGGCGCCTGTTCTGAGGCGTCAGCGAGGGGGCATCTTCTGAGGATGGAAGGGAATCGGACCGGGCTGGACAATCTTGTGCTGACCCGAACTCGGGCTCACGACGACAGCCTCCGTCTTCGTGTTCGAACCGCCCGAGTTCGAGACCGTCAATGAGACCTGATACGGGCCCGCGGCGAAAATGTGGAGGGGGTTGCGGACGGCTGAGGTGCCGCCATCGCCGAAAGCCCACGACCAGGACGTCGGCGGCCCGGACGACTCATCCGTGAACTGGACCGGCTGGCCGGCCTTCGGGGACGGCGGAGTGAAGGAGAAGTTAGCGACGGGCACCGCGATGAGCGGGCTCGTAACACGCCAGACGCCACGCCCGTACGTCGCGGCCCACAGGTCGTTCGTGACCGGATGGAACGCTAGCCCATAGACGGGCACGTTAGGCAGGCCCGCGTTGAACGTCGTCCAGGTTGCGCCGCCATTCGTCGAGCGAAACACGCCGACGTCGCTCCCGAGGAAGATGTCGTTCGGGTCAGTTGGGTCGACCTTGATGTCGAGGATCGGGACGTCAGGCAGGTTGTTCGAGATATTCGTCCACGTCACCCCCGCGTCGGTCGTCCGAAAGACGTGCTCCGAGGGCAGGCCGAGATACCCGCCGAAGCTGGCGTATGCGCTCCGTCCGTCTGCCGTGACCGAGACAATCCGCGTGACCGGAGCCGCCGGGAGGCCAGTGAAACGCGTCGCGAACGTCGCGCCACCGTCGATTGAGAAGAAAATGCTCCCTGTGACCGTTCCGGCCCACACGGGTCCTGGATCGCCTCCGGGCGCGTCTACCGTAGTGAAATTGGAGTTCGTTATCTTTGATGGGGATCTCGCAAACCAGGCGAGCGGATTCTGTCCGAATGTCGAATTGGCCCAGATCCGGTTGGTGCCGAAGAGCACGATACCCGGCTGGCCGGCGGGCGACACAGCGGGCGGATAGAAGCCGACCGAGTCAGAACAGCTGATTGATGTATCCGATGGACCGTTGTCGCAGTTCGAGAAGAAAGAGAAGGTCTGCCCCCCGTTGGAGGAAAAGTTCATTCCCTGATGTTCGTATCCGCTGAGGATCTCTGCGGGTGCGTCACGGCGAATCAGGTTGAATCCTCCGTCTCCACCCGTCCGATCCGACCATGTAGCCGAGCCTACGTAGAGCTGATTCCCGTTGTCCTGAGTGCCGCCCATCGCAAACGCGGTGTTTGTCGGGTGAAGCGCGACGCCATTGAACTGCGCCAGCGATAGCGTGGAGTTCAGACTCTGGAACGAAAACCCACCGTTGTCACTGCGGTAGACACCGCCGTCGTTGCCTAAGAAGAGCGTCCCCGTTGGTGAGAAGACCGCGGTGTGCTGGTCCGCGTGGGTCGTCGCGGTCGGTCCGGTATCCGCATAGACGTTGAGGATGTTCGACCAGGTTGCGCCCCCGTCAGAGCTCTTGTAGAGGTCGATCGAGCCGAAATAGACGGTCAAAGGGTTGTTCGGATCGGGTGCAATCCAGTGGTCGTAATCGCATTGGTTGTGCGCGTTTGCCGGGATGGGGCACATCGTCGGGTCAACGCTCATGCGCGTCCAACTAACGCCAGCGTCGAAAGAGACGAAGATACCGTTATGACTGTTGTCCGCGTTCAAGAACGACGCATAGATCACAGTCGGTGACACCCGGCTCACTCCTATCTTCGTGTTGCCGACTGGCGTACCTGAGGGATACGCGTAGATTGCGGTCCAGTTCAAACCGAAGTTCGTTGAGGCCCAGACTCCGCCCGCAGGGCAGCCGCTGTTACAGGCTCCAGTCGCTAGGTAGAGACTATTTGGAGCGTTGGGATCCTGAGTCAAGTCTGAAATCGTGTGCTGGAGGGTACGCGTAAAGGTAACGCCTCCATCGGTTGACCTGTACAGGCCGCCGAGATACCACCCGTCTTGTAACAGGTCCTGAACGAGGTAAATACCGATGACGACTAGGCTCACATCAGTCGGGTGTGGTAGGACACGGGCGATCACTGCATTGGAGGGGAGGTTTGTATCCACCCGAATCCATGTATCGCCGCCGTCATAGGACTTGAGCAGGCCACCGCCAAGGTAGGTGCCTAGTGACTGCGACGGGACTTTTTCAGAATTTGCCTTGTCCGCCTCACCGGTCGCCGCAAACACGATGGAGGGATTCGCCGGTGAAAATGTGATGTGGCTGATTGCAAGAGCGGGCGCAGTATCTGCCACCGGTCGCCACGAGGCGCCTCCGTCCGTGGACTTCCAGATCCCGCCGGTTGCCGCGCCCAGGAGCATGACGTTTGGGTTTGTCGGGTGAATTGCAAGCGCGTCCACTCGTCCCGACACGCCCCCCCAGTTCTGGCGCGCGGACGTCTTCGACTGTGTCGGCTGCGGGCCGAGGGAACGCCAGGTCGTGCCCGAGAACGTGTAGTTCGACCGCACCGAGGGGCCGACCGGCGAGCGCGTAAAGGTCCCGGCGGGCGCCTGCGCCATCGAGGGATCCACCGGCATCTGGCACGTCGCGTCGAGCGCCTTCAGCCTATTCTCTGCGAGAACGCGACCATCGCGGTCGCGCCGGAGCATCGCGTTCCATTCCGCGCGCCCGGCCGGGTCGTCGCGGTCGGCCTCACGCCCGTCCTCGCCTCGCGCCGAAATCGTGATTGCGACCGCCGCGAAAAGACACAGAGCCGCATCCCGAAGGAAACGAATCACCATTGGTCGACTCAGCACGGAGCCTCCCTAGAACTTTGTCCGAGTCTAATCCAGGCGCCCCCCCGATCCGAGAAGGAGAACCCATGCGCACCCTAGCGGCGCTCCTTGCCGTGGGCCTCACGTGCGGCGTAGCCCTCGCCGATTCGCCCACCCTGACCCCGAAGGAAGCTGCGAAGCATATGGGAGAGCACGCCACGGTCTGCGGCCGAGTCGCTAGCGCGCGGTACGTAGTCGGCGCGAAGGGCGGCCCGACCCTCCTCAATCTGGACGAGCCCTACCCGCGGCAAATTTTCACGCTCGTCATCTGGGAGGACGACCGGCCGAAGTTCGGGGAGCCCGAGAAGCTGAAAGACCAGAGCGTGTGCGCTATGGGGACGATCAAGGAGTTCAAAGGAAAGCCGGAGATCGTTCTAAGAGATCCGACGCAGCTGAAGGTCTCCGCTGGACGATGAGCATGAAATCAGCGCGTCGCCTTCTCTCGCTCACGTTCTTCGTGGCGGTTCTGCTCGTTCCCGTCCCTCCGCCTCGAGTGGCCTTCGCCGCCGAGGACAGTGCTGCGAAGGTCACTGACGTCGTCACGTTCAACGTGAAGACGCTCAAGATCCACTGTCCTTCCTGCTCCGCCGCCCGAAGGTGTACGAAGAGCCGTGTCGATATCCCGCGGGCCGATGCCATCAAACGCGGCGGCGTCGCCTGCAAGCTCTGCGGCGGGGTGTGCAGGCGTTGAGCGTGCCCCGTGAATATCCCCG
>CALAQS010000189.1 GCA_937888435.1 uncultured Acidobacteriota bacterium
AACCCGCGCAGGGGCAGGTGAACGACCTGCCCGCGCGGACCGCGAGCGGGGTTGGGAGGCTTCGGCTCCGTCTCGGCCGAAGCGACCAGGACGCGATCGCCCGCGAGGTCTCACAGGAGCCCCTCGGCCATCTGGCTTCGGCAGGAATTTCCCCCGTGCAGTGTAGAGGCGCCATGGGAATTGCGGCCCGTCCTGGTGTTCGAAGATCAGCGCTTCGCCATTGCTTTTCCGCTCGGCGCTCGCACGTCGGCCCATTCGCGCCTCTCTTTGATCTGGGGTGTAGGGGTGCAATGGGAATTGTGGCGCCCGCCGGCGTTCCCGTCCGGACAGAAAGGTCCGTTTACGGGTCGGGATTGAGAAAGAAACCGAGAGCGTGACTCTGGTTTCTACGCGCCAGAACCCCCGGCAA
Organism: uncultured Acidobacteriota bacterium; assembly: GCA_937888435.1. Lineage (GTDB taxonomy): Bacteria > Acidobacteriota > Thermoanaerobaculia > UBA5066 > UBA5066 > Fen-183. Next base: position 410 of record CALAQS010000189.1, read on the forward strand.
TTCCCATTGCGCCCCTACAGTCTCGTGAAACCCAGAGTCGGGCAGGCGCGCATCGCGCCGGGCGGCGGTCCGTTTCTCAGGAGCGGGCAGGCACTACGCCTCGCGCGTGAGTCGCCTACGTGCGATGCGAACGAGAAGGAGGCCGGACGGCCAGAGGCACACGAAGAGTGCCGCACTCGGGACGATGACTCCGATGAGTACCGAGACCAGCGACTCGGGCGTTCGTGCAAAACGCAGTCGATGAATCGAGGGATTCCTCGGAAGGTACTCGACGATGACGGTCGCGCCTGCGTCATCGGCGCCCTCGACCGCAGACACTCGACTGTGCTGCACCGTCCACTCGGCGCCGGTGTACTTCGGGTCGGTGTACCTGTACTTCCCCTCGTTCGCGTTGCCGGAGTACTGCTGCCCGTTTCGAGCCGTGAACTTGTAGAAGATGGTGTGAACTTCCACGGTCTCGCCCGGCCGAGGCGCGTCCTCGATGTCCGAAACCCAAACGACGACTCCATTCGTGAATTCGCTGCCAACCCGAAGAATCAGGTCCGTGAAGGCGTCGCGTATCCAGCCCGAAGCTATGAGATAGACGACGATGATGAGACCCCCGAACGCGAGGCCGTTCGTGAGGCTGTGTTTTTGTTGAGTCTCCCAAGACTCAGCGTTCATCTCGGTCTCAGCATACCGTCAGCGGTCGTTCGTCTTCGGTCGGGCTGTCTTAGCGAACACGCCGAACCCTGTCGGCCGCGTGCATCCGGGCGTCGGACACTCTCGCGTCCCCGACGCGCCCGACGGCGTCTGGACGAACGAGCGGCACGAGCCGCAGAAGTAGTTCACGCGGGCTGGGTCGAAGACGCCGCGGATCGCGGCGGGCGTGGCGACGGTGCCGGTGGACACGGGCAGTGCGATAGTAACGCTGCAACCCATTGCCCGCGGCGCGAACATGCTCGACTTCGGCTACGCGATCCAGACCCTCACGGGGAGAGAGGACGTCGTCGCGAAGGCGCTCGCGCTGAACGGCCGCGCCAGGCGAGAAGGGGGATACCGTGGCAAGGCCCCCTTCGAGATCGCCCCGTCCTGGGGCAACGTCGTGAGACACTTTCCCGAGGGGGGTAGCGTTTCCCCTTGACGAGCAGATAAATAGAGATATATTAGGGAGGGGTCAATGAAGAAACATGACGGAAAACAGGTCCGCGGGCGGCCACGCACACACGAAGGCGGAGCGGTGAACGTCAACGCCTACCTTCCCACCGAGCTCGCGTCCGATCTGACGCGGTTCGCGGCGAGTCTGACCGTGGCGTCGGGCAAGCGGAATTCGGCGTCTTCCGTCGTCGTCGCCGCTCTCGAGGCGTATCGGCCCCTTCAGGTATGGAAAAAGAAGGGCGCTCCGGGCTGAAGTCCGGGCGCAAGGAGGCCCACGATGAAAGCCACGAAGACGAAACTCACCCTCGCCCCCGCGAAGCCTGAGAAGGCGACCGTGACCCGCAAGGATTATCGCGACGCGCAGAAGTGGGTTGCGCGGCAGCGCGTAGGAATCATCGACCGCCTCTCCATCGAGCAGCAAGTTCAGGTCGGCCGCCTCGGGCGCGCCGGAGGCTTCGAGGGCACGACGCCTCGCGAGCGGGACGAGGAAACGATCTATACACTGGCCGCGGCCGCCCTCCATATTTTCGGGCTCGACCAGGTCGCGGAGGACGCCGTTTGCCGGATTTCGGAAGTCGTGTTCGGGAACGACAACAAAGGCGGTAGTGAACTCTCCACGTGCGGCAAGATCCTCGAGGCGGCCGGCAACGACGCGAGAGAGGCCGGCGTGGAATGGACGAGGAAGCAACGGGCCGTAGAGCGTGAGATGGAAGAGCGCGCGCTCGCGAAGGCGGCGGGGGCGTGAGGGACGACGAGGCCCCGAAAGCGATAGCAGCGGTCCCGGCGATCGAGCCGAAGTCGTACTCAAAGCCCGGCACGAGGGGGGAGTCTGGGCAGCTCTTCGTCGGGCACTTCGGCTTTCTTCGCGACGGCGATCCCCCGTACGCGTTCGGCGACGACTGGGACGAGACGCTGCTCGCGAAGAAGGAGGCATGGGAACTCCTCGTGCGGACGGTGAATCCAGATGATTCCGGGATGGCGATGAAGCCGGACGAGTCGAATGGGATGCCGTGGCTGGAGGGCATCGACGCCAAGATAGAGCGCGACGGCACCGTGCTCCTTCACTTCTACGTGACGAAGGACGGCGGCAACGAGGACAAGATAGGTATCTTCGACTGTTCGCCGGCGTGCCCCGCGTCGGTGGGGGTCCGCGCCAGTTTTGGAACGAAGAAGAAGGCGCGATGAGTCTGAGCAAGGTGCGGGCGTTTTTTTACAAAGCCGGGAGGCTCCTGGGCGACATCTCCGCGGTCCAGCACGGCCGCGTCGAGAAGCGCATCGAGCGGAGAGTCGTCGGGCGGTTCACGGCGCGGATCCTCGGGAAGCTGTTTCGATGAAAATGTCGCGCCGGCCCGGAGTCGTCACCTTGCTGTACTTTGGGGCGTGCGGCGCCTTTGCCGCGATGACGCTCAAGGTCGGCGGCCTTCGCCTTCCATCCTCAAACCTCTTCATGACGTTTCTGACGGGAGCGGCCCTCGCGTGGACGCTCGACGTCCTCGTTCGGTACGCGGCCGACACACGGCGTCTTGCGGACGCTGCCGAAGCTCAGATGGAGGACACGCGGCGAATGGCCCATGCCGCCATTGAGCAACGCGACCTCACCCACCGGCCGTGCGTCGTTATCTGGAAGAGGCCTATCTCGATCTTCTCCATCAGGTCTTCTGCTGCCGACGGCCGCAGCAAACGCAGGCCGAGCGTGTCCTTCAGCGTCCTCCACAGCCGTTCGATCAGAGCGATCG
>CALAQS010000190.1 GCA_937888435.1 uncultured Acidobacteriota bacterium
TCTCCGCGCTTCGGGTGGAGCCCCGTGCGCCGCCAGGCCGCGTGGGGCAGCGCGCGCAGGAGCAGGAGCGTGTCCTCCCTCAGCCGCCGGAACTCCTTCACGACAGCCGCGGGATCGGACTCCGCGTACTTCAGCCGCACCGCGGCCCGGTCGTTATCCAGCATCCAGAACGCCGGACTGTCAGAAAACGCGATCTTCGAGAAGCGCTCCTGGTAGACGCGCTCTATGTCGCGCACGTGCGCGGCGTTCTCGATCATCGACCACTTTCCGGATGTCGGGCGGCGCCGCAAAGCGTCGTCCGGCACGCCTTTCAGGGCGGCAGCGAGCGCGGTGGGGGCGGCCGAGAGCCGTTCGAGAAGGGCGGCCCGCCGCTTGACCGCGTCGATCTGGGCGAGGTGCGCCGCGTCGTTACCGACCGCGTGCCGGACGACGAGGTCGTCGATCGTGAGCCGGCCCGCGGTTTCGTGGATTCCCGCGCGCCGCCATTGCTCGGGCTTCGACTTCTTCAGGAGCCGGAGGCTCTCGCGGCGCAGGCGCGCCCAGTCGCGCAGGACGTCTCCCGCTTTCTGTCCCCGGTAGTCGCGCTCGATCGCAAGTGCGTCGCCGTTCAGGTCGGGAAGGCGCGGCTCGTTCTCGGCGAGGATGCGCGTGTACCTCTCGAGATACCCCTCGCGCTCCATGTCGCGCAGATGGCACAGGATCTCGAGGATCGACCACTTGCCCGGCGCCGGCGTGAACAGGAGGAGCTTGCGCGGCACGCCGCGGAGCGCGGCTTTGAGAGCGGCCGGTGTGGCCGCGAGCGTTTCGAGGTGGCGGGCGCGTTCGTTCACGCCGAGGGACGTCGTTTCAGGCATTTGGGGCTCCCGTCGTGGTAAGGCGCTCTCCCGGTTCCGGGAAGAGTAGCTCCTGTGGTCTGAGGCGCGGCAAGAGCGCGTCGAGGACGAGCGCTCCCCAGTCGCCGCGTCGGGCCGGATCGAGCGGGACGTGTGGAACGCCCCAGACCGCGAGCGTCTGCTCGATCGAGCCGTCGATCTCTCGCTGGAACTCGAGGTCCGTGTCGCGCACGCCGTCGAAGCGCGGATTGCCGACGATCGGGACCTTGAAGAGCACGTCGTACGTCTTCGTCCAGCTCCGAACGAGCTCTTGGAGGACCGCCTCGGCGGGGGCGCCCGTGAACGCGCGCCGCATGTAGCAGAAGTTGTCGAGGACGGCGCGGTCGCAGAACACGACGTCCGCCTTCGCCTCGGCCTGCAGCTCCCAGGCGATCTGCGTGTGCAGAATCCACGCCTGCGCCTTGAGCGTCGTCTCCCGGTTGATGGGCAGCGGGCACTCGCGCGCCACCTCGCGGACGAGCTCTACGGTCAGATCCCTCTTCTTCAGGGCTGCCGCGAGGTCGTAGCAGAGGGTGGTTTTTCCGACGCCGTGCGTGCCGATGAACGCGATCTTCATCCGCCCGGAGAATACCAGCGGTGTCACCCGCGCCTGGACCCCTTGCATCCTGGCAGGCGTCGCGACAACATGGCACCATCTTGCGGTAGAAAGAGATTTTGTGTGCCGGGTCTGGCGCTGGACGAGACTGTAGAAGGATCACGGCTCCCGAGCCGTCCCGGACAAAGCGAGAGGAGGCGGAGTGAGCGCCAACAGGACGGACACGGAGGAAGGCAAGGGCCTCTCCCGGCGTCGCTGGATCGACATCCTGCTGGGAACCAGCTTCGCCGCGTGGATGGGGGCGGTCGTCTATCCGGTCCTGCGGTACCTCACGCCTCTCAAGGATGGAGGCGGCTCGAACAAGGCCACGCTCACCGACGCTCAGAAGCAGGAGCTCGCGAGCAAAGGGTTCCTGATCGCCCGCGTCGGCACCGATCGCGTCCTGCTCTTCAAATACAAGGAGCAGAAGCTGAAGGCTCTCTCGGCCAAGTGCACGCACGAGGGCTGCACGGTCCAGCTCGTCCCGGCCGACGGGATCATCTGGTGCGCCTGCCACAATGGGAAATTCTCCCTCGACGGCCGCGTCATCTCGGGGCCGCCGCCCCGGCCGCTGGCGGCCTTCTCGGTGGAAGGCGACCTCAAGGGAGTCGTGACCGTGATCAAGCCGGGGAGCACGGCATGACCAGCGAGCGCGACTCCGCGCCCGCTTCGGCCTCCGCCGGCACGCGGATCTGGCGGATGCTGGACGAGAGGTTCCAGCTCTCGGGCCTCGTCTCGTTCCTCGGCCACAAGGAAGTGCCCGTCGGGTCGCACTCGATGGTCTGGTATTACCTCGGCGGCGTCTCGCTCTTCTTTTTCGTCGTCCAGATCGCCACCGGAATCCTCCTCCTGATGAACTACCAGGTGGGGGAGAACACGTCCTACGAGAGCATGAAGCACCTCGTGGGCCGTGTGCCGTTCGGCTGGCTCATCCGCTCGATCCATTGCTGGTCGGCGCACCTCATGAGTCTCGCGGTCCTCGCGCATCTCTTCAGCGTCCTGTTCCTGAAGGCCTATCGCAAGCCGCGCGAGCTGACCTGGTACACGGGCTTCGCGATGCTCGGGATCGTCCTCGGTTTCGGATTTTCCGGCTACCTGCTGCCGTGGAACGAGCTCAGCTATTTCGCGACCGCCGTCGGGACCGACTCCGTGAAGTCCGTTCCCATCATCGGGCCCTGGATGCTCCGTGTATTGCGCGGAGGCGAAGAGGTTTCCGTCCAGACCCTGTACCGGTTCTTCGCACTCCACGTTTGCATCCTTCCGCTCGTCATGGGCGCGTTCATCGGTGCCCACCTGCTCTTCATCCAGAGGCAGGGGATGGCCGAGCCGCTCGAGCACGACTCTTCGCGCGAGACGAAGCCGCGGCCTCGTGGCATGCCGTTCTTTCCGAACTTCGCGATGCGGGACCTGCTCCTGTGGGTGATCTGCCTGAACATCCTCGCGCTCCTCGCCGTCGCGCTTCCGTTCGGTCCCGGGATCCCGGGCATGGAATGGGAGCTCGGGGCGAAGGCGAACCCGCTCAAACCGGCCTATCCGGGCATCAAACCGGAGTGGTACTTCCTGTCCGTGTACCAGATGCTTCGGGAATTCCCGGCGCATCTTCTCGGGATGGAAGGCCCGCAGGCCTGCCTGCTTCTGGCGAGCATCCTCGGCGCGATCGCATTCGCGATTCCGCTCCTCGACCGGAACGCGGCGAAGGGAAAGCCGAGCCCGCTCTTCACGGATCTCGGCGTCGCCGGACTTCTTTTCCTCGGATTCCTGACCCTCAAAGCGTGGGACGTCGGAGTCCACGCGCCGCTCGGGAAGGACCCGGCGGGCGACCCCGCGATGGCCGCGACGATCGCGCGCACCGCGGCCCTGTGGATCATCGGGATCGGGCTCGCCGCGGCGGCGCTCCGGCGCCTCAAGTGGGGGCACTCGGCCTTCTCCTTCACCGCCGCCGTCCTCCTGCAAGCGGCGCTGAACGGATTCGCGCATCTGAGCTGGCTCGCGAGCGGCGGAGCCGCCCTCGCCCTCCTCGCAGTCCTGTTTCTCACCGGGCGGGTTCGCCGCGGCGTGTCCGCGGCGGCGCTCTTGCTCCTCGCGCTCGCCGCGCCCTCCACGGCGCGCGCGGACGAGAAGGGGGCCGCGACCGTCCCCGCAACCGCGTCAGCGCCGGGGCATGTCGTCGAGGAAGCCTGGCCCGTGGATTTTCAGAAGCTCTTCACGGAAGTGGACAAGAAAACGGGCCCCGTCCTGAGCGAGAAGGCGAAGGCACGATTCCGGAGCCTGCCCAGCCACGCGCAGGAGCTGTTCTTCGTGGCGGCGAAGGCCGGCACGCTGTCCTCGGCGGCCCATCTGGCAACGCTCCTCGCCCTGGACATCGACGACCGCAAGGTGGAGCTGATCCTGGGCGACAACTGCGTCCTCTGCCACTCGAACCCGGACTTGCCGGACGAGATTCTCTTCAAGCCGCGCGAGAAGGGCGACGCGAACGCCCACCTCGATCTCCGCGAGATCGTGAGCGACGTCCATTTCCGCGGCGGGCTCATGTGCGCGGGCTGCCACGGCGGAAAGCCCACCGACGCCGAGATGTCGGCGGAGATCGGCAAGCGCTGGCCCGCGTCCGACCTGCGGCACAAGGACCGCTCGTGGATCCCGGAGTTCTGCGCTCGCTGCCACTCCTCGAGCGAGTTCATGCGGGGCTACAACCCGTCACTTCCCGTCGACCAGCTCCTCAAGTACCGGACGAGCAAGCACGGGCAGCTTCTCCTCGGGAAGAAGGATTCGAAGGCCGCGCAGTGCGTGAGCTGCCACGGCGTGCATGGGATCCGGCCGCCCGACAGTACGAATTCCCTCGTCTATCGCGAGAACATCCCGGCAACCTGCGGAAAGTGCCACGCGGACGCGGCGTACATGAAGGGCTACACGCTCGAGGACGGCAGGACGCCGATCCCGACGAATCAGCTGGAGCAGTATCGCAAGAGCGTCCACGGCCTCGCGCTTCTCGGGAAGCACGACTCCGGCGCGCCGGCTTGCAACGGCTGCCATGGAAACCACGCGGCGCTGCCGCCGCACACGGAGTTCGTGTCGCAGGTCTGCCGCGCGTGCCACGCCGCCAACGGCAGCCTCTTCGACGGCAGCCCGCACAAGAAGGCTTTCCTGGCGCACGGCTGGCCCGAGTGCGAAACGTGTCATGGGAAGCACGACATCGCCGTCCCCACCGACGAGATGCTCCGGCCGGGCCCAAAGGCCCTGTGTCACGACTGCCATTCGAAGTACGGCAAGCCGATTTGCGACGAGACGGCCACGTTCTTCTACGACTCGATCACCGCGCTCCGCGACTCGCACGCCGCGCTCGGAAAGGACGTCGACCGGCTGGCCGAGCGTGGCTTCGACGTCGACGAGCTGCGATTCCAGTCGAGCGCCGTGAGCGACGCGCTTCGCAAGACGCGCCTCGGCATCCACACCTTCGACCGGAGCGACTTCATCCGCAATTCCGAGGCGGCGTCCGAGGCCGAGACGGCCCTCCGCAGCGCCGCGTCCGCCGGCTGGGCCGAGTACCGCTTCCGCCGGAACGGCCTCGTGCTCGCCAGCGGCCTGATCTCGGTCTTCGGAGTTCTGCTCTACCTCAAGATCCGCCAGACGGATCGGAAATCGGGCCCGAAGAGCTGAATCAGTGTCATTCCTCGGGCGCCACAACGGGGTGAGGTGAATCGAAGCGGTCAGGAAGGCGGAGCGAGTCCGACCTCGGCGAAGAGCCTCTCCGTGTCCTCGCCGAGACGCGGAGGGGCTGCCGGCGCGGGGTCGGCGAAGCCGTCGAGAAAAAAAGGCGGCCGGATCGTGGGCACGGTCCGCCCGCCCCGGGTCGTCTCCAGGACCGATCCCAGCGCCGTCGCCTGAGACGAGCGAATCGCTTCGAGCACGCCCGCGACTGGCCCGGCTGGAACCCCGGCGGACTTGCAGCGTTCGAGCCAGGTCGTGCGCGGTTCTTTCACGAAGAGAGACGCGAGGATCGGGACGAGCTCTTCCCGGTTGACGACGCGCGAGGCATTCGTCGAGAAGCGCGCGTCCCTCGCGATGTCGTCACGCCCGAGGACTTTCCCGCACAGGGCGTCGAACTGCCGGTCCGTCCCGACGGCGAGAAGGAATCCTCCGTCCGACGCTTCGAAGGCGCGATACGGCTCGATCGTTGCGTGCGAATTGCCGTGGCGGGTGGCCTCCCGGCCCGTCACGAGAGCCGAGCTTGCGACGTTGACGAGGGCGGCGAGGCCCGTCGAGACGAGATTCGTCTTCACGTGGGCACCGGTTCCGTCGCGTCCGCGCGCGTGGAGCGCGCCGAGGATCGCCGTCACCGCGGACCAGCCGGCGAGAACGTCGACGAGCGCGACGCCACTCTTGTGCGGGGCGCCGTCCGCGGGACCGGTGATCGCCATGAGCCCCGTGGCACCCTGCGCGAGGAGGTCGAATCCCGGTTCGCCGGCTTCCGGCCCCACGTCTCCCGCGCCCGAGATCGAGCAGACGACCAGGCGCGGATTCAGCGCGCGGAGCGACTCGACCCCGAGACCACGCCTCTCGAGCGCGCCCGGAAGGAAGTTCTCGACGAGAACGTCCGCCTTCGCGG
>CALAQS010000191.1 GCA_937888435.1 uncultured Acidobacteriota bacterium
GTGCGTCGACGGCGATTTCGCCGACGCGGACGCCTTCGCCGCGCGACGGCACGAGGACGAGGAGCCGCTTCGGCGGGCGGCATGGCACTGGGCGCTCGGGGAAGGCCGCGAGGCGCCGCCACCTCAGGAAGGCGTCGCACCCGGGCGCCGCCGCCCACGCGGCGAGAAAGCCGCAACCTGTCGTGAGGATGTCCACGCGGCCCGCATCGTAACGGACGGACGGGCCGCGTGTTGAAGGATCACTTCTTCCGCGACTGGGCGTCCACGACGCCGAAGGCGGCCATGTTCACGATGTCCGAGACCTCGACGCCGCGCTGGAGGACGTGGACGGGCTTGCCCATCCCCATGAGGATCGGCCCGATCGCCTCGGCCTTCGCGAGGCGCCAGACGAGCTTGTAGGCCGCGTTCGCGCTTTGGAGCTCGGGAAAGACGAGGACGTTGGGCGCGCCGGTGAGCGCCGTCCACGGGTAGTTTTCCTTCAGGAATTCCGGCAAGACGGCGGTGTCGGCCTGCATTTCGCCGTCACACTCGAGATCCGGCCGCCGCTCGTGCACGATCTTCACCGCCGCGCGCACCTTGTCGGTCTCCGGCGAGCGGGTCGAGCCGAAGTTGGAAAAGGCGATCATCGCCACGCGCGGCACGATGTTGAAGAGCTTCGCGGTGTCGGCCGACCGGATCGCGATCTCCGCGAGGTCTTCGGCCGTCGGGTTGATGTTGACGGTCGTGTCGGCGAAGAAGAAGACCCGGTCCTGCAGGATGAGGATGTAGAGGCCCGAGACTTTCTTCGCGTCCGGGGCGACGCCGATCGTCAGCAGCGCCGGCCTGATCGTCTCCGGGTAATAGGTCGTCAGGCCCGAGAGCGCAACGTCGGCGTCGCCCATCTCGACCATCATCCCGGCGAAGAAATTCCTCACGCGCAGCATGTGCTCCGCGTCCTCCTTCGTCACGCCGTTGCGCTTCCGTTTCTCCCAGAAGGCCTCGACGTAGCTCTTGAAGTTCGGGTGCTCCTCCGGATCGACGACCGTGATGGCACCCTTCACGTCGAGCGCTTTCAGCGCCGCCTCGGCCTTCTTCCCGCGCGAGAGGAGGATCGGCAAGGCGATTCCCTCCTCGGCGAGGATCTTGGCCGCGCGCTGGATCTTCGGGTGGTCGCCCTCGGCCAGAACGATCCGCTTCGGGTTCGACTTCGCCTTTTCGTGGATGACCTGCATGAACGAACGCGAACGCGAGAGCATGCCTTCGAGCTTCCGGCGGTACGCCTCCAGGTCCTTGATGGGTTGCTTGGCGACTCCGGTCGCCGCGGCCGCCGCGGCCACCGCCGGGGCGACACGCAGGAGCACGCGCCAATCGAACGGCTTCGGGATGAGGTACTCGCGCCCGAACCTGAAGCCCTCCACGCCGTACGCGCGGGCGACGGAGTCGGGCACGTCTTCCTTCGCGAGATCCGCGAGGGCCTTCGAGGCGGCGAGCTTCATGGCCTCGTTAATCTGCGTCGCGCGGCAGTCGAGCGCGCCTCGGAAGATGAACGGGAAGCCGAGCACGTTGTTGACCATGTTCGGATAGTCCGCGCGACCAGTCGCCATGATGACGTCGGGACGCGCGGCCTTCGCCTCCTCCGGGGTGATCTCCGGCACCGGGTTCGCCAGGGCGAAGATGATCGGATCCTTCGCCATCTTCCTGATCATTTCTCCGGTGACTAGCTTTGCGGCCGAGACGCCGACGAAGGCATCCGCGCCCTCGAGCGCCTCGGCGACCGTGCGCTTCTTCGTGTCGCGGGCGAAGCGCTCCTTGTACGGGTTCATGTTTTCTTTCCGGCCCTTCCAGATCACGCCGGTCCGGTCGACCATGAGGATGTTCTCGAGGCGCACGCCGTATGTGATGTACAGGTTCGCGCATGCGTTCGCGGCCGCGCCGGCGCCCGCGAAGACCACCTTCACGTCCTCGAGTTTCTTGCCCGTGAGCTCGAGCGCGTTCAGGAACGCCGCGGCGGAGATGATCGCGCTTCCGTGCTGGTCGTCATGGAAAACGGGGATCTTCATCCGCGCCTTGAGCTTCTCCTCGATGTAGAAGCACTCGGGCGCCTTGATGTCCTCGAGGTTGATGCCGCCGAACGTGGGCTCGAGGCGGGCGACGCACTCGATGAACTTGTCGGGGTCCTTTTCGTCGACTTCGATGTCGAAAACGTCGATGTCGGCGAACCTCTTGAAGAGGACGGCCTTTCCTTCCATGACGGGCTTACTGGCGAGCGGACCGATGTCGCCCAACCCGAGCACGGCCGTGCCGTTCGAGATGACGGCGACGCGATTCCCCTTTCCCGTGTA
>CALAQS010000192.1 GCA_937888435.1 uncultured Acidobacteriota bacterium
AATCTCGACGTTCGGGCGCTTCGGACGGGGGTTCGACTCCCCCCGCCTCCACCATTCTTCTCTGCACTGGACTCCCCTGGAGGGCCAAGACTCAAAGGTTTAGGCCACTCCGGAGGGGTCCGCGTGTGCCGCCTAGTCGGCCTAGTGTCCGGGAGAACACGGACACAACACGGACACCCGGTCGCTCCGCGGCTGCCCGAAACGTCCGCTGCGCCCCCGCCCTTCAGAGCGGAAAGGGCACGCGTTCGGGCTGTCGCGCAGTAGCTCCCCTTCGACCACGACGTGACTCCAGCGGGCCGGCTCACGGGCCCGCTGTCGGTCGCGTGAGGAGAACCCATGAAGATTCGTGACCGCGTCACCGAGCTTCGCCGTGTTCCGGCCGGCTCCCTGCTCCCCAGCCCCAAGAACTGGCGACGGCATCCCAAGGCGCAGGCCGACGCTCTTCGGGGGCTCCTCTCCGAGATCGGGTACGCCGACGCCCTCCTCGCCCGCGAGACGCCGGAGGGTCTGATGCTCATCGACGGACACCTTCGGGCAGAGACGACCCCGGACGCCGTCGTGCCCGTCCTGATCCTCGACGTCACAGAGGCCGAAGCCGACAAGCTCCTCCTGAGCATCGACCCGCTGGCGGCAATGGCCGAAGGGGACGCCGATGCACTGAGGAACCTACTCGCGCAGGTCGAGACCGACAGCGATGCCGTCAGAAAGATGCTCGACGACCTGGCCAAGGAGTATGGTGCGCAGCCCGGCCCGAAGCCCCTCGACGACCCCGGCCCGAACCTCGACGGGGCCGAAGAGCTCAGAAAGAAGTGGGGCGTCGAGCTCGGGCAGCTCTGGACGCTCGGCAACCACCGCCTCCTCACCGGCGATTCCACGACCTCCGCCGACGTTGCGAGGCTCATGAACGGCGAGCGGGCGATCCTCTTCGCGACGGATCCGCCGTACCTCGTCGGCTATGACGGCACGAACCATCCCGGAACGAGGACCAGCGAGAAGCGCGCCAGCCTAAACACCGACTGGTCTTCGACCTACGGGACCACGTGGGACGAAGCCGACGCGAAGCAGAACATCGACCTCTACATCAACTTCATCAAGGTCGCTGTCGACGTCGCCATCCTCCCGAACGCGGCGTGGTACTGCTGGCACGCCTCGCGAAGGCAGCGCATGGTCGAAGAAGCCTGGGAGAAGAACGGAGCCTTCGTCCACCAGCAGATCATCTGGTCGAAGCCGAATCGGCCCATCCTCACCCGCTCCTGGTATCTGTGGGCGCACGAGCCTTGTTTCTTCGGGTGGCTGAAAGGGAAGAAGCCTCCGAAAGAGACCGTCGACTACGGGCGGACCGTCTGGGAGATCGAGGGCCTCAACAACGACGAGCGCCCGGACCACCCGACGCCGAAGCCGCTCGACTGCTTCGCGATCCCCATGAGGCAGCACACGAAGGCTGGCGACCTCTGCTACGAGCCCTTCAGCGGCAGCGGTAGCCAGATCATCGCGGGCGAACGCGAAGGTCGCCGCGTCTACGCGATGGAGATCTCGCCGGCTTACGTGGCGGTCGCTCTCGAGAGATGGGCCGAGGCGACGGGCGGGAAGCCCGCGCTCGTGGAGAAGGCGTCATGACGTGGAAGGTCGGCGACACCCGACTCTTCCGGTGGTCGAGTTCGCTCCCGCGCTCGCCTGGCCTCGTCGTTCTCCTCGCGCTCGGCTGGACGATCGAAACCGTCGACGAGCGCTACTACAGCGTCCTTCTCAGCCGCGACGAACGCCCGCAATCTGCAACGGAGGTGCCTTGATGGCTCGCCCGACTCTCCTCACCCCCGAACGCCGCGCGGGAATCGTCGCTGCAATCCGGGCCGGTGCCTTCGACTGGATCGCAGCCGAAGCGAACGGCATCGACCGGCAGACCCTCAAGCTCTGGATGCGGACCGGTGAGAGAAAGAAGAGGGAGCCGTACCTCTCCTTCGTCCGCGAGGTCCGTACGGCCAGGGCGCAGGCACGCCTCGCAGCCGAGATCGAAGTCCGAAGGGATCAGCCTTTCAGCTGGCTCCGCTTCGGTCCTGGACGGGAGAGAGACGGCGAGCCCGGCTGGACGGAGTCGACCGAGCTCAAGCACTCGGGATCGGTCGGCGTCATGTATTCGCAGGAGTGGACGCTCATCTCCGTCGCGATCGAGACGGCTCTCGAGAATTACCCTGAGGCGAAGCTGGCCGTCGCGGAAGCAATGAAGAGGCTTTCGAGTGCTAGCCCGGAACCTTGAGCTTCGCCTCGACCCCGCCGCGATCATGGAGCACGCCGGGATGCCGCCCGACCCGTGGCAGGTCCGGCTCCTGAGGTCCAGGGCTGAACGGACGCTTCTTCTGTGCTCGCGCCAGAGCGGGAAGTCGACCGTCACGGCGGCCATGGCGCTCCACGAGGTCGTTTTTCATCCGAAGTCCCTCGTGCTTCTTCTGAGTCCCTCTCTTCGCCAGTCTCAGGAGCTATTTCGGAAGGTCACGGATTTTCGCAATAGGCTCGGCGAGCCGATCGCAATCGCCGAAGAGTCGGCACTCCGAGTCGAGCTTCGGAACGGCTCTCGCATCGTGGCTCTCCCAGGAACGGAAGGCACCGTCCGCGGCTTTTCGGGCGTGCGACTCATCATCGTCGACGAAGCGGCCCGGGTGGACGACCCGCTCTACTACTCGATCCGCCCCATGCTCGCGGTGTCGGGCGGCCGCATGGTCTGCCTGACGACGCCGTTCGGGAAGCGTGGATTCTTTTTCGAGGAGTGGACAGGCGATGGTCCCTGGGATCGCATCAAGG
>CALAQS010000193.1 GCA_937888435.1 uncultured Acidobacteriota bacterium
TACGAAACGCTGCGCTATCGGCCATGGCTATGCCTTCCGTGAACCTAACGATATCGAGTTCAGCGGCGAGCGCAAGCGAGTCCGCTGTACGCGCTGTCCGCAAGAACTCTTACGCCGGGGCCTTCTTCGGGCGGGTGGAGATCCCCAGCAATGTGTAGAGCGGACAAAGTCCCGTGAAGCCAGTGAGCAAAGGGAGGATCCCGATCCAGCCCCACGCCGTCTTCGGCCCGACGAAGACAAAGCTGAGGAGCCCGAGACCGACTAGAACACGGAGGACTCGTTCGACGGGGTGTTCGGTGACGACGAGGAAGTTCTTCATTTGACCTCCGACAGGTTCCTGCGCCCGCAGCCTCAGATTACTCCGATCGGTCAGCGGCGAGCGCACGCGGAGGGCGTACCTCTGCTCTCTACGCGCCACGGCCCCCCGGCATTCCCATTGCGCCCCTACAGCCTCCAGGCAATTCCCATTGCACCGCCCTACACCCTGCGTCTACTTCAACCCCTCGACGACATAGAGATCAGAGGAGTCCATTCGGTTGTACGAATACGCATACGAGCGACCGTCGCGCGTCACGTGGAAACTGTAGAGGGCGACCAGCCCCGAGGCGTCGGCCGGCTGGACTCCCTTCCATAGGGTCTTCTTGCCGGTTTCGATATCGAGACGCCAGATTCGGGCCGGAGCATCGTCGTCCCTTACCGTGACGAGGTAGCGCCCGTCGGCGCTCCACTGGTCCAGATACTCGTTGGGTTCGAGCATTGCGCCAGGTATGGCGCGCGGAGGCCCGCCAGCGATCGGGACGATCGTGACCTGACGCTCCCTCGTCGTGTAGGCAAGGAGCTTTGAATCGGGAGAGAAGGCTATGCCCCCGATGCCGGAGAATCCGGGGATCAAGATGTTCGTCGGCCGCCCCCCTTCCGGGCCAACGACCGAAATTAGCGGCGGCTCGCCTGGCGCCGAGTGAAAGACGAGGATCCGGCCGTCAGGCAGGAATGTGGCGAAGACAGGCTTGATCCCCTCGACCGGCACTTTTCTCGGGGAACCGGGCCCGGTCGGCAGCAGCTCGAGCTCGGGCGGGGAGGCGGGGGTCAGCGACAAGGCCCACCTGCCGTCGGGGGAGAGCGCCTGCGGGTCGCCGTCCCCCAGGCGCACGGCTGGCGAGCCGTCCGTCTTGCGTAGGAAAACACCGCCCCGTGCCCCGCCTCCCTCGCCAACTTCCGCGAAGAGGATCGTCCGCCCGTCCTCGGAGAGGCCCCGCAGTTCGGATCGGTCGAGCCACCCGAGTTCCCGTTCGCGATTCTCTCCTGGCGCAAGACAGGAAACGCCCGTGCGCGACGTCGCCCGCTCGAGCAGGAGTCGCCCGTCGGCGGCAACGTCGTGGAGAGTCAGAGAACCACCGCCCGCCGAGCTCAGCAAGCGCTCTTTGCCGGTGAGCGAGACGGCCCGCAGGGCTCGGTCGCCGGCCGTCTTGCCGGCCACGAAGAGGATCTCGCTGGTCGCGCGGTACCAAACGAGGCCATGAACAGACCTCCAGCCCTTCGTGAGGGTGCGCTTGCGACCCTTGTGGTCGATCACGCCGATGGTGGTCCGACTGTCCGCTCCCCCCTCCGTGAATGCCACCAAGTCTCCGGAAGGCGACACGCGGATCCGGCCGAGGAAGAACGATTCCTCGAGCGCGTGGCCGATCGGGTACTCGAGGCGGTTCTTTCCCTCGGACGTCTGCCGAACCACCGCCATGTCTTCGCCGTTGGGAGCCCAGTCGGCATCGAATGCATCCTCCAGGACCTCGCGGGGGGCCGAGCCTCCAAGCGGCATCCGGGCGAGCGTGCCGCTGCCGCCCGCCGAGAGATAGGAACCCTTCTTCAACAGCAGCGCCAGCTCTCCCTTCGACGAGATCGAAAGCACATCGGCGCGCGAGACGCCCTGCGGGCGGGATTCCGTCGAATCCGTCCGGACCGAGAAGATCTCCGCCGGTTTCCCTTCCCAGGCGGCGCCATAGACGACGGTCTGCCCGTCTGGCGCAAAGCGAGCGGAAAGCACATTCCCGTGGCGGAAAGTCAGCCTGTGGAAGCTCGCTTCGTCGCTCTTCCTTGAGCCCCCGATGTGAGTGCCGGCAAAGACGCCGATAGCCAGCGCGGAAACGAGGGCCGCTGCGGCCCTGACGAGGCGTGGCAGGGCACGCGGAAGAGCCTTCCCCGTCATGGCAATACTCTGGCCGGAAGCGCTCGAGAGGGCCTCGAGGTCAAAGG
>CALAQS010000194.1 GCA_937888435.1 uncultured Acidobacteriota bacterium
GGCGCGGAAGCCTGGCGGGCGGGGCCTCGTCGGTCAGCATACGAGAGGGATTCTGGCCCACGGCCGGCCTTGTGGTCTTCCCTCTGATGGTTAAGATCGAGTCTCGATGTCTCTCCTCGCCCCCTTTCATCCCGCCGTTCAGACGTGGTTTCAGGACCGGCTGGGGGAGCCCACGCCGCCGCAGCGCCAGGGCTGGCCGGCGATCCGGGAGGGGCGCAACACGCTCATCGCGGCCCCGACCGGCTCGGGCAAGACGCTCGCGGCGTTCCTCTCGGCGATCGATTCGCTGATCCGACAGGGGCCCGGGCTGAAGGACGAGACGCAGGTCCTCTACGTCTCGCCGCTGCGCGCGCTCTCGAACGACGTCCAGAAGAACCTGCAGGGGCCGCTCGCCGAGATCCGCGCTCTCGACCCGTCGGTTCCGGAGGTGCGCGTCCTCGTGCGAACGGGCGACACGCCCGCGGGAGAGCGCACGGCGATGACGCGCCGGCCGCCGCACATCCTCGTGACGACGCCGGAGTCGCTCTATCTCCTCCTGACGAGCGAGGGCGGCCGGAAGATTCTCCGGACGGTCTCGACGGTCATCGTCGACGAGATTCACGCGCTCATCCGCGACAAGAGAGGCAGTCATCTCGCTCTCTCGCTCGAGCGCCTCGAGCATCTCGCCGGCCGGCCCATTCAGCGGGTGGGCCTCTCGGCGACGCAGAAGCCGCTCGACGAGGTCGGCCGCTTCCTGGTCGGCGGTGGGCGCGAATGCACGCTCGTCGATGCCGGCACGTTCCGCACGCTGGACCTCGGGATCGAGGTGCCGCCGTCGCCGCTCGCGACCGTCTGCTCGCACGAGCAATGGGAGGAGATCTACGCGCGCATCGCGGACCTCGTCCGCGAGCATCGGACGACGCTCGTCTTCGTGAACACGCGCAAGATGGCCGAGCGCATCTCGGCGCAGCTCACGCGCCTCCTCGGCGAGGACGCCGTGACGAGCCACCACGGCAGCCTTTCGAAAGCGCGGCGCCTCGACGCCGAGCAGCGCCTGAAGGCCGGCAGGCTGCGCGCGCTCGTTGCGACGGCGTCGCTGGAGCTCGGAATCGACGTCGGCGACGTGGATCTCGCGATCCAGGTCGGCGCGACGCGCTCGATCGCGACGTTCCTTCAGCGGGTCGGCCGCTCGGGACACGTGCTCAGGAAGGTGCCGAAGGGCCGCCTCTTCCCCCTGACGCTGGACGAGCTCGTGGAGGGGGCGGCACTCCTTTCGTCCATCCGGCATGCGGTCCTCGACCGCACGCCGATGCCGCCGCGGCCGCTGGACATCCTCGCGCAACAGATCGTCGCGACATGCGCCGGTGAAGCCTGGGAAGAGCGCGCGCTCTTCGACCTCGTGAGGAAAGCCTGGCCGTACCGGGAGCTTTCGCGCGAGGAGTTCGACCGCGTCGTCGCGCTCCACACCGAAGGCCGGCGGGCCCTGCTGCACCGCGACGGCGTGAACGGCCGCCTCATGGGCACGAAGCGCTCCCGCCTCACCGCACTCATGTCCGGAGGCGCGATTCCGGATACGGCCGACTACCAGGTCCGGCTGGAGCCTGAAGGAACGGTCGTCGGGACCGTCAACGAAGACTGGGCGGTCGAGTCCAACGGAGGCGACATTTTCCAGCTCGGCAACGCCTCTTGGCGCGTGCTGCGAATCGAGCCCGGCATCGTCCGCGTCGCGGACGCGAAGGGCCAGCCGCCTACCCTTCCGTTCTGGCTCGGGGAGGCGCCGGGCCGGACGCGCGAGCTCGCCGCGGAGATCGGCAACCTGCGCGAGGGGTTGGTTTTCTCGGGAGAGCCGGCATGCCCCTCTCCTTCGCTGGCAAACTCGCGGAGCGGGGGCAGTGTCTCCGGCGTCGAAGGGCGCGCCGACTCCCCCTCGATGTCCGCGTTCCTTCGCTCGGAATGCGGCGAGGCCCTGCCGGAGGGCGCGGCCATCCAGATCGCCGAGTACGTGGAGGCGGGGCGCAGCGCTTTGGGAGCCGTCCCGACGCAGAAGCGCGTCATCCTGGAGCGCTTCTTCGACGAGAGCGGCGGCATGCAGCTCGTCGTGCACGCGCCGTTCGGATCGAAGATCAACAAGGCGTGGGGCCTCGCGTTGAGGAAGCGCTTCTGCGTCGGCTTCGGCTTCGAGCTTCAGGCGGCCGCGAACGAAGAGGCGATCGTCCTCTCGCTCGGCCCGCAGCACAGCTTCGAGCTGCCGGAGGTCTTTGATTACCTGAACCCCGAAACCGCGCGCGACGTCCTCGTCCAAGCCGTCCTCGCTTCCCCTCTCTTCGAGACGCGCTGGCGCTGGAACGCGCAGCGCTCCCTCCTCCTCGACCGGACGCGGAACGGCAAGAGGGTGCCGGCGAACCTGCAGCGGATGCGTGCGAACGACCTCCTCGTCACGGCGTTCCCGCAGGTCATCGCGTGCCCCGAGACGCTGCCCGGCGGCCCCGTCGAGATCCCGATGGACCATCCGATCGTCGCGCAGACGATCGAGGACTGCCTGACCGAAGCGATGGACGTCGACGGTTTCCTCGAGGTGCTGCGCGGCCTGAAGGACGGATCGATCGAGCGGCGCGCGGTGGACACGGTCGAGCCGTCGGCATTCGCGCGCGGCATCCTGTCCTCGCAGCCCTACACGTTCCTCGACGACGCGCCCCTGGAGGAGCGGCGCACGCAGGCCGTCTTCTCCCGGCGGGTCCTCGACACGCGCTCGGCGGACGAGATCGGCATCCTCGATCCCGAGGCGATTTCGCGTGTCCGCGAAGAAGCGTGGCCGCAGCCCTCAAACGCGGAAGAGGTGCACGAGGCGCTCCTCTGGATGGGGTACGTCACCGCTGA
Source organism: uncultured Acidobacteriota bacterium (assembly GCA_937888435.1). Taxonomy (GTDB): domain Bacteria; phylum Acidobacteriota; class Thermoanaerobaculia; order UBA5066; family UBA5066; genus Fen-183. The sequence goes on from CALAQS010000194.1 coordinate 2,857, forward strand.
GGAGGGTCGCCCGTGGCAGACGTGGCTGGACGAGCTCGCCGCCGCGGGCCGCGTCGCCCTCGAGGGCGGCCGCTGGTTCGCGGCGGAAGCGCCGCGCGACCCGAAAGCGGTGTTCAAAGGCCGCATGGAAGCGCTCGGGCCTGTCTTTGCCGGCGGACCCGACGAGGCGCTGCTCCGCGAGCTCGAGGCCGAGGGCGCGATTCTCCGCACGCGCATCGCGGGACGCGAAGCCTGGTGCGACCGGCGGCTTCTCGCCCGCATCCATCGTTACACGCTCGACCGCCTGCGCAAGGAGATCGAGCCCGTCACGGCGGCGCAGTTCCTGCGCTTCCTCGCGTGCTGGCAGCACGCGGATCCCGAGCATCGCCTGGACGGGCCGCGCGGCGTCGCGCAGGTCGTCGCGCAGCTCGCGGGGTTCGAGATCCCGGCCGCCGCGTGGGAAGGCAGCGTCCTCCCGTCGCGCGTGCGCGGGTACAAGCGCGAGTGGCTGGACCAGCTCACGCTCTCAGGAGAGATCGCCTGGGGCCGGCTCTGGGGCGCCGCTCCGGGGCCGACGCGGCGCACGCCGATCTGCCTCGTCGAAAGGCGCGACCTCGACGAGTGGTCCGCGCTCGCCGCGCTGACTCCAGCGCGAGAGCCCTCCGGGAAAGCGCTCGAGGTCCAGGAAGCCCTCGTCAGGAAAGGCGCGATGTTCTTCCAGGAGCTCGCACGCGCGACGAAGCTTCCGCCGACGTTCGTCGAGGAAGGCCTGAGCGAGCTGATCGCGCTCGGACGCGCCACCTGCGACTCGTTCAGCGGGCTCCGTTGGCTGATCGTCCCCGCGTCGAAACGAAAGACCGCCGTTCTTTCGACGGGGCGCTGGAGCCTCCTGCCACGCGAGGCGTCATCTCCACCCTCAGCCGAGTTCGTGGCCCGCCGCCTCCTTCAGCGCACGGGTATCGTCTTCCGCAAGACGCTCGCGAGAGAGAAGCAGCCGCTCCCCTTCCGCGACGTCGCGCGCGTCCTGCGCACGCTGGAAGCGCGCGGCGAGGTGCGCGGCGGACGCTTCGTCGCCGGGTTCGACGGCGAGCAGTACGCGCTGCCCGAAGCCGTCGCGCTGCTGCGCGCCGTCCGAAAGCGCATGAGTCAGGCCGGCGACCTTCCGCCCGTTCTCGTCTCCGCGGCCGACCCCCTGAACTTCCGGGGAATCCTCACGCCCGAGGAGAAGATCGCGCCGGCGACGCGGCAGCAGCTGCGGGTGGCGTAGGGGAGGCGACGCTCCCGCGGTATCATGGACGCTGAACCGTAAGGAGTCCGCGATGCGTCCTGCCAGCCGGCCCGGGCGAGAAGGCGTATGAACCCGTCGTCCCTTTTCGAGGTGCGGGGGCTCACGGGACTGGCCCTCCTCGTGTTCGCGGGAGTCCTCTTTCTCATCCTCCTCATCTCTTTCCGGTCCCGGGCCACCGTGTTCTGCCAGTACCTCAAGGCGATGGCGGGCATCGAGCTCAAACCGAGCCAGGTGCGCAGCGTCTTCAAGGACCGTGGGAAGGACGGCGTGCGCGAGATGTTTCTCGACCTCATCATCAAGGAAGACCTGCGCGAGACCGGGCCTCTTCAGATTCCCAAGGACGTCCGCGCGCCGAAAAAGAGCTGAGGTTCTCGACGCGCTCGGCGAGGCCTTCGGCGCCGCGGCGGTCTGCGTCGAGGCCTCGCCCTGATCCCGTAGACTTCGCCCCCATGGACGAACCGCTCGGCGACTTTCCGCCCGACGCGTTCCGCGAGATGGGGCACGCCGCGGTGGAGCGCCTCGCGCGCTACTTCGAGACGCTCGAGACGCGGCCCGTCCTCGCGCGGACGAAACCGGGCGAGGTCTTCGCGCAGATGCCCCGCAGCGCGCCGGAAGACCCCGAGCCGTGGGAGGCGATCGAGCGCGACCTCGACCGCCTCGTGGAGCCGAACCTCACGCACTGGCAGCATCCCGGGTACTTTGCGTATTTCGCGAACACGGGCTCGGCTCCCGGGATCGTGGGCGACTTCCTCGCGGCGGGCTACAACCAGGTCGGCATCCTCTGGCGCACGTCGCCTGTCCTCACGGAGCTCGAGCAGGGCGTCGTGCGGTGGCTGCTCGACCTCGTGGGCCTTCCGTGGGGGCCGAGCGGCTTCGACGGTCAGCTCGCCGACACGGCCTCGACGGCTTCGCTCATCGCGCTCGCGGCCGCGCGCGAGGAAGCGTTTCCCGACGTCCGCAAGACGGGCCTCGCGGGCCGGCCCCAGGGCATTATCTACGGCTCGGAGCTCGCGCATTCCTCGATCGACAAGGCGTGTGTCGTCCTCGGGCTCGGCATCGATGGGCTGCGGAAGATCCCGGTCGACGCGGAGTTCCGGATGGACGTGGCAGCCCTCGAGTCGGAGATCGCGAAAGACCGGGGCGCCGGCCGCGTCCCTGTCGCCGTCGTCGCGACCGCCGGGACGACCACGGTGACGTCCGTCGATCCGCTGGCGGCACTCGCCGACCTCTGCGAGCGCGAGGAAATCTGGCTCCACGTGGATGCGGCGTACGCGGGCTCGGCCGCGGCGCTGCCGGAGATGCGCCCCCTTTTCGCAGGCTGGGAGCGCGCGGACTCCGTCCTTTTCAACCCGCACAAGTGGATGCTCGTGCCGCTCGAGTGCACCGGGCTCTTCTTCCGCCGCATGGAGCGCGTGCGGCGTGCCTTCTCCGTCGTGCCGAATTATCTCGAGACGCCCGAGGGGCAGACGGTGCGCGAGTACATGGATTACGGCGTGCAGCTCGGCCGCCGGTTCCGCGCCCTCAAGATGTGGATGACGCTCCGCGCCTTTGGAGCATCCGGCGTGAGGGCCCGCCTCCGCGGTCACCTCGTTCTCGCGCGCGCTCTCCGCGGCGTTCTCGAGCGCGAGAGGGGGGTCGAGATCGCGGCGCCCTCTCCCTTCTCGGTCGTGGCCTTCCGATGGGTATCCCCGGACCTCTCGCCTCAGGACGCCGACGCGGCGAACGCCCGGATCCTCGCCCGGATCAACGCGGACGGCCGCGCGTTCATCTCGCACGCCCTCGTCGGGGGCCGGTACACGCTCCGCGTCGCGATCGGAAACATCCGCACCGAGCGCCGCCATCTCCAGACGTTCCTGCAGGTGTTCCGGGACGCCGTGACCGCGGAGTCTCCCCGAAAACCCTGACTTCATCTGCTTCGTAGAGAGATTGGGTAAAGTGTCGCCTCTCATGGAACCCGTGAACAAGTCCGCCGACCTGTCGGCCCTGCGCATCGATCGTCAGGGCGGCCCCGGCGCGCGCCGCTTTCTCTACCCCGCCGTGGCGACGCTTTGCGCCGCTGTCGTCGCGGTCCTTCTCTTCACGCGCGTACGCGGGGGCGTGGCATTCCGGCCGCCCGAAGTCACGACCACGCGCGCGGCGCTCGTGACGCCGACGCAGGCCTCGACGATTCTGACGGCTTCGGGTTACATCGTGGCTCGCTCGAAGGCCGAGATCTCGCCGAAGACCGTCGGCCGCATCGCCTGGATCAACCTCGAAGAGGGCCAGCGCGTGAAGAAGGGCGAGCTCGTCGCGCGCCTCGAGGCACAGGAGCTCGACGCGCAGAAAAGGTCCGCGCTGGCCCAGCGCGACCAGGCCCTCGCCCAGCTCGCGAACGCGCGCCTCGACCTCACGCGCGCCCGCCAGCTCGTCGAGGAGAAGATCGGAACGCAGCAGGCCTTCGACACGGCGGACTCCCAGGTGAAGATGCTCGAGGCCCAGGTTTCGTCGTACATAGCCCAGGCCCGCTATTACGAGGAGCAGATCAAGAACGCCGAGATTTACGCGCCGATCGACGGCGTCGTGACCGTGAAGAAGGCGTTCCTCGGAGAAACCGTCGCGCCGCAGGGCTTCGGCGGGGCGGGCTCCGCGGGCGCGACGTTCGCGATCATCGTGGATCTCTCCTCGCTCGAGATGGAAGCCGACATCAACGAGCAAAACGTCGCCAAGCTCGTCCTCGGGCAGCCGGCCGAGGTCGTGCTCGACGCGTATCCGGACAAGCCTTACAAGGCGCGTCTCAGGCAGATCGTCCCGACAGCCGACCGTCAGAAGGGCTCGGTCAAGGTCAAGATCGAGCTCCTCGGCAGGGACGCGAAGGTGCTCCCCGAGATGTCCTGCCGGGTGGTGTTCCTGAACCCGCAGGCGAAGATCGACGAGAAGGCGAAGCCGAAGGTGATGGTGCCGTCGGCCTCCCTCGTCGAGGTCGGCGGCGAGAAGGGCGTCCTCCTCGTCGCGAACGGCAAGGCCACGTTCAAGCCGCTCACGCTAGGTCTCGCAGCGGGAGCGCAGATGGAGGCGACATCGGGCCTTTCGGGCGGCGAGGAAATCGTCGCCGACGTCGCCGGGGTCTCTCACGCCTGGAGCGCGGAGCAGAAGATTCGCATCAAGAAGGACTGACGAGAGAAGGAGAGCCGATTGAGCGCAGAGACCCCCCTCATCCGCATCGACTCGCTCGTGAAACAGTACACGCGCGACACCCAGGTCCTCACCGTGCTCGACAACCTGTCGCTCACGGTCGACGAGGGCGATTTCATGGCGCTCATGGGTCCCTCGGGTTCGGGCAAGACCACGCTCTTGAACCTCATGGCGGGCATCGACCGCCCGACCTCGGGCCGGATCTTCGTCGGCGAGAACGAGGTCTCGACGATGAGCGAGGGCGCGCTGGCGAAATGGCGAAGCGCGAACGTCGGCTTCATCTTCCAGCTCTACAACCTCGTGCCCGTGCTCACGGCGTTCGAGAACGTCGAGCTCCCCCTTCTTCTCACGAACATGAACAGGGCGCGCCGGAAAAAGCAGGCCGAGCTCGCGCTCTCGGTCGTGAGCCTCTTGGATCGCATGGACCACTACCCGCGGCAGCTCTCGGGCGGGCAGGAGCAGCGCGTCGCCATCGCGCGCGCGATCGCGACCGACCCGAAGCTGCTGGTGGCCGACGAGCCGACAGGCGACCTCGACGCGAAGAGCGGCGAGGAGATCCTCGTCCTCATGGAGCGCCTCAACTCGGAGTTCAAGAAGACGATCGTCATGGTGACGCACGATCCGAAGGCCGCGTCCCGGGCGCACCGCCTCGTCCACCTCGACAAGGGCGTGCTCAAGGAAGACGTGCACGCCGAGCGTGGAAAGGCCGTCGGCATGGCCGCGGCGATCTCGGTCTCCTCGACCTGAAGCCTCGGAAGCTTGATGAAGTTTCTCCCCCTCATCCTCAAGAACGCGTTCCGCAAGAAGACGCGAACGCTTCTGACGATCGGTTCGATCGTTCTGCCGCTCCTCGTCATTTGCCTTCTTGGAACGTTCCTACGCGCGCTGGACCGGCCGGATCCCGCGGTCACGCGCGGGATGTTCCGGCTCGTCACGCGGCACAAGGTCTCGCTCGCGAACTTCCTCCCGCACGCGTACCTGGACAAGATCCGCAAGCTCCCAGGCGTCGTCGCGGCGACGGAGCTGGACTGGTTCGGCGGGAAGTACGGCGACGGCAGCGCGAAGACGATCTTTTCACGCTTCGCGGTCGAGCCCGAGGCCTTTTTCCAGGTCTTCGACGACGCCGTCATCCTCTCGGGCTCTCCGGCGGACTGGTACGCCGACCGCGCGGGCTGCATCGTCGGAAAGAACATCGCCGACAAGTTTGGCTGGAAGACCGGCGACAAAATCGTCCTCCGGGGCGACATCTGGCCCGTGACGCTCGAGCTCAACGTGCGCGCCATCTATCAGATCCCAGACGGGAACGCCGCGTCCCTCCACTTCAACCGGAAATACCTCGAGGAAGCCTCGCCGCAGTTCGGCTCCACCCTGGGCATGGTCTGGACCAAGGCGCGGGACGGGAAGGCCGCGACTTCCCTCATCGACACGATCGACGGAATGTTCGAGAACTCGTCCTACCCGACGAAGACCGAGACCGAGAAGGCGTTCCAGATGTCGTTCATGTCGCTCGTCGGAAACGTGAAGCTCCTCGTCACCTCGATCGGCGTCATCATCGTCTTCGTGATCCTGCTCATCGCGGCGAACACGATGGCGATGGCCGCACGCGAGCGCGTCACCGAGATCGCGGTGATGCGCACTCTCGGGTTCCCGAAGGGCACGATCCTCGGCCTGATCCTCGGCGAAAGCGTCCTCGTGGCGGTCTTCGGCGGGCTCTTCGGCATCGCCGTCTTCACGCTGATCGAGCCGGCGATCAAGGGCGGCCTCATGACGACCCCGCTCGGGACGTTCGCCTCCGGATTCAGCCTTTACCCCGGCATCCTTCTCCTCGCGTTCCTCGTCGCGGTCGGGGTTGGCCTCGTGGCCGGCGTCGTGCCCGCCGTCCGGTCCGCGCAACGCTCCATCGTCGACGGCCTGAGGCAGGTCGGCTGAAAGGACCCCTGATGCTCGGCATTCCACTGAAGTACAACGTCCGGAACCTCTTCGTGCGAAAGGTCACGACCACTCTCACCGTTCTCGGAATCGGCCTCGTCGTGGCGGTCTTCCTGTGCGTCATGTCGCTCGGCGAGGGCCTCACGCGCGTGTTCACGGCTTCGGGCTCCGAGAACAACATTCTCGTTCTGAGGCAGAACGCGCAGTCGGAGCTTCAGTCCGGCATTTCGCGCGACCAGGTACCGCTCATCGAGACGCTTCCCGGCATTTCGCCCGACGCGGACGGAAAGCCGATGGCGTCTCCCGAGCTCGTCATCGTCCTGAACCTCGAGAAGCAGGGCGGCGGCTCGTCGAACGTCACGATCCGCGGGATCGGCGAAAAGGGCATGAAGCTCCGGCCCGGCCTCACGCTCGTCGAGGGCCGCATGTTCACGCCGGGCAAGTCCGAAGTCATCGTCTCGAAGAGCGTCTCGAGCCGCTTCAAGGACTGCGCGACGGGCCAGACGATCAAGTTTGGCGCGTATCGCTGGACGGTAGTGGGCCTTTTCGACGCCGGCGGCACCGCCCCGGACAGCGAGATCTGGACGGACGTCGAGGGCATGATCACGGACTTCAAGCGAGGCGGCTATTCATCCGTTCTCGCGCAGACCGCGGCCCGCGCGGCGCGCGACCAGCTCCAGGCTGGCCTCGCGGGCGATCCGCGTCTCGCGCTCGAGGGCAAGGTGGAGCGGGCGTACTACGACGACCAGACGTCCACGGCGGCGCCCATCAAGTTTCTGGGATTCTTCGTCGGCATCGTCATGGCGATCGGCGCCTGTTTCGGGGCGATGAACACGATGTACGCCGCCGTGGCCGCGCGCACGCGCGAGATCGCGACGCTGCGCGCGCTCGGGTTCTCGCGCATCTCGGTGCTGCTGTCGTTCGTCTTCGAGTCGCTGTGCCTCGCGCTCCTCGGGGGAGCCCTCGGGTGCGTCCTCGGACTGCTTGCCGTGAAGCTCGCGCTCTCGGGTGTCACCGGCACGACGAACTTCGCGACGTTCTCGGAAGTCGTGTTCGCCTTCCGCCTCACGCCGGCGCTCCTCATGACGGGCATCGTCTTCTCGCTCGTGATGGGATTCTTCGGCGGCCTCTTCCCCGCCGGACGCGCGGCGTTCACGAAAATCACGATTGCCCTGAGACAGGTAGGCTAGGGGGCGGACGATGGCCGACTTCCTGCTCAAGACCGAACCCTCGGACTACTCCTTCGACGACCTTGTAAAGGAGAAGCAGACCGTCTGGACGGGCGTGAAAAACTTCGCCGCGATCCGCCACCTGCTCTCCACGAAGAGGGGCGACCGGCTCGTGATCTACCACACGGGCGAGGTGAAGGCGGCGGTGGGCCTGGCCACCGTCGTCTCCGCCGACACCGACCCGAAGAGCCCGACCGACCCGCACGTCGTGATCGCAGCGGGAAAGCCGCTCGCCTCTCCGGTCACGCTCGCCACGATCAAGTCCGAGAAGCTCTTCCGCGACTCGCCGCTCGTGAAGATGGGACGGCTCTCGGTCGTTCCGCTCTCGGTCGCCCAGTACCGCTACCTCGCCGGCGGCTGACGCGCGGTGTTCTTCACGCGCGCCCAGGAGATCGCCCTCGCCGTGCTGCCGCTCCTCGACCCGCGCGGGCCGCAGGGGAGGGGGCGCGGCGTGATCGCGATCGCGCAGGCGGCCGGCGTTCCCGCGCCGTTTCTCTCCAAGGTACTGGGGCGCCTCGTGAACCGCGGCCTCCTCCGGAGCAGGCGCGGGCGAGGCGGCGGGTTCGTCCTCGGCCGGCCCGCCTCGGACATCACGCTCGCCGACGTGGCCCTCGCGCTCGAGAGGCGCGACGATCTCGAGCGCGCCTTTCCACCCGTCGCGGGGCCCGTGGGCGCCGTCCTCGCGCCCGCGCGAAGAGAATTCCTCGAGCGCCTGCAGCGCACCCGGCTCTCCGATCTCGCCGGCGCCGAGAAGACCACACCTCTTCCATGAAAGACCTCCGCGCCTTCCTCGACGTCCTTCGCGGCGAGAACGAGCTCGCGACCGTCGAGGCCGAGGCCGACCCGCGGCTCGAGATCCCCGAGATCCATCGCCGCGTGATCGAGGCGGGCGGTCCGGCGCTCCTCTTCAAGCGGCCGAAGGGCGCCGACTTTCCCGTCGTGACGAATCTTTTCGGCACGCAAAAGCGCCTCGAGCTCGCCTTCGGCCAAAAGCCGCGGGCGTTCGTCGAAACGGCGGCGCGCGCCGCCACCGAGCTCCTCCCGCCGACGGGAGAGAAGCTCTGGGCGTTCCGGTCGTTCTTCGGCGCCGCCCTGCGCGTGGGAACGAAGCGCGCGTCTCACGCCCCCGTGCTGGACGTCGTGGAGGACGCGCCCGATCTCGCGCGCCTGCCCGCCCTCACGCAATGGCCGGAGGACGCCGGAGCGTTCCTGACTCTGCCCCTCGTCTATTCGGAACTTCCTTCGGACAGACCGGCAGGCCTCTCGCACGGGCGGCAGTCGAATCTCGGCATGTACCGCATGCAGATCCACGGCCCGAGGACGGCGGGAGTCCACTGGCAGATCGCCAAGGGCGGCGGGTTCCACTACCACGAGGCCGAGGCGCGGGGCTCGGCGCTGCCGCTCACGGTTTTCCTCGGCGGTCCTCCCGCGCTCATCCTCGCGGCGGTCGCGCCGCTGCCCGAGGGGCTGTCCGAGCTTCTCGTCGCCTCGCTCCTCCTCGGGAAAAAACTCGCCATGACGAGCGTGCCATCCCACCCGCACCGCCTGGTCGCCGACGCGGAGTTCGCGCTCACCGGGTCGGTGCCGCCGAAAGTTCGGAAGCCGGAGGGCCCGTTCGGAGACCACTACGGCTATTACTCGCTGAAGCACGACTATCCCGTCTTCGAGGTCGCGCGGATTTATCGGCGGCGGGACGCGATCTTCCCGGCGACGGTCGTCGGCAAGCCCCGGCAGGAGGACTTCTACATCGGCGACATGCTGCAGGAGCTGCTGTCTCCGCTGTTTCCGCTCGTGATGCCGTCCGTCGTCCACCTCTGGAGCTACGGGGACACGGGCTTCCACTCGCTCGCGGCGGCGGTCGTGAAGGACCGGTACGGCCGCGAGGCGATGACCTCGGCCTTCCGCATCCTCGGCGAGGGACAGCTCTCCCTCACGAAGTTCCTCCTCGTCACCGACGCGAAACGCGACCTGCGCGACTTCCGCGGCCTCCTCGCCCACATCCTGGCGCGCTGCCGGTTCGAGACGGACCTGTTCGTATTCGGCAACCTCGCGATGGACACGCTCGACTACACGGGCCCGAAGGTGAACGAAGGCAGCAAGGGCGTCCTCCTGGGCCTCGGGGATGCGATCCGCGACCTCCCGCGCGAGTTCCGCGGTGCGCTGCCACAGGGCACGCGCACGGCGGCCGTCTTCTGTCCGGGCGCGCTCGTCGTGGACGGGCCGTCCTTCGCGTCCGACCGCTCCTACGCGGAGCGCCTCGCCCAAGACCCAGCAGTCGCCGGCTGGCCGCTCGTCGTTCTCGCGGACGATGCGGCGGAAGCGGCGAAGGACGAGCGCTCATTCCTCTGGCGCGTGTTTACGCGATTCGAGCCCGCCGCGGACGTGCACGGCAGACGCGAAGTGGTTCGGAACCACATCGCCTTCACGCCACCGGTCGTCCTCGACGCCCGAACGAAACCCTGGATGCCGAAAGTCGTGGAAGCGGATCCCGGCACCGCCGCGCTCGTCGACCGGCGCTGGCGCGAGTACTTCCCGGGTCCCTAACCGACAGTTTTCGTCACCTGCCGCCGGCCAGAACCGCCGCCGGAAGTCACTTTCCGGGCGCTGGGGGCCTCGGGCCCCGGCCCGATTCCTGCAAGGATCGTCAGGACAACGATGGCCGTCCCTCTCGGAGTCGGAGAAGTCCTAGCCGAAGCCGGCGACCTCACGGTCCGCCGGCTGAGCCGTGCCTCGACGTGGCAGAAGACATACGGCGGGACGATCGAGAGGGCGCTTCTCTCCACGGGCGCGGTCACCGAGGAGGTCCTGATCGCCGCTCTTTCACAGGCCTACGGTCTCCCGGGCGTCTCGCGCGCGACGCTCGTCGCGTCGGATCCGGACATCGTCGAGTGCCTTCCCGCGAAAGAGAGGCGTCGCTTCCGCGCGTTTCCGTTCGCGCTTTCCGGTAAGCGCCTCAGGATCGCGACCTCGGACCCGCGCAATCTCGTCCTGCTGAAGAATCTCGCCGACGCGACGGGTTTCCAGGTGGAGCTCCACGTAACGCCGGATCCCGTTCTCGAGGACCTCATCGAGAGCTTCGAGGCCCAGGCGGCGGGAACGGCGCCCTCGCCCGTGTCGCGCTTTCAGCCGGCCTCGCCAGCCGTTCCGGCGGCCCTCGCGGCGCCCGACGACTCCATCGGCCGTCTGGGGCGTGCGCTTCTCGCCGAGGCGCTGCGCTTCGGCGCGACGGAGCTCGAGCTCGGAGCCAACACGCACGGCGCGTTCCTGCGCACGTTCGACGCCGAGCACCCCGCCGTCACGCGACGTCTCTCAGCCGCCCTTCTCGGCCCGCTCACCGCGTGGTTTCAGGAACGCTGTCGGCGTCCCGAAGGATTCGTCGTCGAAGTGAAAGGCCCCGAAGGGAAGCTCAGGCGCCGCCTCGAGCTTCTCGCGGTCGACACGCACGGCGTCCGCGTCCGGCTGCATCCCTTAGAGGAGGCCGCGAGCGCCGCGCACCCGAAAGAGGACGTCACGTGCTCGCACGAAAACACCCAAGGTTTCGCCTTCTGCCCGCACTGCGGCGACGTCCTCTGAGCTAGCGCGCCGCGGGCTCCGCCCGCGACCGGAGAAGGGCGCGCTAGCAACGGTCATTTTGCAGGGAAACCCCGCCCGGGTTTCCCTGCACCCTTTCTCGCGCCGGAGACCCGTGCGATTACGTGGGGGCCGCTAGCCCGACGGCTGTCCTCCGCCGCTTCCGGGTTTCGGACCCCCGGGGCCGCGGCCCCGGCCGCGGCGTCTCCTTCGCCGGCCGCCTCCGACTTCGGCGCGTGAGGCCTCGGCAGGCGGCGCATTCGCGGGCTGAGGAGGACGCTGGGCTTTTGCCGCGCTCGCCGGCTGATTCTGCTGCGGACGGCCCCCGATCCCATTGCCTCCCGCTCCGCCGCGCCCACGGCGCCGGCGGCGCCGCCCACCGCCCTCGCCCGGCTGTTGCTGCTTTTGTCCCGCCGCGGCACGCTCGCGGCGCTCCCGCTCCCGCTGAGCCTGGCGGCGCGCCTCCTCCTGCTGCTTCTGGCGCTGGCGCTCGCTCGCGCGGCGCTCCTCCTCGGCGCGCCTCGCGGCCTGCGCGACCTCGTGCTTTTTTCGCCATTCGGCCTCGATCTCGTCGCGCTCCAAGCGCTCTTCCTCCGTGAGGAGTCCCGCGACCGTGACGAGGATTTCAGCGCACGCCGCCTGCTCGAAAATGCACGCGACGATCTGCGCCCTCACGGGCGCGTTCGCGTCGGCGACGACGGCCGGGAGCCGGGTCGCGTCCGAGAGGAACATGCGCGTGAAGTCGAGCCGACGCATCTGGCCGGTCGAGTCGTTCGTCAGAGACAGCCAGTAGTGGTCGCGTTCGTGGTCGAGGCCGTGCGCGGCCAGCGCGTAGCCCGGCAGCGCCTCGACGGCGAGCGCGCTCAGAAGGTCGATGTGCCTTTCGCCGATCTCCTGCGTCTGCTCCATCGAGACGACGCGGTCGCGAAACATGCGGACGGACCCCATCGCGCGAAGGATCTCATACGTCGATTCCGCCGGCCGAAAGAACCCGCCGGGCGTGCGCGTCGGGCGTGAAGACCGTGCGGCGATGCGCGGCGCCGGCCGAAAGCCGGGGCCCGAGCCCCTCCCGCACGAACCTGACCATGGCCGCGGCGAGGGCGCCCGCGTCGCCCGGAGGCACGAGGAGGCCGCTCCGGCCTTCCTCGACGATTCCTGCAAGCCCGTCCACCGCCGAGCCGATCACCGGGCGCGAGAACGCGAGAGCGTCGGCGGCGATCCCGGAGCCAGTGGCGTGGCGATACGGGCAGACGACCGCGTCGCACGCGGCGAACCAGAGGGCGCGCTCGTCCTCGGAGAGGTAGCGCAGCTCGAGACGTACGGCCGCCGGCGCCCGGGCCGGCACGTCGAGCGCCGACCCCCACGCCTCGCCGGCGAGAACCAGTTGAGCTTCGGGAACTTCTCGTCGCGCGGCGGCGAACGCTTCGAGCAGGACGTCCCAGCCCTTGTAAGGCCGGAGAATCCCGCTGAAGAGAAAGAGCGGCACGTCCGCCGGCACGCCGAGCCGCGCGCGTGCGGCCGCGCGGTCCGGGATCACCGCGCGCGGCTCCGAGGGATGCGGGATCACGTCGACACGCGCATCGGAGCGCTCCGAGACGATCTCCCCCGCGCTCCGCGCGTTCTGAACGACGAATCGGTCGGCCCGCCTGAGGACCGCGCGCGTCAGCGCGCTCTTCAACGGGCTCTGCTCGTGGTCGAAAACGTTGTGGCAGAGGAGGAGCGTCGTGGCCCCGGCACCGTCGCGGGAAAGGCCGGCGAACAGCAGGAGAACGTGCGGCGCGAAGTAGGCCGTCCACCAGGGAATGACGACGAGAGAAGCTCCGGACGCCAGTATTTCTTTCGATGAGGAAAAGAACGAGAAGGGGTTGAGGCCGTCGAGGATCGAGCGGACGTCGGACAAACCCGCGCCGAATCCCTCTTCCCTTTCTAAGAAATCCCCGGTTCCCTTCCCCGGATACAGGAACCGTGGATACATCCGACGGAAAGTGACGACGATCGGCTCGACTCCGAGGGCGCGCATCGCCCGCGCGAGCCGAAGGGTCTGGTCCGCGATTCCGCTGCGCCAGGGGGGAAGAGGCCCGACGAGGGCGACACGGGTCGTCATGGCGCCTCGAGGAGAAAGGCCTTCAGATAGTCCCCCTCGGGGCAGTCGATCGAGACCGGATGGTCCGCGCCGGCTCCGCGCCGCTCGAGAAGCCGCGCCGGACGGCGGGCATCGAGCGCGGCCGCGAAGATCACCTTCTGGAAGAGGTCGGGCGAAATGCGGCCCGAGCACGAGCACGCGAGGAGAAGGCCGCCCGGGGCGAGAAGCTGAAACGCGAGCCGGTTGATGTCCTTGTAGCCGCGGCAAGCCTTGTCGACGTCCGCCTTCCGCTTCGCGAACGCGGGCGGGTCCGTCACGATGAAATCCCAGCGCTCGCCGGCCGCGACCCGGACCCTGAGGTCGTCGAAGACGTCGGCTTCCCGCGTCTCGACGCGCGCACCGGGCCCCTCGAGGGCCTGCCCGTTGAGAATGTGGTTCTCGCGCGCGAGCTCGAGCGCGTCGGCGGATGCGTCGACGTGGACGACGCGCGTCGCGCCGCCGGCGAGTGCGGCGACGCCGAACGCGCCCGAATACGAGAACAGGTCGAGCACGCTCCGGCCCGCCGCGAGGGACCGCACGAGGAAGCGGTTCTCGCGCTGGTCGAGGAAGAAGCCCGTCTTCTGCCCGGCGGAAATCTCCGCCACGAAGGCGAGGCCCCGCTCGCGGAACGCCGCCCGCCGAGGGCTGGTGTCGCCCGCGAGAAGCTCGTCGTCGAGCGCGAGCCCTTCTCCCTGCCGCCCCGGCAGGTCGTTCTTCTGAAGGACGGTCGCCTCGGGGAACGCCGCGAGGAGCGGAGGCAGCCAGAGGGGGCGGGCGCGCGCGGTGCCCTCGGTCGTGGCCTGTATGACGAGGGCTCCACCGTACCGGTCCGCGACGAGGCCGGGCAGGAAATCGCCTTCCGCATTCACGACGCGGTAGCCGTCCGTTTCGGGCGGCACGACGTGGTCCCTCAGCGCCACCGCCTCCCGAACGCGCCGCGAGACGAGGTCCGCGTCGAGCGGCCGGTCCTCGAACGTCCAGAAGCGGGCCACGATCGATGCAGCCGGCGACGCGAAGCCGCGCGCCAGAAACGCGCCCGAGGCGTCCCGTGCCTCGACGGCTCCGTCCGGTGAAGTGCCCTCCTCCCGCGCGACCGCGCCCGAGAAGAGCCACGGATGGCGCCGGCGAGTCGCCGCGTCGCGGCCCCTGGCGAGATGGAGCGTCCGCACGCCCGAACGATACCCGAGGGCCGGCCGCGCCCGGCTTGACGCACCCGGCCGCGAAGCCCGAGACTGCCTCTCAGATGCGCGAACGAAACCTGATTCCCGCCGAGCTTCTCGCCGAAGCGGGCACGACGGATCCGATGGAGCTCACGCGGCTCGGCATTGACGCCGCCAAGGACGAGCGCTTCGAGCGTGGCCTCATCCTCCTCACGGAGGCCTACCGCATTTTTTCGGACGAGCGTGACGTGAAGAGCGAGGCCGTGCGTGAAGCTTCGGGAGAGGAGGAGCCGGAGGCGCGCCGGCGCGCGCCGGGCATCA
>CALAQS010000195.1 GCA_937888435.1 uncultured Acidobacteriota bacterium
GGGTACGCCTCGCGAATCCGAGCTCCCCTCCCCGGCCCCCACCCGCACGGGCCCCCGGGGCACCTCCGGCTCTCCGGCCGCGCTTGGCCGAGATGTCCAAATACTGAACGCGGATTGCTACTCGGCCAGCAACCGCTCTACCTTGGGCCGGAGTTCCGACAGCACCTTCGACAGCGGCGGAAGATCGGAGACGAGCGCGGCGAGTGACTGCGTCCAGACCGCATCCACTTCGGCGAGGAGTCCCTCGGCAAAGAAGTCGTCCGCAGAGCTGAACGACACGTTCCTCACTTCGCACTTCTTCCGAAGAACTGCGGGGATCACTCGGACATCGAGGTCTTTCTCGAAATCGCCAAGCACGCGCCACAGGTCGAAAAAGTCCCTCGCCCGCGGGCGAGTCCAACCGCGCTTCACGCGACGAGCCTCGCTCTGAAGCAACGCCCGCAGCTTCTCCGCCACGATCTCCTCCAGCGCGTAGACGAGCACGTCTTCCCGGAAGGAGCCTTCACCGCCGTGTAATCGAGATCCTCGGAGAAGCGATAGTCGCCGAAGTACAGCTTCTTCAGGGCGGTGCCGCCCTTGAAGACCAGCGCTGATCCAAGCTCGGGCTGGGCGCTGATGGCCGCGAGAAGGTGGCCGATCACGTAGTCCTTCGCGACCGTGTCGAGCGGAAGGCCGAGCTTGCGTGCGCGCTGCTGGAGAACTTTCTGGAGCGGGATCATGATGACGATGATGATCCCGACCGGGCGCTCGTGAAGTTGTCCTGAAGCATCCACTCGCGAATGACCGGGCCCTGCGCCGGCCTCGCCGGGTCCAGCCTCTGAATTCCCTTCACCGGCACCGCCCTCAGGCGGCTGAGAACTGCGCGAGAGGCGCCTCCAGCTTCGAGCGCCCATCCGATGCGCTTTGCCGTGACGGCCACCCTGATCTCGACGGCGTACCGAGCGAGCTTCTCCAGGTCCAACGCCTTGCGATGCTCTTCCAGCACGGATACCGCCTCGGCCAGACCGCCGAACGCTCTCGGAGAAAGAAACATCTCCAGGACCGTCCGCTCCTTGTCCGTGATCGGCACCCTGTTCTCGGCGTCCACCCACACCTGCTCGATCCCGATGAACTTCGCGACGGCCACCGAGAAGAAGATGATGCGGAGATCGTCGACCACCCATGTCCGGGGCGCGTGAACGAGCGACCCCTTGCTGCGCATGGACGGCGTCATGATCTTCTTCGTCGTCATGCAGGTGATCGCTCGCGGAGCCTGCTCGGACAGCCCGTGAAAGTTCAGGGCGGAGGCGTGGCTGATGGCCGATGGCGTGAACATCGCCGTCGCGATCGCGAAGTCGTGGGGCGCGCGGCTTCCGGGCAGCTTGCCGGTGACGGCGTATAGCCCGCGCTTGAGCCGGCGAATCAGCCCAGCGTCGGCCATCAAGGCGAGAAGAATGTTCGTTCGAGCCAGGTCGAGGTGCTTCGCCTTGCCGGCTTCCTGCGCCTCCTTGGAGGTGAAAATGGACCGCCCCGAATCTACGAGTTCCCCCAGGATCTCCAATCCCCCGGTCTGGCCGTACCCAGTCTTGACCGCCTTTTCTCTCATAT
>CALAQS010000196.1 GCA_937888435.1 uncultured Acidobacteriota bacterium
GGTCACCGCAATTCCCATGGCGCCCCTGCACCCTGGGGCGCCTCCGCATACAGACCTTCCAGCACGTCGCGGTAACGCTGTTCCACGACCCGTCGGCGGACCTTCAGGCTTGGCGTCAGCTCGCCCGTCTCGACCTTCAGCTCTGCGGGCAGAATCGCCCAGCGACGAATCGCCTCGTATCGCGCGAGGTTCGCGTTCACATGTTCGACGTGCCGGCGAATGAGTTCGACGACCCGTGTGTCGCGCACGAGATCCGCGTAGAACGCGTCGCGAATTCCCTCGGTCTGCGCCCACGCGAGAAGCTCCTCTTCGGACAGGCTAACGAGTGCGGTACAGAAGCGCCGTCCTTCGCCGTGCAGAAGGGCCTGGGCGATCAGGGGCGTCTCGAGCTTCAGCTTTCCTTCGACGTGCTGTGGCGCAACGAACTTCCCTCCCGAGGTCTTGATCATGTCCTTCTTTCGGTCCGTGATCGTGAGGTGGCCGGCGGCGTCGCAGGCGCCGATGTCGCCTGTGTAGAGCCAGCCGTCCGCGTCGAGTGTGCGAGCAGATTCGTCCGGAAGGCCGTAATACCCGCGCATGACTCCACGTCCGCGGAGGAGGATTTCGCCGTCCCCCGCGAACGACACCTCAATGCCTGGAATCGGGATGCCGACAGTGCCCCAACGGTTCCGGTCCGGGAGATTGCAGACCGTCATCGCCGTCGATTCGGAGAGGCCGTAGCCCTCGAGGATCGTGACGCCGAACGCGGCGAAGAACCCGGTGAGTTCTTTCGCGAGGGCGACACCGCCGCAGATGAAGAAGCGGAGTCGTCCGCCAAAACGTGCGCGCACCTTACCGAAGACGAGGGCGTCTGCGAGGCGCCGCCGCGCCTCGAGGAAGGGTCCGACGCGCCGGCCATCACGCCGCCGTTGCGCCACCTCCGTGCCGATGCCAAGCGCCCACCGGAAGACAGCGGCCTTCACCTTTCCTCCTGCGAGCGCCTGTTCGAGGACCTTCGCGTGAATTCTCTCGAAGATGCGTGGGACGACGCAGACGAACGTGGGCTTCACCGCCCTGAGATTTTCCGCGATGCGGTCGGGGCGGCCGTCGACGGCCGTGGGGAAGCCGAGGCCGATCCCGAGGATGACGCACACCTGGCCGAAGACGTGCGCGAGAGGGAGCCAAAGAAACTGCAGGTCGGAAGGCCCCAGGAGACCCAGCGAGCCGATCGACTCGACCTCGAAGAGCCAGCAGTCGTGCGGCAGCTCGACGCCCTTCGGGCGGCCAGTCGTTCCGGACGTGTAGCTGAGCGTCGCGAGATCGGAAGGCCCGGCAGCCCCAGCGGTGGCATCGAAACCGCCGGGATGTGCGGCATCCCACGCGCGTCCGAGGGCCGCAAGGTCGAGGAGGGACATCGCGTCGCCCGGAAGCCCTGCCGACGCGTCGAACAGGACGAGATGACGCAGGCTGGGTAGCGCGTCGCTGCGGCTCAGGATCCGCCGGGCCTGCGCGGCGTCCTCCGCGAAGACGACGGCCGCCTGCGAGTTGGCCAAAATGAAGGAGGTGTCTTCCTCGGTCGAGACGGGATAGACGCTCGCGGTGACTCCGTCCGCGCACGCGACGGCAAGATCCGCGAGAATCCACTCGAGGCGCGTGGCCGAGACGATGGCCACGCGATCGCCGGCTGAGAGGCCGAGAGACAGGAGCCCGCACGCGAGTTCGCGCACGCGCGAGGCTGTCTCGCGCCACGACAGGCTCTTCCAGGCCTCGTCCTCGGGGTGGAGGAAGGCGGGTGCATCCGGGGTGGCGGTCACGCGGGCGAAAAAAAGATCCGGGATCGATCGGTACGGGGGCGGCTTCACGGCGCATGCCAGTCTACGACTCGAGGGAGCGGGAAAGTCCGGCGCATGCGACATCGCGAAATACAGGTTTGGAGCGGTCGAGAAGAAGGGCTCCATCGCACCGATCGAACGTCACGCCAGCGCCCACCGCACTTTCCTCTGGACCTGTAGGGGCGCAATGGGAATTGCCGGGGGTCTGTAGCGCGTGGAAACCAGGGTTACGCCCTCGGTTGTTTCTCAATCCCCGCCCCGTAGACGGGCATTCTGGCCGGACGTGTAGGGGTGCAATGGGAATTGCCGGGGGCTGCAGCGCGCAGAGATCCAGACTCACGCCCGCCCGCGCTAGACCGCCAGTCTGTCGGGACGGCGGTTTAGGTTCGAGTAATCGGCCTTTTCCGGAAGGATCCCCGAGTGGATGGCTCAGGGCGCGGTCCGGGACTACCGCGTCTTGGAAACCGGGCGGCGCCGAGTGAACCGTCTCGTGCTAACCGTCTCCAGATGAAGAGATTCCTCGCCGGACGGAGCCCACGAGGTTCGAGATAAGCTTCAAGTCAGAAGACGGAACAGATTGAGGTGGCGCTCTCCGCAGGCACCCGGCTCGGCCCCTACGAGATCCTCTCGCCCCTCGGCGCGGGCGGCATGGGGGAGGTCTATCGGGCGAAGGATTCCAAGCTCAAGCGCGACGTCGCGATCAAGGTACTACCACCGTCGCTCGCCGCGGACCCCGATGCCCTGGCCCGGTTCGAGCGCGAGGCTCTGTCGGTCGCAGCCCTTTCACACCCGAACATCCTCTCGATCTTCGATTTCGGGAGGCACGACGGCATCTCCTACGCCGTGATAGAGCTTCTCGAAGGCGAGACGCTGCGTGTGAAGCTCGACGCGGGTCCGGTCTCCCAGAAGCAGGCCGTGGATTACGCCCTACAGATCGCCAAGGGTCTCTCCGCCGCCCACGAGAAGGGCATCGTCCATCGGGATCTCAAGCCCGAGAACCTTTTCGTCACCAAGGACGGCCACCTGAAGATCCTCGACTTTGGCCTGGCGAAGCGGGTGGAGGCGATTTCCCCAGGCAAGG